>JAEEIT010000004.1 GCA_016281535.1 Clostridia bacterium | reverse complement strand
GCGATATAATTCAAGAGGTTCAGTGCTTTTCGCAAAGACCTCTTGAATTCTGTGGCGGAATGATTCAAGAGGTTTTTCATTTTTCTTGAAAAGCACTTGAATCCCGCAGCGAAAAAAATTCAAGAGGTTCAGTGCTTTTCGCGAAGAACTCTTGAATCCCGCGACGGAATTATTCAAGAGGTTTCTCTTTTTTCTTGAAAAGCACTTGAATCCCGCAGCTAAAAAACTCAAGAGGTTCAGTGCTTTTCGCAAAGACCTCTTGAATTCCATTCCAAAAACAAACAAGAGGTTTCGCACTTTTCGCGAGAACCTCTTGAATTGCACACGTTTCTAAACTACACCGGTTCCCTCGTCAGCCGACGCAACGCTCCCCCCCGTCAGCCGACGCAGCGCTCTCCCCCCGTCAGCCGTCGTCCGCCATCAGATCTTCCACGCCCGGCTCCAGGGTTATCTCGTTTTTCCTGTAACTGGGATCAGTGACCAGAGTATCGATCATCTCCTGAAAACTCGCTACCCCGTTCGCCGTCCATCCGTCGCCCCCGGTCGTTGTATACGTAGGATTATAGTACGTCATGTCGAGCTCGCCGCCCTGGTACACATACGGGAAGCCAACATACCAATAGAAGACATCCGTCTGCTGATTTCCATACGAGATCTCGACCTCATACAGAAGATACGTCATACTGTCATCGTTGTTCGAACAGATCAGCATGCCGAGATAGTGCATATCCTGCAGCGAGCAGCCGGTCATATCCCAGTCAGGATAGAGGAAATCCGGCGCGCTCTTCTTCAGCTCCTGCAACTGGGCCGGCGTGATCTGCTCGATCGAGGTCACCTTCTCACGCTTATGCTCCACATATCTGCTCTCTCCCGGAAGCGGCTCGAAAAGCGCTGAATCGACGGTTTCGTCGCCGATGACGCTTCCGTCCCGGTACAGATCTTCGCGAAGGCTGTCGAGCGTGAGGACCCCGCCCGTTCCCCAGGTATCGAAAAACAGCCTATCGTAAAGACGCAATGTCATAGACGTATCCAGGTATCCGTCTTTATACACTTCCGAAAAACCGATATACCAGAAGAAGTTCCGATGGACAGTCTCTTCTCCCGTATCGTCTGTGACCTGCACCTGGAAGCAAGGAAAAACGTGTCCGATACGCGGGTCCGAGCTCCAGTGACTGATGATCAGGCCGACATAATTAAACAGGTCAAGTGAAACATCCAGGGGCATCTGGGCCAACACCTCGTCCTGAAACTGCTGGGTGGCGAAGTCAATCATCTTCTCAAGCTGTTCGTCACTGATCTCGTCGGCTTTCTCAACGAAATGATGCGGCGCCGGAGTCGTATCCGTGGCCGTATCAGTTGGATCGGAAGGATCCTCCTTCTCCGTCTGCGACTGTTTCTCCGTGGTCTTCTTCGCCACTTTCTTCCTCGTGCTCTCCGTTTCCTTCGAAGACCCGAGCACACCGGTCATAAAGAGGACGACCACCACGCTCAGGCCGACGATAATGACGCTCATGGCCGAGATGACCGCTATAAAAGCACTGTTCCTGTTCGCGCGTTCCTTCGTTTTCGGCGCTTTTACCGCCGTATCAGGTGCGGAAGGCGCAGCGGGAGCAGCAGGCCCGAGGACCGGGCTCTGCGCTTGAGGCGGCGCATACTGCGCCCCGAGTCCTGGTTGCGGAAACTGCTGTCCCATCGGCGGAAGCTGCGGGCCGGACACCGGAGACTGCGGAAAGTCCGCATTCGGTCTTAAAGGATCATTCGAGTTCATAGACATTGCATCCTCCCACGCATCACGCACGCTTCTCGCGTTCGTCCGTCAGCTTCTTTATGTTCTTCTTTTCCATATCGTTGAGGTAGTAATCCTGCCCATTTTTATCCCACTCATCGGCCGGCACTTTCTCCTCATACCACGAGAACTGACGGTAGTAGTCCAGGATATCCTTGTTCCGGAAGATATATCCGTGACGCGCCCAGATCTCATTGATCGCCATACGAAGATCCTCATCGGTCAGTGCTTCTACCTCGGAATCAGGGATCTCCTGCGTGTCACTGTCCGGGAAGACAAAGCCAGTCGGCGCAATGAGGGAGTAGTCGATATTGTCTTCCTCATACATATCGTACTGCCAGCCCTCGATATCCTTCTTAACGGCCTCCACCGTGGGAAGACCGTACACCGTAAACAATCCGTAGTCGATCGTATCCATCGGCGCCAGGTTCGAATATAGCGTGATCTCATCACCGACCAGCGGGTGGTAGAACCCTCGGTACCAGTAGTATGTGTACGGACCCGGGTCGGTTCCGTACTTAAGAGTGATCTCATACACACACGCGACCAGCACGTTATAGTATCCATCCTGCGCGATAAACGTACCCAGATACGTCATCTTATCCAGGTGCACGTTGGAATCGCCCGGCTTATCGAACTTGCGGAAATTCTCCTCCGTGTATTCTTTCATCTTCCGGAGCTGCGCGTCAGAAAGCTCGCTCTCCTTGGTCGCCTGCTTATACGGATC
>JAEEIT010000190.1 GCA_016281535.1 Clostridia bacterium | reverse complement strand
CCGAGGCAGACAATACAAGCAATGATTATTTTAACCGAGTCTCTCATGGCCCCAAACACTCCATAATTTCACTTATATCTTATTCTATAATAACTGACACCAAGTGAAAAGCACTTTTCTAAAATTCCTTTGCATTTTTTGCATTTTCGTTGAAATTTCCTGTCATTTCGGTTTCAAATGCAGGAAGTTACTTGTGATATTTCTCTCCGGACATGATTTTAAACGCACGATACACCTGTTCGAGTATGATCAGTCTTGTCATCTGGTGGGTAAATGTCATGGGTGACAGACACAGTCTCTCGTTGGCTCTTGCCACCACCTCCGGTGAAAGTCCGTTCGATCCCCCGATCAGAAGGACCAGTTCGGCACCGCCTTTCTCAAAGCCCGCTCTGACATGCTCCGCCCACTCTTCCGACTTCATCTCTTTTCCGTGAAGATCCAGCACGATCACATACGCACCCGTACGGATACGGGAAAGCATGCGTTTTCCTTCCTGGTCCAGCGCCTGCTCGACCGGAAGCGTATCCGGTGCATCCGGTACTTCCACGATTTCAACTGAGGTATATTTCGAAAGGCGCTTCTTATACTCTGCGATCCCGTCAGTAAGCCACTTTTCTTTAATCTTTCCTGCACATACGATCGTAAGCTTCATATCCCGGAACCTCTATTATTCTTATAAGATGGTAAACTAAACGACTATCTCCTGAAGATAGATCTCTTTGTTCTCTGCCGAAAGAAGAAGAGGAGCCGTAGGTGTATAACGGTTCGCAATACGAAGTGTATAATCCCGGTCACGTACCAGGTTCTCCTCCTGCATCGCACGAAGCACCGTTCTCTCTGCTACCTGCGGCATATTATTCTCTTTACTTAAATGTCCCAGAATGAAGTGGCGTGTACCGTTTTTACACAATTCCGCCACGGCATGGGCACAGTCATCGTTGCACAGATGCCCGAACTGTCCGTCGATCCTTTTCTTAAGAGGATACGGGTATTCTCCGTTCCAGAGCATATCCTTATCGTAATTGGCTTCCAGAAGGATCCCGTCACTTCCCTTAATTGTCTGGAAGATATCATCGGTTATATACCCCATGTCTGTCGCGATGGATGCGCTGCACGAAGAGGTAAAGAAGCGGTATCCGCAGGATCCGGTCGTGTCATGAGGCGTGTCGAATGCGAGTACCTCGAACTGTCCCAGCGTGATCCGTACGCCTGTTTCGATCTCGTGATCCAGTTCCGCATTGTGCGGCTTTCTTTCTACAGCATGGATCCCTTCCCATGTCTGCGCCGTTGCGTAGACCGGTATTCCGAATTTTCTGGTAAAAACATCCAGCGCCCCGATATGGTCAGAGTGGTCATGGGTAATCAGCACGGCAGAGAGTTCAGACGGCTCGACATGCACGATATGGAGTGCCTCCACGACTTTCTTGCAGTTCATGCCGGCATCCACCAGCACCATTGTCCCGCTCGTGGATACCAGGATCGCATTTCCGGAGCTTCCGGAAAAAAGCGGTGTAATTTCAATGTCGTGTGGTCGGATACCCTCTCTCATCTCTACTTCCCGTCTATTCTCTTAAGGATTACTATTCGATCGATTATTCATCATCTACGGAGATGACGTGTTCTTCGTCTTCTTCCAGATGCACGATCTCCGCTCCGATACCACGGAGTTTCTCTACGATCTTCTCATAACCGCGCTCGATGCGGTTTGCCGCCATGACCGTCGTTGTTCCTTCTGCCGCAAGACCGGCAAGAACCATAGCCGCTCCCGCACGGAGATCCAGAGCCGTAACCCGGGCGCCGCAGAACTGGACCGGACCGTTAATCAGTGCGATCCTCTCCATTACGGTGATCGATGCGCCCATCGACTGCAGTTCCGGAATATACTGGAAACGGTTGTCCCAGACATTCTCATGCATGCGGCTCATGCCATTCGCCATACAGAGCAGTACGGTCGCCTGCGGCTGCAGGTCCGTCGGGAATCCCGGATACGGACGGGTCTTGAAGTTCGTAGACTCCAGCTCCGTGTTTTCATCTGCATATACCCGGATCCAGTCATCTCCCTGTTCGATACCGAAACCCATCTCGATCATCTTCACGGTGAGCGGTTCCATGTGCTTCGGGATCAGGTTATGGATCGTGACGTCGCCACGTGTGACTCCGGCAGCGATCATGTAGGTTCCGGCCTCGATCTGGTCCGGAATGACGGAATAGGAATATCCGCCTGGAAGGACCGGTACACCTTTGATACGGATCGTATCCGTGCCGGCACCCTTGATATTCGCGCCCATGGCATTCAGGAAGTTCGCTACATCTACGATGTGCGGTTCTTTCGCCGCATTCTCGATCGTCGTCACACCGATGGCCTTCGTAGCCGCCAGCATCAGGTTGATCGTCGCACCTACACTCACCACGTCAAGGAAGATATGTGCACCCTTCAGTTCGTCAGCTACGATACGGATAATACCATCACGGATATCCGTCGCTCTCGTACCCTTCGCCCCCATCTTCTGGAAACCCTTGAGGTGCAGATCGATCGGGCGGTTACCGAAGTTACAGCCACCGGGCATATACATCGTAGCTTTCTTAAATCGTGTCAGGAGTGCCCCCAGAAGATAGTAGGATGCACGGATGTTCTTGACCTTCGGATGGGTAGCTTCAAATGTATTGATATTCGTGGGATCGATCTCATAGACCCCTTCTCCGCAGGACACGATCTTCGCTCCCAGTGTCTCACAGATCTCCAGCATGGCCTGCACGTCCACGATATCCGGAACATTCTCGATCTTACACGGACCGTCGAGCATCATGGCAGCAGCCAGGATACCCAGGACGGCATTCTTACTGCCACTGATATTTACATCTCCCTGGAGTCTCTTCCCTCCAACGATCTTATAGCTTGACATAGTTACTCCCCTTTTAT
>JAEEIT010000189.1 GCA_016281535.1 Clostridia bacterium | reverse complement strand
CATGCATCATCATTGCTTCCATCGTGGCTTCGTGCGCTAGCACGACGACAACGGAAAGCGAATCATCGGGTACGCATCCCAGCCCGGCGACGGACACATCTGTCAGTGAAACCACAAGTACGACAACGGAAGAAACATCCGAAACTTCCTATGCGGTTGTTACGGAACAGCATGAGAATCCACTTGCCAACTACTTCGTTGAAAACCCGGACAGGGGTCCTTTTCAAGCATATGAGACGTTGGTTCTTAATGAATTGGATATCGGTATAGAATGGGGATTTGACAATGTGTTTTCGATCCAGGCGCTGCAGGATTTCGTATATGAAGCAACCGGAGTCCGGGACGATACCATCACGCTATCTGACGTGAACTATTTCCAGTATACGGGGTATATAGCGCGAAATTACGCCTCCTTTTCTTTCTCTGATATGGACGAGATGCACATCATTGAAACAGCAAGAGCAGTGTTAGCATCGGAAGGGCTGAGATTCGGCATAGATGAAATACCGGCTTCCTTCTTCGAGAAGCGTTTCCCGCGATTCCTCTATGACGCGATGGAGTTTAATCAGGATAATAAAGCGCTCGTTGATATTCCGGCCGATTACCCTTCGGGCTGGTCCGAGCTAGAAAGTATATGGAACCTGCCGAGTGATTACTTTAATGGTTTTCCGGAAGATCTGTTTATCGATTATGAGATCCTGCGTGCTTGTTTGTCGTATAACTGGTACAGAAGCTGTTTGCTATATAAGAATCCACATGGCGGGAGTGCGGTTCTTCAAGTACGGGATATGACTTCCGGGAAGAATGTATTGATGCCGACGGAGATCCAGACGGAAGAGATCCAGGAGGATATCCACAGTATTCCCAAGTGCGAAGGAATAGACATTTTCACGCCGGAAACGCCGGAAGAATTCTATGCATGCTATGGATACTATCCTGACGATCTCGTGAATCATCCGTATAAAGATAATACGCCTGAAGGATTTGAAGAATACTTCAACAGCCTTCCGGAAGCGGAACAGAATGCACGATATGCGCCGATACTCGGTGATGAGAATTCGACGGCGTAAGAATATAGCCCGGTGTTCATTTTCGTGCATAATTATTCGCGTTTTGAACAAATTATGCAATTCTATTTTGAAAAACAGTTCATTTCCTCCTCTGTGACCTAGCACTAGAATGTAAATGTAAGCGTTAGGTTTTTTTGACAAGGAAAAAGGAGGGAATAATTATGCATGCATTCAAGAAGGTATGTGCAGTTCTGGTGAGTGGCATTTTCGTGATCTCTCTTGTCGGATGTGGCAAGAAGGATGAGGATTCAGAAAAGAAAGGAAAGAAGTCCAAGAACAATGCGGATGTCGAAGATCAGGCAGACGATGAAAACGAGGACGAAGACTCCGACGACAAAGAGGGAAACAGCGGTTCGAAAGAAGCAGACAGAAACGGCGATTCCAAAGACGGGAACGGCGGATCTGAGGATGCGGATGAAAACGGCGGTTCTTCCGGATCGAAGGAAGTTACCATGCAGGATGGCGCCGGCGATATCCAGGTCGGAGATGTCATTATAATGGGCAAGTACGAGCAGGATGGCGATACGTCAAACGGTCCCGAAGATATCAAGTGGCTGGTCCTTGATGTGAACGGAAAGGGTGAGTGCCTGGCGATCGCCATGGATGCGCTGGAAGGCGAGGCCTATCACAAGACCTATCAGATCGAGATGACATGGGAGAAATGCTCCCTGCGTAGTTGGCTCAACGACGATTTCTATACCAGTGCTTTTACAGAGGAAGAGAAGGGCTGGATCAACGTCACGACAGTGAAGACAGAAGACAACGAGAATAATGGCACGGCCGGCGGTAATGACACGGAAGACAAGGTGTTTCTGCTGTCCGTTGATGAGGCCGAGAAATACTTCGATTCGGACGAGAAGCGTCAGTGCCTCGCTAGTGAATATGCCAAGGCACAAGGACTTGAAGTCGGCGAATATCATACGGTGGAAGGATGCTGCTACTGGTGGCTTAGAAGCCCAGGTGACTATGCTTCCGATGTAGCCCGCGTTACAGAAGAAGGCAAAGTCCAGGCGAGCGGCACCAGCATTGACAGAGAGAATTCGTGCGGCGTGCGTCCGGCGATGTGGTTCAGCGCAGAGTATTCCGCTGAAAATGCGGCATGGACCGCTCCGGAGAAAGATCCGGCCGATTTCCAGAATGTTGCTGTCCGGTCTATGGTCGAGGTATGGGAGAGTGCCGGCTGCGAGGTCGTTCCGGTGTCCTACGCGGATATCGGCGCGGACAAGCAGAAATTCGTGGAGGGCGCATACGGCGTCAAGGACGGACAGATCACGAACTATGTGTATAAGTTTGTCGATTCCGAGTCGGTCCTTGAGTACATCAATACCGTTTGGATCCCGCAGTGCGAAGGCTACTCGCTCTTCGAACTGTCGGTCGGCCTGGAGTTCTGGTTCGATGGTATGTATGCCGGCTCTGAAACGAGCGATGGCCTCATGGTCTTCATGCCGGTGACGGAAGATCAGAACGTGCGCGCAAACAACGTGGAGGTCAGTGCTTACAGTGATGCAGGCGTTGTCGCCACATACGAGGAACTGGCGGCGAAGGGTTTCGTTTTCGATGACTTCACCATGAATGGCGTGGAAGGCTTCATCGGATACGGCAAGGATGACACGAAGAGACATATTTCCGTGACCTGCATGAAGTACGCAAGCGCGGATGAGGCGGTCGAGAAACTCCGTGAATCCTACGACAGCCGGATGTTCGAGCTATTCGACGTCGTGGATCAGGCCGATGGCAGCAAGACGATCACGATCGATGCGGATGACATGTACTATCACATGGGACCGATCACCGGTACCATCTCGGCGGAGGGCCTGGTCGTACTCTCGCATCCGGATTATTGAGGAGTAGAGTGCCTGATACAGGTAGGTTTACAGGCAAGTTTAGTTGCTTTTCAAAGAGCGGCCAAAGAAAATAATGCATTGGGTTGTCAGACAAGTGAGACCTGTCCAAGAAATTGGACAGGTCTTTTTTTATCATGGAGTCAAGATAAACAAACGGAGCGCGGAAAAGCCGGAATTGAGCCGGTAACCGGAAAGGATGTGACGAATATGTGGGCATGGATTTTGGTGATTATGTGGCTTCTCGAAGACTTTGGAAAGTGGCTTAAGAAGTACAAGTGAGACGTTTGGAAATAAGGAAGCGAGGTAGATAAAAATGTGGGGTGCAGTGGTTTTTCTGGCAGGCGTGATTTGTCTTATGGCAGCCTTTAGGGATATGGATAAGGCGGTGATGGCGCCGAGAAAGAAGAGAACGGTACAGCGTAATGGGACGTCGCGGAATGGTATGCAGGGGCGCGTGAACCGTCCGAACATGGTACATGCGGGAGCTCGTGCGAGTGTGCAGCGAGGCGGCCAGAACAGAGTGGTCAGGAATGGCGGAAATACTGACGTGCGCCGGACGGGGAGAACGGCTTCTTCTTACAGGGGACAGAACTATGTGTGTTACCCGTTCCTGTATGTCGATGATCCAGAAAGCCGATATGTGAAGAATCGGGCAGGAGGATACGCAGATAATCCGGCAGGAAGAGCAGTCCGTCGGACGGCGCAGAACAGAAGGCCTGCGGTTCGTGTGGCAGGCCGGGTTTTAGAAAGGATGTGATGTGAGATGGGGAGAGAAGGCGAATAGTATGGGGGATCGTTCTGCCGATCCTCCTGGGGACCTTGATCTATCTGGTGTTTAGTCCGGATGCATATGTAACGAGGGCGTTTTGGTACGTGCTTCATGTGGGAAATCCGTTCGCACAAGTGAAGCTGTCCGAGATGCCATGGGGAATTAGATTACTACGGTATTACCTGAGTGATTTTCTCTGGGCGCTGGCGCTGATGCAGTCAGTAGTACTGATCCTGGGGAAAGAGAACCGGCTCCTTGCTGGAGCGATCGGAACGGTGTTCTGCTTCATCTGCGAGTTTGCTCAGTTAATCAACACGATTCCCGGCACATTCGATGTGCGGGACCTGGCAATGGAGGGTATCGCCGGATTTCTGGTGATCCTATCATATTCGAAAATGGAGGATAAAAAGTATGAAAAAGGTATTGAGTCTGGTATTGGTACTGACGGTATTTGCAGCCATGGCAATGGGGAGTGGCTCAAGTAAGTCAAAGAGCACAGTAGGAACAGCAAGTGCAACAGCGGCGCAGGATTCGAAGGCCGCGGAGAATGCGGGTGCAGAGTCGACGACTGAAGCGACAACGACTGAGGCGGAGATCAAGTATGAAGTAACGGATACACAGTTCAGTTACTATAAGAACAGTATCAATGATATTGAATACTATGGTTTTGTAGAGATTGAGAATACGGGCAATACGTATCTTTATCTGAGTGACTGTACGTTTGATCTGGAGGATAATGATGGACATCTCCTGCAAAGCGATGATTTTATCTCAAAGTGCCCAGATGTGATCGCTCCCGGTGAGAAAGGATACTTCTATAATGGATTAGGTTCTAATCTCATTGATGATGGAGTTTCGCTGGAAAATGGTGTGAAGCTGGTTCCACAGTTTAAAGTGGAAATCTGCAACAAAGGTGCAGATGCAATCGTAGAGTATGAGGTTTCAGATGCGTCAATGAAGGAAGGAACGTATGGGCCTAAGGTCACTGGTAGGGTAACCAATAGCACAGATAAGGATTGTTCGTATCTGTACATTGACATTCTCTTCCTGGGAGAAGACGGTAAGGTCATTGCATTAACGGGAACATCTATTACAGGATTAGATGCAGGCGTTACGAAGAGTTTCGATTGCGACTGTATGTTTGTGAATGAAGAGATTAAGGACGCGATTAAAGACTTTAGGATCATAGCTCGCGACGACTACATGCAGTTCTGATGCGAATGCTCTGGTGAGCTAATGGGGGCACTCTGGGATTCCGGAGTGCCCCTTTTCGTGCCATTTTGTTGATTAGACATACTATAGATGTGCAAGTATATCTTTATGAAATTAATGAATAAGATGGTCCTCGATTCTTCACTGTTCACATTCTGGTCCATGCATTGGTCAATGTCGGAACGTTTTACCTGGACCACTACTTGGAATACTGGCCAAAGTCTATGTAATGGTCAATGTAGAAACGTTTTGCATGGACCACTACATTGACCAAGGAGCGCAACTAGCGCTTTTTATAAATAATCATCTTCCTTTTTTATGCAATAGATAGCAGTTATCCTTTCAAGTGTTTATCTCTTCGCGTTCGCGATGGTCATGTCGATGGTCTTGATGCCTTCGGGCCAGGTGGGGTGGGCGATGGCATAGACGTGGTGCATCGGGCGGTCGGGCTCTTCCGTGATAGCGCAGTAGTAGTCGACAGGAACACCGATGGCCTGAAGTTTCTTGTAGAGCTGTTCGTTCTGTTTGAGCATCATGTCCTGATCACCGGTGGTCAGCACGACCGGAGGACAACCGTAGATCTTCGCCGCATCAGCGAGATCATAGATGCATTTCGGGAGTTTCTTGTCCGGATCGAAATAGAAGCCGGCGAACTGAAGCGGAGTCTCTACGTGGTCGCCGCAGATGGGGCTGGTACTCGGACACTTGATCTGGTACGGGAAACCCTTAAGGCCGAAGTCTTCTCTTGCTTTTGGAGAGTTGATGAGAATCGCCGTGATGAGGCAGAGGTAACCGCCTGCGGAATCGCCGACAGTGTGGAAGGTGTCGAAACCCTTCTCGCACAGGAATCCGATGGCATAGAAGATGTCCTGCAGGACGCCCTGAAGGTCGGTGCTCGGCATGAGGCGGTAGTTCATGTTGGCCACGGCGATGCCGGACTTGAGCGCCAGATGCATGCAGAATTCTTTGTTCAGTTCCTTACATCCGTAAACAAATGCGCCGCCGTGGATCATGAGAAAGATCTCGTTCGGCTTGGCGTTCTCGGGTGTGTAGATGTCGAGATTTCTGTCGGAGCAGCACAGGGTGGCTCCGTCCGCGGCGGCATCCTGCGCAAGCGGAGCGGGAAGTGCTTTTCCTGCGGCGTAGGGGAGGTCCTGTTCGATGGTGAGTCCTTCCGGATAGACCGTGGCCTCCAGACGCGGGATGTCGAACTGCGGGCAGTTCCTGACGAATTCCAGTCTGGCGTGGTTCGCTGCATTAGAAAGGATGCTGTTGAGTAACATGGTAAAACCTCCTGATTTTGCGCTTCTTGCACTTCTTGATATAGGCCTCGCTTCTCGTGGCGGGGCCAAGACGTATCGGACACAATCGTCTACAACCAAAGTACCACACGCGACAGTGCTTTTCAAATGGGGGCTGGGTCATGATTCAACAGAAATGGACGCGTGTGGTGAGTACTTATGACACAACAGCGTGGAGAGGCTGATGACACATTATATCGCTTGAAAAGAAGATTCAATGTGTCGCTTGACGCGGTGCGGAGGCGATCTGACACATTAAAGTCAGGGGACGATGAGGTTTAATGTGTAAATTCCATGTCAAAAGCACTGTTGACGGTGCCATTTTACACATTAAACGAGTGGAATCGGAGATTCAATGTGTCAGGCACCCTGAAAACAGGGCGTTTTTACACATTGAACGGATGATTCTGCAAGTTTAATGTGTTGGCCTCTTGGTGGAGTGAGTCATTTACACATTAAAGTCTGAGATTCAGAGATTTAATGTGTTGCCCGGGGATGAGGGGAGGGCGGATGGCCGGAGGGCTATTGCTGATGCTCTTCCCAGGTATTCTCGAGATCGAATGGATCCGGAAGGGAGAGTGCATCACAGAGCTCCGTGAGCCTGTTGCGGCAGGTGTCGTCAATGGCAGGCATCTGCTCGAAACGGATCAGCACGACGGAGCTGCCCTCGAGGTACATGATGTAGCACTCGAAGCCCGCATTGCTGCCGAAACCAGTCTCCCGAAGATACGTACCATTCGTCGCCAGTTCTTTTACACGGGAATCACTGTACTCGTACCAGTCTGTCGGGGTGCGGTCCGCCTGCGCCTTCGGGTCGGCATACTCGAATGAATTGAAGTATTCGCGGGCTTTGTTGTGCGACGAGAAGTGAAGCGACATGATATTCAGTTCCCAGCTTTCCCGGGTGTTCCTGTCGTGGTACATGAAGCGCATCTCGACGTTATCCATCAGGTCGTCCTTCAGGGCGCCGTTGCCTTTCCGGCGCTCGTCGAAATTCATCATGGTGTAGACGTTCGATTTATCCTTGTACTGATCGTACTTCACTTCTTTCGCGTGGTAGAGATCGCGTACGGTGTCCATGAGCTTGCGCTCTGTCGGCACGGAGAACAGAACGATCAGCACGACGAGCGTGATGACCAGGGCCGCTTCGCAGAAGAATACGACGGGCCATGTGAGGCGCGAGATGCCTTTCGCCGGGGGCGTTGGGGATGCCCCGGTGGCTGTTGGGGATGCTCCGTTATGCAAGGATGTTCCGGAATCTGCCATGTGCCGCTCCATTTCGAGAATGCTACTTACAAGGTAGCATAAGGGGCGCGGAAATTCAATTCGAGACGGAGAAGAGGAATTGAAAAGGCGGATGTGGTACAATTGCTTCGGATACCTTCGCGAAAGGTGGCGGAGCGCCCGTGCGTTGCCGCGCGCGGAAGAAAGCCCGTCCGGAAAAGGGCGCGGAGAAGAAGCATGCCGCCCGGGAGCGAAGATAGAATCGAGGAGAGAAGATATGCGATACGATTGCCTGATCATCGACGATGAGAAGATGCTGGCGGATAACACCTGCGAATATTTCAACATGTTCGAAGTTAAGACGGCGGTGTGCTACAGCGCGAAAGAAACGACGGATTTCCTTATGGAGAACGAGGCGGCATTGATCCTTCTGGATATCAACCTCGGAGACGGGAGCGGCTTCGAACTGTGCAAGCGTATCCGCACGACCATGAATATTCCGATCCTTTTCGTATCGGCAAGAAATACCGACGACGATAAGATCATCGCCCTGAATATCGGCGGTGACGATTATATCGAGAAACCCTATTCACTGGGGGTGCTGCTTGCGAAGGTGAAGGTCATGCTCCGCCGGTTCGGAAGCGTGGAAGAGAAGGCGAACGAAGAGGTCTTCACGGATGGTGACCTGGTGGTGGATCTGAAGAACAAGACCGTGACGGTCCGGGGAGAACTGAAGAAACTGACCAGTATGGAGTTCTCGCTTCTACAGTATCTGGTGAGTAACAGTAACCGCCTGATCACGAAAGCGGAGCTCTTCGATAATGTCTGGAAGGATAAGTTTACGTCGGACGGCACGCTGAATGTCCATATCCGGAAACTCAGAGAGGCCATCGAAGAAGACCCGAAGAATCCCCTGCGCATCGTGACGGTGTGGAAAGAGGGATATAAGTATGTGACGGGGGCCTCTGCATGAGAAAGAAGATCTTCCTCGTTCTGATCGTACTGACATTCCTGATCGAAGGCACGGTGAGCGTGCTTTTCCTGCGGAAATCGAAGCGCGTGGAGCAGGATGTCGTGGCAGTCAATGACTGTGTCAAGACCGTCGAGGAGAATTTCGGAAATCCGGAGAAATATCTGAAGAAACTGTCCTATTCTGTAGTCGGAAGCGAGGGCGAGGTGCTCTATAAGACAGACGAGAAAGTCAGCACGTCTGTCGTCGAAGCGATCCGGAACGGTGACATCATCGTGGATCTTCACGCGGAGGGAGAAGAACCGGGGAAAGTCTTAGTTCGGAACCAGACCGCGGAACAGATCGAGAAGTGGCAGTGGTATATCGCCGTAACGATCTTTCTGAGTTCACTGGTGCAGGCCATCCTGATCCTCTCGTATACGATGTATCTCCATAAGACGATCATCCGGCCGTTCGACGAAATGTCGGGCTTTGCCCAGCGCGTGGCCGGAGGAGACTTGGAAGTACCGCTTCAGATGGATAAGAGAAACGTGTTCGGAAGTTTCACGGAGGCTTTCGACCTGATGCGCACGGAGCTTCGGAAGTCCCGTGCCGCAGAGAAGGCCGCATACGATGCGAAGAAGGATATGGTGGCGCAGCTGTCCCATGACATTAAGACGCCGGTAGCTTCGATCAAGTCGGCGTCGGAATTCGGCTACGAACTGGCTCAGGACGAGAAAGTGAAGGAACGCTTCAACCTTATCAACTTCAAGGCGGACGAACTGACGGTACTGGTGGACAACCTCTTCGTCGACAGCGTAAAGGATGCATCGGAGATCAAGGTCAGTCCGCGAGAGAATGACGCATCCACGGTAAAAGAGGCGATCCTGCACGCGGATTTCCAGAATCGTGCGGGAGAATTCGAGATCCCCGCATGCAAGGTGTTCACAGACAGACTCCGCCTGCAGCAGGCATTCGACAATGTCTTCATTAACTCGTATAAATACGCGGATACGAAGATCACCGTAGACGCGAAATTAGAGGACGGATATCTGAAAGTCGCGATCAGAGACTTCGGTCCGGGCGTCACCGACGAAGAGGTCGCCGTCCTGAAGGAGAAGTACAGGCGAGGCAGAAACAGCGAAGGGAAAGAGGGTGCCGGCATCGGGCTGTACCTTACGTCCTACTTCATGAAGGAAATGGACGGAGAGATCCTGATCACCAACGAAGACCCGGGACTGCAAGTGCTTTTTCTGATTCGGACGATTTAAGAAAGATTTAAGACTTCCTTAAAGGCACTTAAGACTTGAAAAAGTAAGATAGTGCCATAAGGAGGCGAGAGACGCTATGAACGAGATCATTAAAACACAGAAACTTTGCAAGACATTTAGTAACGGAGGGATGCAGCAGCATGTACTCCGCAACATCGATCTATCCATCTACGAGGGTGATTTTACCGTGATCATGGGTGCCAGTGGCGCCGGCAAATCCACTCTTCTTTATGCCCTGTCCGGTATGGACAAGCCGAGCCTCGGTGATATTGATTTCGCAGGAAAGAACATCACAAAAGGTACACCGGATGAACTGGCTGTATTTAGAAGAAAAAACTGCGGATTTGTTTTCCAGCAGACCTATCTTGTCGATTCCATGAGTGTTCTGGATAATGTTCTGGCTGCGGCTCTTCTTGTCGAGAAGAATAAGAAGAAGGCGGCTTCTAAAGCCAAGGAAGTCCTTAAGTCTGTGGATATTGAGGAAAGCCTTTGGAATAAGTTCCCGACACAGATCAGTGGAGGTGAAGCCCAGAGAGTCGGTATCGCCAGAGCTCTCATCAACGATCCGAAGCTGGTTTTTGCCGATGAGCCGACAGGTGCTCTTAACTCCACTACAGGAAAGGACGTCCTGGACGTTCTGACGAAAGCAAATGAGAAGGGCCAGTCTATCGTCATGGTCACTCACGATATTACTTCCGCCCGCCGCGGTAACCGCATCCTTTACGTCAAAGACGGCGAGATCGCCGGTGAATGCCAGCTCGGAAAGTATGTTTCCGGAGATAAGGAACGTCATCTGAAGCTTCGTGACTTCTTAGGCGGAATGGGGTGGTAATCATGTCGAAAGAAAGAATCCTTGCTAAGTCTCATTTTCGTAAGAATAAAGGATCTTCCATCGGTATTTTCTGCCTGATGCTTCTGGCTTCGATGCTTCTGAGCCTCTCCATGATCCTCTTTACCGATACCTATCCGACCGCCGAAAAAGAAGCAGAACGCCTCAATGGCGGAGACGGTATACTCTTCTTCACCAGTAGTAAGATCCAGGCGGATGATGCGTATCTTACGAAACTTCTGGATGGCGTGAAAGAATATGAGGTGGAGCGAGCACTGTACTACTCGGTGCTCAGCATGCCTTTCGGGTCCGCCGAAATGACAAACTCTCTGAAAGTCGGCCGTGTGGAAACCACCACATCGAAGAAACTTGCCAGAACCGAGATCTGCGAAGAAGATGCATCCGTAGAAGGGGATTTCATCTACCTTCCGTATCAGTTCAAGACCAGTGGCGGCTACCATGTCGGAGATGATTATAAACTCTCTATTTCAGGCGAGACATATGACCTGAGAATCAAGGGATTTCTGAATACTGTCTATGGAGGATGCAATAACAGTGGTCTTTATGAGTCCTGCGTCTCAGATGAAGTCTATGACAGAATGTATGCGAAGATCGGGGATGCCGGTGAATCCACTTTTGTCGTATTCAACTTGAAAGACGACGTCAAAGAAGGCGCCTTCCGTATTCGTGTTATGAATACACTTATGGCTGATGATCCTCTGGCGGATGTTTCGATGAACTATCTTTCTGCATTTCTTTCCTCACGCACATTCATGTCGCTGATCATCGCGGGTTCCTTCTTTGCCGTGACAATGCTCGTGGTGCTGGTCATTATTCTCATGATCGTCAACAGCATCAGTAACTACGTGAAGGAAAACATGAAGACCATCGGTGCCCTGAAGGCCATCGGCTACACAAGCCGTAATATCAAGGGATCCGTTCTGATGATGTTCCTGGCACTGGCTGTGATCGCTTCCGTTCTTGGTGTCGCTGTTTCGTATCTGGTCGCTCCGATGATCGCATCGGTCGTCATTGCCCAGATGGGTGTGCCGTATAGTGTCTCTTTCAGCCTGATCGCGACGATCGTGGCCATCTCCACTGTCGTTGTGCTGACGATCCTGGTTACCCTTCTTGCCCTTCGCAAGATAAAGAGGATCGAACCAATCGTAGCTCTTCGTGAGGGAGTGGAAAGCCATAACTTCCGATCCAATCACGTCAGACTGGATAAGACACCTCTCAGTCTGAATGCAAGTCTTTCCTTTAAGACGATGCTGCACAACAAGCGGCAGAACATCATCACCTTCGTTGTCACCGGTATTATGGTATTCTTCTGTGTCATTGCCCTTCTTATGTTCGAAAACTTTAATCTGCACCCGAATCTGAATATCCTCATGTCGGAAAGTGCGGATGGCGTGGTCGGATTCGATGTGGAGACTAAGGAAGAAGGGGAGAAGTTCTGTAAATCTTATCCGGAAGTGAAGAATCTGAGAAGATATTTCGAAACGACGATCAATGTCGGACAGGAAGATTCTCTTGCCCTGATGGTTTTTGAAGATCCGACCCGGATGAATAATCAGGATATCTGCTACAAGGGGAAACTGCCTTCTCACGACAACGAGGTCAATATCAGCGGCAAGTTCGCCAAGCTAAACGGGTATAAGCTGGGTGACGAGATCAAGCTGAACGTAGGCGGCAAAGAATATGCCTACATCATATGCGGACTGATCCAGAGCTGCAACAATGACGGACATCAGGCCATCATGTCGGAATCCGCTGCATCGCATATCCTGGATCTTCAGATCATGCCTTCTGCCTTTGCGTTTGATACCGAAGAAGACGACCAGATCGAGTCTTTCCTGACTTCTTGTGATGAGAAGTTCGGTGATCACGTAGTGGTCCGTATCAACATGCAGAAGACCATCGAAGCTTCCCTGATCACCTTTAAGGGCATCGCTACTTTGATGCTGGTCATGGTCGGACTGATCTCTGCTCTGGTCATCCTTCTGGTCCTCTTCCTTCTGATCCGTTCCCTGGTATTCAGTAAGAGAAAAGACTACGGCATCTACAAGGCTATCGGCTACACAAGTAAGAGTCTGATCCTTCAGACGGCAGGCTCCTTCATGCCGGCGATCATCCTTTCCGTTCTTATTTTCTCGGTTCTCTCCTACTTCATGGCGAACCCGTACATGCAGCTCATCATGATCAACTTCGGCCTCATGAAGTGTACCTTCAATATCCCGATTCCGGGCCTCATCGCCATCGGGACCGCCATGATCCTTCTTTCCTTCCTCTTCGCCGTCCTTCAGGCCCGCCGTATCAAGAAGGTCGAGCCGTACCAGATGCTGGTTGCCGAGTAAGAACGGAGTTGGTTATCTGTTCATAAGCAAGAAATGGAGCCCCCTCGTGAAGCGATTCACGAGGGGGCTCCATATTTATGTGCTAAAATAAATTTAGTCATAGTTAACTCGGGAGGTGTGCCTATGAAGAGTAAGATATGGAAGCAATTCACGAAATATGTACTGCCGGTTCTCGCACTGGTGATCGCCGTCCCACTGGCTGCGGCTTGCATCGGAACAGCAGGGAAGACACGTGTACTGGCGGATACGCCGGCTCTGGAAATGGGAGAAAATGTAGTTCCATTTGTTCATGATGAAGTTGTAGAGTATTCGTTTACGCCAAGTGAATCGGGTTATTATACCTTTTGGTCAGAAGGCAACTATGATCCTAAGGTTACGCTTGCCGGAGAAAATATTAGTGTCAGTGACGACGATAACGGCGATAATATGAATTTTCGACTTGTCGTGAAACTATCTGCAAGAGAGACGTATCAAATCAGTTTTGGACTATGGGATGAGATAGAGGGAAGTGTAGACATTGTAGTAAATGTAAAGAAGGGTCTGGGCTGCACAAGCGGAGTGTGTGGAGACAATGCCACGTGGTCGTTTGATGAAGAGACTGATATCCTTCTAATCAGCGGAACCGGAGCGATGTACGACTTCGATGAGACGGATGAACCTTGGGAAGATATAAAACAATTCATTGAAGCTGTAATAATTGGTGATGACATTACTCACATAGGTTATTCGGCATTTGATAGCAGTGAGAATCTCTCAAGTCTGACAATCGGAACGGGTGTCACAAGCATCGGGGAAGCTGCTTTCGAGGACTGCACAGGTCTGACAGCAGTTGTCATTCCTAATAGCGTAACAAGTATAGGTAAATCGGCATTTAATGGGTGCGAGAATATGTCAAGTCTGACAATCGGAAGCGGTGTCACGAGCATCGGGGAATCTGCTTTCTCGGGCTGCACAGGCCTGAAAGCAGTTGTCATTCCTAATAACGTAACAAGTATAGGTAATTTGGCATTTATATGGTGTGAGAATCTCTCGAGTCTGACAATCGGAACGGGTGTCACAAGCATCGGGGAATCTGCTTTCTGGGGCTGCAAAGGTCTGACAGAAGTTGTCATTCCTAATAACGTAACAAGTATAGGTAATTCGGCATTT
>JAEEIT010000188.1 GCA_016281535.1 Clostridia bacterium | reverse complement strand
GGCGAACGGACCAGACACGGTTCCTCTTCGATCCGTCTTCCGCGGCTGTCCTTCGTACGGAAGGCATATGGCGACATCGACTTCTCCCGCTCGTTACGGAGAATCGTCAGAAGCTCACGGTCTCTCGGATTCTCGACACCGTCGTTTCTCTCCTCCACCTGGGGGAAAGCGGACGGAAACTGTTCGAATAAACTCTGTTCTTTCTGATCCATATGCTCGTCCTCCTTATATCTGTCAAATGAAAGTGCACTGTCTCCATTATACCGAAGCTGTGCCGCCCCGGTTCCTTTTTTCTTCTCCTTACGCCGCGCCGTCCGTTTCAGCCCTTCTTCAGGCCCGACTTATTCAGAAGCATATTCTTCCGAAGTCCGTCGAAATCCACACAGACCAGCGCATCCCCGGCCACCGGTTCGCAGGAGACGATCACGCCCTCTCCGAACCTCGGATGGATGACCTTCATGCCCTTGGTGATGCTCTCCGGCGTGAAGTCTGATCCTCCTGAAGCCGGAGCCTTCGGCGTCTTATACCGGTCCAGATACCCGGTCGAAGATCCGCCTGCTGCTTTCCCGGTTCCGCCCGCCGGACGGCTTCCGGTGCCACCGGTTCCATACGAGGCGCCACCGTAGCTTCCGCCACCATAGCCGCCACCGCCGTACGCTCCCGAGCGGGATCCGCCGGAAGATCCGTATCCGCCTTCTCTTCCATATCTAGGATTCACGGTCTCCTTCGGCTGCTCCGTCCGCTTATTCGCGATCGCACGCAGATACTGCTGCGGGATCTCCTTGACGAACATGGACGGCTCCATGTTCTGCGTCTTACCGAAGATCATACGGCTTCTCGCCGAGACGATCGTCAGTTTCTTCTTCGCTCTCGTAATGGCGACATACATCAGACGCCGCTCCTCTTCCACCTCGCCGTCGTTGATGGAACGCATGCTCGGGAAGATCGTCTCGTCCGCGCCTACCAGATACACCGAACCGAATTCCAGGCCCTTGGCACTGTGGATCGACATCAGACGGACATAGTCCTCGCTGTCATCCGCATTATCGCCCTCGGCATAGAGCGCCGCATTCTGAAGATAGGCCCCCAGGATCCCCTTCAGGTCCGCACCGAAATCCGGCTCGTGATCAAGATACGGGTCCACCTTCCGGTCCGCATCGGACTCCTGCGTCTGCGCAAGTTCAATCTCCTTCTTCCTTCTCGCTTCAAATTCCACGGCTTCAGAAAGAAGTTCCTTCAGGTTCTCGACACGGTCGACCATCTCGTCCTTCTTCTCTCTCTGCTCGATGATCTCGTTGACCATGCCGGACTTATCCTGCACGTATTCGATAAACTCCGAGAAACTCGCCTGCCCCTCATTTAAGATCTGGCGGAAGTTACTGATCATGAGCGAGAAGTCGAAGAGCTTGTCCGCCACACGCGAAAGCTCCGGATAGACGGAACTTCGGCTGCACACGGTAAGTGCCGGGATATTCTCACTTTCCGCAATCGCCAGGACCTTCGCGATCGTAGTATCGCCGATGCCCCGTCTCGGAACGTTGATGATCCTCTCCCATGCGTAGTTATCCTCATCGGAATAGATCAGGCGCAGGTACGCCAGTACATCCTTGATCTCTTTTCTGTCATAGAACCGAAGACCCCCATACACACGGTACGGTATCCCCTTCTCCCGAAGCGCCGACTCGATGGAACGGGAGAGGGCATTCATACGGTAGAGTATCGCCGTCTCGTGATAGGGAAAAGCGCCTCTCTCGGCGTCTCTTCTTATATTCTCGGCGCAGTAGTACGCCTCGATCCCGTGGTGGTCCGCCCAGAGGAACGTGATCTTATCGCCCTCTTCTCCCTCGGTACGGAGAGCCTTCGCCTTCCTCTTCCTGTTATGGGCGATGACGGCATTCGCCGCATCGAGGATCGTCTTCGTGGAACGGTAATTCTCCTCGAGCTTGATGACCTCCGCATCCGGGAAATCCTTCTCGAAATCGAGGATATTCCGAAGGTCCGCCCCACGGAAGGAATAGATCGACTGATCGTCATCACCGACCACACAGAGGTTACGGTAACGCTTCGCCAGGAGCTGGATCAGCATATACTGGCAGTGGTTCGTATCCTGGTACTCGTCGACGAGGATATAGCGGAACTTGTCCTGATAGACCGTCAGCACATCCGGATGGTCCGACAGGAGCTTGACCGAATAGAAGAGGATATCGTCGAAGTCCATGGCATTATTCGCCAGAAGCTTCTCGTTATAACGCTGGTAGATCTTCGCCACCGTCCGGAGCCTCGCGTCCGCTCCCGCCAGGGAAGCAAACTTCTCCGGCGACTGCATATCGTTCTTGGCCTTGCTGATGATGCTCTGCACCAGTCGCGGCGCGAAGAGCTTATCGTTCAGTTCCAGTTCCTTGATGATCTCCTTAATGACCTTCTGCTGGTCATCGGTATCCAGGATCGAATATGTCGGCGTATAGCCGAGAAGCTCGGCATGCCGGCGCAGGATCCGCGCGAACATGGAGTGGAAGGTGCCCACCCACATATTCCGGGACACATCCCCGATCAGGCCGTTGATACGCTCACGCATCTCATTGGCCGCCTTATTCGTAAACGTAATCGCCAGAATGCTCGACGGATACACGCCCCTCGCCTGGATCAGATAGGCGATACGGTACGTGATCACGCGCGTCTTCCCCGACCCGGCCCCCGCCAGGATCAGAAGCGGCCCCTCGTCGTGAAGCACCGCCTTCCTCTGTTCCGGATTCAGCTTTTCCAGTAGATCTTCCATCTAAAATCTCTTTTCCTTCCTTATCGTATCCGGGGCGCGCCTCTTCTGACGTCCGCTCCGGGACCGTTCATCTTTAGAGTGTTATTATACCCTAATTTATACCTCGACCTATGTCCTATTTCTTGGACAGCAGATCCTCCGCCACATCGGAGATCTTCTCCACCGTTGTCTCGTACGTTTCCTTCAGGAACCGGTAGAACGGCTTATCCATCCACATGCGGAAGATAAATCCTGCTTTGATCAGGCGGCTCTCCTTATACTGCCCGATACGCTCCTTGATCTCCTCGTAATGCAGGACGATCTGCTGCTGCTTGGCGAACTTCTTGATAGCCAGCACGATCTTCGTCGAGTGGGAAAGGTCCATGACGAATACGCCGTAGAAAAACCCGATGAAGAACGAGAACGCCAAGTTATTCGACAGCCACTCCAGCGAGCGCAGGATGTGCGGATGGATGAGGAAATAGTAGACCGCACCCAGAACCGACCACAAGAACGAATAAAGCGGGCAAATGATCCCCTGGATATTCCCCCACTGGTCACTGTAGTCCCAAAGTCTCAGCTTAAAGTACCTAAGGCAGAACACACCCGCGATGTACTCGATCACGGTCATGGCCAGCATCATCAGCAGAAAAAGCGCGATCTTCTCGAGTACCGGCTGTCCGAAGCTTATATATTTCTCCGTCGATGCGATGAGATACAGGACCACCAGCCCGAAGCCGTAGATGGGAAGATAAGGCCCCGAGAGAAATCCCGGATTGACCCATTTCTTCTGGGATACGAAACGGCGGTAAAAAAGCTCGATCCCCCAGCCCGTAAGGCTTCCCATGAAGAAAAGAAATGCCAGAAGCAGAATGAACGACATGCCTTACACCTCCCTTACTCCAGAAGAAGTTCCATGAGAAGATTCTCTCTGGCATAGACGGCCACACGGCTGTCTTTCACATCGCGGTAGAAGGTATAGAGTGCGGGGCTGGTACTGAGGGTAGCGTAGTGGCGCATCATGACGTCCACCGTCGCGGAGAAGAGCCCGTCATCGCCCTGGATCTGCGCCAGGCGCAGGACCAGCGGATACGCTTCCATGCATTCCACATCCGATCCCACAAGCCCGGACATGATGTTATACGATTCATACAGAAATCCCACGTTGTAGATCTGTTCGGCCACCCAGGCATAGGCATC
>JAEEIT010000187.1 GCA_016281535.1 Clostridia bacterium | reverse complement strand
TCGAATCCGACATGAGCCTCTTTCTCCCCGGCGGCAAATTCGCCACCTTCGTCAACATCATCATTGCAAACTACAAGGACGCGTCCACCGCTTCGATCCGCCTCGCCGTCAAACGCGAGAAAGAGCGTCTGGAGTCCATGCTCACCAATGGCCACACGCCCCTCACGAAAACGGAGAAACAGGTCATCGACCGTCTGACCCTTGCCTACACGCAGAGCCTGCGCGAACAGATGCACGCCTACCGCTCCGACTCCGGCATCACGAAGAAGATCCGCATCAACAACCAGAACTTCGAAGACCTGGGCATAGGCAGCCAGTCTGAATATTACGCAGAAGAAGACTACAGAAACGTCGGCACCTACATAAAGACCCTGCTCGAAGACTACGCCCGCCAGGACTTCTCCCGTCGCGAGGAGATTTTCTTCCTCGACATCATCGAAGCCCTCCAGGTCGCCATCCGCGAGCAGAAGCTCGTCCGCATCGGCTACACCGACCGCAACAACCAGGTCTCCAGTCTCCTCTTCCGCCCCTACGGTATCCTCACCAACAGAATGAACGTCTACCACTATTTCGTCGGCATCCTGAAGGACCCCGAAGCCGGATCGGACAAACTCTACTCCCTTCGCATCTCCCGCATCCGCAGCGTCAAATGCCTCCAGCAGAGCGGTCACATCCCTCTTCCCATCCAGGAAGGCATCAAGAAACAGATCCGCGAAAAGAACGTACAGTACATCCAGGGCGACCAGGAACTCTACCGGATCGAGCTTACCGAACGCGGTCAGAAGATGTACAACTCCATCCTGTACCTTCGTCCCTCTTATACGGCAAAAGCACTGTCCTCCGGGGGGCGTGTGGTCTACGATTTTGACTGCACACGGGAGCAGATCCAGAACTACTTCTTCCGCTTCGGTAAAGACGCCCTCATCCTCTCCCCCGACTCCCTCCGGGAAGAATTCGCCGCCGCCTACCGCCGCGCGTCCCGCGCTTACAAGACTCCGTAGAAATTTCTGATTTCATCGATCTTTTGCTGATAACTGAGCAGATCATTAAATATTCCGACCCACTTATTATAGAGATAGGTATCGCGCGCGAAAAGACCGAGTGCAAAATAATCGTTGTATTCTTTGAAGCAGTAATCCCAAAACATCACTTCATCCTTCAGCTCATGTACCGCATCACTATTCTCCCCAAATTCGCCGACATAGATCTTCCAGACCTCAAACAGTACCACAAAATACGAAAACAGCTCATTCACTATAGAGAAAACAGCATAGTCGGCAACCGATCCTTCCCGATCGTTCTCTCGCGCATTCTCATATATAAACCTTTCGATCCTCGACAGATTATCATGCATGTAGTGAGAATCGAAACCTTTGCGTTTCCCCTCCACAAAAGTATCCAGCATTCCTCTCAGATTTCCATTTTCCCTAAGTGCGCTAATCAACTTATCACTCCAGTAGAATTCGTTTGCGTCATAATAGAGCGTATGTTCTATGCCCCCATGTGCGATGTCCTTGATGTATTTAAGCAGGAACCACACCGCACACACTTTCCCATACAGCATCGAGACCCGCTTGCGATCCTTTGCTTCATGTCCGGCTTCAATAGCATCAATAGCAAAATCCTCGATTGTGCGCACATACTTCTCGATATAATAACCGGACATGACTCCCAGCGGAAGATCCGTCTTCACGGAAGGATCACAACAGAGAAGAGGCCCCATAGCAAGTGCTCTCTCCACAGAAGAAACATCGAAGCGTTCTTCCGTTTCTCCCTCTTTATTTACGGTCAGTTTATGCAGAAGAACCGGAGAGACATGTCTCCCCAACTTCATGTTCTGATAGTATCTCTGATGCACCAGAAGATAGAGCGCATATAGATCCGAACTGGAATAGTTGAAGAAAGAACTCACGATCCCCCACGACTTCTGCATGGAATCCTGATATGCTCTGGTTCCGCTACATCTATAAGAAGTATTTCCGAAGCTCAGGATAGACGTCAGACCATCTAGATTCCCCTTCCCGTTACATATTAGGCTGATATTCCCATAGGAGCCGGAGATCACGATCGAAGCCGGATCTCTCGCCACCTCGACGGACAACTCCTCATAGTTTTTCACGACATCATCCGATTCATTTCGGATACTGTCCGGAATATCTGCCGCTCCCGACTTTCCCCGCACTGCATTAGCAAAAGCATTTTTCTCATACTCACTTCCATGAATAACATGTTTGCATGTATGCCCCACCAGTGTCGAATCGCATTTCCTGGCTTCCCCGAGAAGTTTCATGGGACATGAATCCGCATCTCTCCGCGCACAATCCCCGGCCTTCTCCTTCCATTTCATACAGTCCAGACTGCATCCCTGACCATCATAAACAAACGATATCCTGCTCATCTCACCAGCTCCTCAATAACGACTCGATCTTGCGGCAATACGCATCATACAGGGCGGCATCGAACCCGAGCCGCTTCGGAATCACGATAAATTCGTGGTAGTCTTCACTCTGATGCGGGCAGAGAAGCTCTATCATCCGCCGTTCCAGATCGTCCACAAACAGGCACGCGAACCAGTTCGCCAGACTTTCATTCTCCTTTCTGGTTAACTCATCCTCCACCTCACGGAATACCATATGTCCCAGTTCATGCCTGACGACCATTTCTTCCATCAGGCACCCCATCACGCCCCCATAGTAATACTCCTCGATTCTCTTTTCAGCGATATGTTCAGAGATATCTTCGGTCGCGCGAACGATCTCTTCTTGGAAAACCGGATCTTTCTGAAGCTGCAGCACGGTCCTCTTGATGTTCGGCTGGCACACCCAGATCTCCCGTTTACGATCTGCACGATCCACCGTAAACAGCCCCATCAAAGAGAGGATATCCGCCCAGGTAAGAACCGGCGGGAATTGATACGTCACGTCTTCTATATCGTAATCCCGAGGAAGATCTCCCTGATGATGATCACGAAATTCCTTCCTGATGTGCGGATATTTCTTCCTCAGAATCCACTCATTGATCATGGAAAGATCGTCTTTATATATCCACTCACAACGTCCCTTTAAAGAAAGAAACATCTTCGCCATCACCGGTTTGCGGTTCTTCATCGATCGGGGAATCAGGATATTCCCTGATTCGAAATCATAAAGACGCCACAGATCATCTTCCAGCCGGTTCTTAATTCTGTCGAAATCCTCATTTCTCGTTCCTTCACCAGCAGGAAACGGTGTGATCGAAAGAAGCACGGTTAACTCCTCTGCGGTCTTCCCCTCGACCTTGATATCCCTGACAAACCATGCCGGACGTGCATTGAAACAGATGGGTTTTTCTCGGAGATAGGCATAGTAAATATACATATCACTTACAACATTTCCGGCATCGAGTTGAATACCGGCATCCTCACAGTAGTCTACGACACTCTGCCAGCTCGTTTCTTTCATCAGATCGGAATCCGGCGCGAGCATCTTAAACAGATCGTTATCACCATATCCACGAACCTCTAAGCGGGTTCCCCGCACGTTATATAGAACAAGAGTCTTCCCCTCAGGGAAACGAAAATCGATCCGCTCTCCCACATACACATCGGAGAACCATTTCATGATCTCATCCAGATCATCCTTCACCGGAATAGAAATATACCCCGCCCTATTCTTAGAATCCATACTCCGCTACCCACTCTTTCCCGTCTCGCGTAACATAGCTGATGCCGTTTCGCCTCATGCCCGGAATAATCTCCAGCAGCACGCTTCCCGTCCGAAGAAGCACTGTCGGACGCGTCCTTACGATCTCCGAAGCCATATACTGACTCTCCACCGCACGCCGCACGCAATCCATATACTTCTCCACCGGTTCGCGGCTCTTCTCCATAACGACCACGACCTCCACACGCTGTGCCACATCCGATACACCAACGCACACTTCAGGTGCCTCTCCCGGCGCCCCAGCCGCGTCCTCGCGCGCCTCCACACGCCGCGATTTGATCTCGATCATATTGATCCGCTCATGATCCCGGAAATACTCCCGCATCTCAGCATAGAAGTAATCGAGCGCCGCCCGCACCACGAGCCTTATCGAATCCGAACCCGAAACCACATGTTTCTCCACGCCCATAGATCCTCCATCACAAACATACCAAGTCAGACCCAGCCAAATTTCCCACGCATCTGCGCCGCGCGTTCCTTCACGACCACTCGGTCAATCCGCACAATTTTCGAAGAAACGATCTGGTTTATTTATACCTCTCACCGACGCCTCATTCAAGCGCCCTTATGGTATACTTTCTTCTGCGGTAGCACATGGACAACTCAGGAATGACCGCTTAGAAAAGGAATCGTACGGAAATGAATCTGCAGAAAAATGTTCTGAAAAGGAAACTTCGCGTCGTAGCCCCGATGCTGATCTTCCTCGTGATCTACATGGTCTTTTTCTTCCTGGTAGAGCGGTACGAAGCCACTACCTACTATGTACCGGAGATCCCCCTCGACCACAAGATCCCGTTCATCCCGGCATTCGTCATCCCGTACTTTCTGTGGTTCCCGTGGATCCCGTTCATCTGCCTGTGGGCCCTCTTCACCGACGAAGAAGCCTACAAACGCATCAGCCGCTTTCTCATGATCGGCATGAGCCTTTTTATCCTCATCTCATTTCTCTTCCCGACGAAGCTGTATCTCCGCCCGGACACCGTCCCC
>JAEEIT010000186.1 GCA_016281535.1 Clostridia bacterium | reverse complement strand
GGTCCTCGCCGCTTCGCGTCTGCGGTGCATTCGAAAGTAATCCCCGTCGCTGGTCCTCGCCGCTTCGCGTCTGCGGTGCATTCGAAAGTAATCCTCGTCGCTGGTCCTCGCCGCTTCGCGTCTGCGGAATCGCTCCTTAGGATTACTTTCGAATAACGTTATGCCGCGAAAGCCGTGAGGATTCGTGATTCATTTCTCATCATCTTTAGCACAGAAACTAATCTCTTGATCAAGTCTTCTAAAGAGGAGTAAGCGAGTCTTTTAGAAAAAAAGAAGATCTCCCTGGTGGCGAGTTTTGCGTTAGCAAATTGTTTGAGCCACAAGGGAGATACTTCTTTTTTAATTCTTAATCAGATCCGATTACTCGTCTTCAGAGAGGAATGCCTTTCTCGCTTCGATCACCTTCGCCTGTACATCGCCCGGAGCCTGCTCATAGCGTGCATGCTCGATGGTGTACCAGCCACGGCCCTGTGTCATGGACTTCAGGTCTGTCGCATAGCTGGCCATTTCCGCTGTCGGCACTTCGCAGTTGATCACAGATCCTGTCTCATCGGAATCGATACCCATGATACGGCCACGACGCTTGTTCATGTCGCCCATGATATCACCCTGCTTATCCTCAGGAATGTGTACGGAAACTGTGCTGATCGGCTCAAGGAGAACCGGGCTCGCCGCCTGCATACCAGCCTTAAAGGCAAGGTTCGCAGCTATCTTGAACGCCATTTCCGAAGAGTCAACATCGTGGTAAGAACCATCGACAAGTGTTGCCTTGAGGTTTACTACCGGGAAACCGCCCAGGATACCCTTCTTTACAGCATCCTGCAGACCCTTCTCAACAGCCGGGAAGAAGTTCTTCGGAACCGCGCCGCCGAATACGTTCTCTTCGAATACGAGCTCTTCGGAATCCGTCGGCTCGAACTCGATCCAAACGTCACCGTACTGGCCGTGTCCGCCGGACTGCTTCTTATGCTTACCCTGGACCTTGACCTTCTTGCGGATCGCCTCACGGTAAGGAACACGTGGTTCTTCGAGGTCCGCGTCTACGTTAAACTTACTCTTGAGCTTACTCTTGAGAACGGAGATCTCCTGCTCACCGAGACCGGAGATGACCATCTGCTTCGTTTCCGCATTATTCACTACTGTAAATACCGGATCCTCGTCCTTCAGCTTATTCAGGCCGGCCATGATCTTATCTTCTTCGCCTCTGGCCTTCGGAACGATACCCATCGACAGACAAGGAGTCGGGAAGCTGATCTTCGTCAGGGTTACGATACGAGACTTATCGCAGAGTGTGTCATTCGTCTGCGTAAGAACAAGCTTCGCCACCGCACCGATATCACCGGCAACGACCTTATCTGTCGGGATCTGCTTCTTACCAACCATGTAGAACAGACCGCCCAGACGCTCTTCCTTTTCCTTCACGGCATTATAGACTGTCGAGTTGCTCTTGATGACACCGGCATATACGCGGAACAGAGAGATACGTCCTACGAACGGGTCGGCGATCGTCTTAAATACGAAGGCAGCAAGCGGATCGTTCTCATTGCAGACGATCGTGAGCTTCTCACCATCCGGTGTCTCGCCCTCTTGCGGCGGCTTCGTGGACGCCGGCGGTGTATCCTTGGAGAGGCAGTTCAGCAGGAACTCCACGCCCCAGTTCTTATAAGCGGATCCGCAGTAGATCGGATGCAGCGTACCATCAGCGAAACCGGCATGTACGCCACGACGGAATTCTTCCTCGGTGAACGGCTCACCGGAGAAATACTTCTCCATCAGTTCTTCGTCACACTCTGCTACGACTTCATTGATCTTATCCTGAAGCTCCGCTACGCGGTCTTCGAACTCCGCCGGGAGCGGGATCTCTGTCTGTGCACCCGTCTTCTCGTCGAGAGTAAAAGCACGCTTATTCATTACGTCTACGATACCGGTCATCTTATCTCCGGTCATGATCGGCAGCGACAGCGGAATCACGCCACGGCCATAACGTTCCATCATACGGGAGATGACACCCTCGAAGTCCGCATTCGGCTCGTCCATACGGTTCAGGAAAAACAGGAACGGAACCTTTCTCTTATTCAGCAGACGGATCGCCTTCTCAGAACCGACGGATGTACCGCCCTTGGCGCTGATCACAACGATTGCACTTCCTGCTACACGAATACCGGCCATTGTCTCACCGAGAAAATCGAAGTCACCGGGGGTGTCGATGAGATTCATCTTAGTGTCTTTCCACTCCAATGCCGCAACGGATGTGTTCAGGGAAATCTGACGCTTCACTTCTTCCGGGTCAAAGTCCAGCGTGGTGTTTCCATCCGCCGAACGACCGAGACGATCGATCGCCTTCGCACAATAAAGCATTGCCTCTGCAAGTGCCGTCTTACCAGATCCGCCATGCCCGAGAAGCGCGATGTTACGGATCTTGTCTGCCGAATAATTGGTCATGTATTCGTCCTCCTAATTCAAACTCTAATGCGACTATTATAACCGATATTGTAATCAATATCCACAAAAATCTTCACATTCTCTAACTTTTTTTGTGATACTTAACGGCATTTTTCTTTGCGATTTTTCATATGATTCAGAATCGATCCGAAATGAAAAAGGACTGTCCCCGTTTTCACGGAGACAGTCCCCTGTTCCCATAACCTATATGGCAGAAATCCCGCTATTTACGCATCCTGTGCATTTCTCTCGAAGATCATGATCACACGGTCTTCCTTGATCGAAACTGTGGAAGCATTCAGCGACATGCTGTCCGTGCCACCCAGCGAAGACTGGAGCTTACCTCCCTCATCGTTAACGATGCTGTGGAGTCTCCATCCTCCGGCCGACTTAGTCGCCAGGATCTCCGCGATCCGCTCGGAGTTCACTTCACCATTCGACAGATGCGGCACCACGACTACCGAGTATTCTTTCATTCCATCGGCAATGGCCACTGCTCCGCCGCCTACAGGCATATTATCGATCCGATCCTGCAGTTTCTTAATCGCCTTCTGTGTCTCATCGAGCTGCTTCTCCAGCTCTTCCTTTGACTTCGCCATCTCTGCTAGTTCACTCTCCTTCTTCTTGAGTGCATCCTGAAGCTTGCCCTTCTCACTTTCAGAAAGAGCCGACTCCTTAAGGGTAATTGCGCGCTTCTCCGCTTTCAGGATCAGTTCCTGCGCCTCGACCTCTGCCAGTTTCTTCGCATTCTTCGAATCGGCAATGATCACCTTGGCACTCTCCAGATCCGTCTTCAGTGCTGCGATCTGATTCTCATAGTTGCTCTTACTCAGCTCCTGTTCCTTCGTCATCTTCGCGATATCCGACTCAAGAGCCGCCTTCTGCTTGGCAATGACATCACAACCGGCCTTCGCCTCTGCCTGCAGTCTGTCTTTCTCCTGCTGCGCATCCTGGACGGTCCTCTTCGCCGCTTCCATCTTCTGGTTCGCTTCGGCTTCCATCTTCTGCTTTTCCTGCTGCGCGATCTGGAGCACGGTCGCCGCCTCCGCATCGAGACGGCTCTTCTCCTTCTGGGATGCCTCCAGTTCAGACTGGGCGGATGCATTGATGCGCTTTCTTTCTTCTTCCGCCTCCATGAGAATACGATCCTTCTCATTTTGCGCTTCCTTGACCAGGCGGGCCTTTTCCGCTTCCGTCTCATCGATCAGGCGCTTCGCTTCTGCCTGCAGCTGGCTCTTCTCTTCTTCCGCAGCCGTACGCATGGAATTGATTTCATTTTCGATATTCTCTTTCTCCTGTGCGATCGCCTCGTACGAGTGCTGCACATCATCAAGAGCTTCCTGCATCCGCTTGGTATCTTCGATCAGCCCGGCTTTCTGCTTCTGGGCCTTCTCCGCTTCTTCCATGATCTGCTGGGCCTGCTTCACATACGCCTGCATCTCGGAATCGGCCTGTTTCTTCGTCGCTTCCAGATCCGCCATGATCTGCTGGGCTTCCGCGATCGCAGCTGCCTTCGCCGCTTCACCTTCCGCCACTGCCGCAGCCTTGGACTCTTCGCCCTCCTTGATCTTCTGGCGGGTCACTTCCTCCGCTTCCGCTTCCAGTTTCTGACGGGCCGCATCGTAATCCGCCTTCATCGCATCCAGGGATGCCTTCATCTCGGCGTATTCCTTATCCAGAGACTCTTTCTTCTCCATGGCCTCTTTGGTAAAGGCCTCCGCCTGCTGCGCTTCATCCAGCATCTGCTGCTTTCTCGCCATCGCGTCCTTGTACTCTTTCTGGACCTGGATGGCCAGTTTCTCGGTTTCTTTCTGCGCCTCGAGCAGGATCGCTTCCTGCTCCTTCTTGGCCTGTTTGATCATCTCATCGCGCTCGGCCGCCATCTCTTTTCTGGCTTCCTCACGGTATTTCTCCTGCTGCGCGGAAACATCCTGGGAACGCTTCTTCTCGATCTCCACCGCTTCACGAAGTTCAGTCAGTTCCTTCTCCAGCGATTTTCTCTCATCCAGCGCACGCTTCCTGATCTCGACATACTCAGTCTCGATACGCAGTTTCTCGGATTCGAGCTGCTGATTCAGCGTCTCGATCTCGCGCTGGTTACGGCTCTTCATTTCCTGGATCAGTTTTTCTTCTTCTGTGAGTTTCTTCTCTACACGTGCGTTCGCTTCCTGCTCGCTACGCTTGATATTCGCACTGGCCTCTTCCCGTGCCGCATCTTCTCCTTCACGCGCCGCCTTCTGAAAATCGTACTTGCACATGAAGCAACGTGCTACGTTATCACCCATCATAACGCCACATACAGGACATTTCTTCATCGTAATTACTCCTCATACACATGAATTGTAAAAACAATTATACAACCATTTGTGATTTTTTTCATTGCTTTCTATGCGATTTCACAACAAATTGACAAAGTTTTTTCACAATGTACAAACAAAAGCCACAAAAAAGGAGGCTCTCCGCCTCCTTTAAAAAATCTGTTTTTACTGCCCTGTCAGAAGAAGTTCGAAGTCTTTTCACTTCCCTCCATCAGCCCCGGCAGGTCCGAAAAATACCCGACCGCAAGGCCGAAGATCAATCCGGCGAGCGCGAAGAGAAGCAGCGTGACCACCGCTACGATCACCAGCACCCGACAGGTATTAAACTTATCAAGTGCTTTTCTCGGATCCCGCTCTCCGATCCCTCCGCAAGACATCACCAGGCTGGCGATTGCGATCGGCATAGGAAAAAGGATACCGATCACCGATAATGCGGAGATGATGATCAGCACGATCGAGATTCCTCGGATCGCCTCGAAATCAGGCTTCTCCGTTGCATCAAAGTGGTAGAAATCCCCCTCCTCGGTCATTACGGGCATGGCGCCCATATACGCCGCAGGAGCCGATGCGAATACCGGTTGCGGTGCCGCGTACGATGCCGGGACGAAGGAATTCCCGGAAGAAGATGCAGAAACAGGGGCAGGCGCCGCCTCCCCTGTTCCCGGAACATTCGTCTTCGGAACCGGATGACCACATTCCTTACAGAATGCGGCCCCTTCCGCTATTTCACTGAAACATTTCTCACAGAGCATGTTCGATCCTGTTCTCTTCTCTAAGATTACTTACCGGCTTCCGCCATGGAGATCGATACGGACTCGTAGATCGACTCGTACATCTCCTTAAATCCGCCGATGCCGTCAGATGCAGCAAGCACCAGTGCAACCATGGCAACGACGCCAAGGAGCAGAACCACATACGCGATGATCATCAGAATACGCGATATCCTGCGGTTGCCACGCTCTTCATCCGCATTGAGGCTGCTCTTTACCTTAGAAGCATATACGGTACCGATAATACCCAGGATCATGGCAATCAGGGAAATACCATATGTGAAGCAGCAGCAGATCACACCCAGGATGATGGCGATGATGTTGCCGGCGAGAAGTCCGCCCGCACCACCCGGTGTATAGAAAGAAGGCTGTGTCGGAATCGTGTTATAAGACTGAGGCTGGCTCGGAAACGGATCCGGTGTAAATGCCGCCGGCTGTACTTCCGGCTGTGCTTCTACCTTCGCGCCACAGTTCTGGCAGAACATCGATCCGCCTGTTTCCTGTCCACAATATTTGCAAGCTGCCATAGTAATCTCCTCCTGTAAGTCCTCGCTTCCCTTAGGGGAAGGCTCTAGTATATTTGATTTCTAATAGTACTATAATGCCTTTATTCCTCTTGCGCAATAAGTGAAAACACATCTTTATACTTTATTTACCAGTCAATTCCGCAAATTAGAGTTCCTGATCTCATGGTGCCAGGATCGAGAACGGCCACACCGGTATATTCCTCATCACGGTAAAAAGCACTACCACCACGCCGATTCCGATCGCCCCCCATTTCGGGATCGACTGCGGGATCCACATCACCCTTCTCCTGAACAGAAGCGTCGTCAGGCCAACGAGATAGTACCACGCCAGAATGATCACGATAAACGGGAACAGAAGATTATAGTCAAAGGCCCGGATCACGTGCCCATGGGTCAGCGCATGAAGCGCACGGGTATCTCCGCATCCCGGACAATAGAGTCCCGTACATGCATAGGTAAAGCAGGACATCGTAGCTCCGGGGGATTTCTCCGGATCGATAAAGAAGATGTAAGCAAGGCCGAGAAGTACTACGGCCACCATGCAGAACATGAGTGGCCATCGCACGTAATTACGGAATATAAAAGGTTTTCTTACACGTTCCTCTGTCAATCAGTATCCGAACTCCTGTACCCAGTAATAGGTGCCATCATAGCAGTAGCAGGCAACACCCAGCGTTGTAAAACTCGAACTTAAGATATTCGCCTTATGTCCTGACGAATTCATCCAGGCTTCCACCACTTCCGAAGGAGAGGTCTGCCCGTATGCCAGGTTCTCACCATACGTCAAGTCACTGACCGTCCACCACTCCGATCCGTCCGGACGGGTATGAGACCACTTCACAACGATCTCTGTTGCCCTTATCTTCGCCGCCTTCGCCAGACCGCCACTCCATTCAAGCGGTCCCAGGCCATTCGCGGCACGTTCGTCATTCACAAGAGACAGGACCGTCTTTGCCCAGTCTCCGTCGTACGATCCACCGGTTGCCCCCATCGAATCGGGTGCCTCTGTCGTGGTCTCCGGCGGCGGGGCTTCTGTGGTCGTTTCCGGCGGCGCTTCCGTTGTCGTCTCGGGCGGCGCTTCCGTCGTTTCCGGCGGTGGTGCTTCGGTCGTCGTCTCCGGCGGTTCCGTATTCTCCGTAGGCGGCTCAGTCGCCTCCGTTGTCGTCTCCGGTGCCTCGGTCGTTGTTGCCTCCGTAGTCGTTACCGTCGTGGATTCTTTTGTCGTTTCTGACGTCTTCGTAGTGGTCGCTTTCGGATCTTCCGTAGTCGCTGCCGTACTCGACTCACTCAGGCTCGGATCCGATGTATCCGTCGCGGAAGTCGCATCGGCCGTTGTCTCCGAAGTACTCTCCTCCGTCGTTTCCGAAGAGCTCTCATTCGTAGCGAGGGCCGGATCATCCGAAGCCGCAGAAGGATCAACGGGATTCCCGTCCTCATCTGTCTCCACCGCGTCCTCGCTCGATCCACGCGTATTCATCGCTTCAATTTCCTCATCCGAAAGACCGATCTCAGATACGATCCGCAGTCCTTCGTCTTCGCCGGCCGCATTACCGGTATCGTTTTTCTTAAACCATGTGGAAGTATCGAAGAGCGCCACCGAATCATCCGACGGATTCAGAAGGACAGCCTTCACATCCGACATACCGATAAAACCCAGCACGAAAGCTGCGCCGATGGTAATGATCGTCATATTTTTGCTTATGAGCTTAACGATTTTCCCAAGTCCCATATTTCCATCTCCCTGCCATAACAGGCATCCCCAAGAAGTATCAAACGGCAAACCGTACAGTTCGCATAAATTTCTGCATAATTATCTATGTATATTATATTATTACGAAAAGGAAGAAAAAGCACGTTTTTATTTCGGAATTGAAAACAATTCCCTGACCTTACCCCTTCCGTCATAAAGAAGGGACCGCTTGAGGCGGTCCCTATAGGAAAGAAATGTTATGAAACCTAAGATGTCAGTTCTCTATTGTCGTCAATCTGTCCATGAGTACTATCACTTTTCATTTACTGTGACGCCTGTAATGTTTATTGCATTACCGTCCTTCGAATCCAGAGTAATGTAGAATTTGACTCTGCTGTTATTGGTTAATGTCTCATTGTAGATCGGTTCAAATGTAACCGTTTTTGTTCCATTACCGGAAACAACTTTTACATTTCCGCCTACTGTAACATTATTGGCAAATGTAACTGTGATCGAATATTTGCCCGCCTCAAGATTTTTTCCCGAAGTATTGGTTACACCGAGCTGCCCGTTTCCGGTTTTCCCACCATTCCAGGTATTGATCTCATTGGTATCATAGGTGCTTGCTGCGCCACCCGGATTGTCGTTTCCTGCCGGCGGCGGCGGAGGTGCCGGAGTCGGAGAAGGTGTCGGCGACGGAGTCGGTGTTGCAGAAGGAGCCGGTGTCGGTGTCGGTGTCGGCTGGCTGTTGCCGCCGTTATTCGGATTATTATTCCCGCCCGGCGTATTATCATTGGCCTGCTGGGAAGTATTCGCCGTCTGCGAAGACTCAAGCTTGGCACGAGTCGTGGTCAGATAATTATCCACCACTGCCTGCTGCTGATCGACCATGGCAGAATGTGCATCCACGCCCGCTCTCAGTTCATTTGACTTCTGGATATACTGTGAAACACTTGCAAATGTCACTGCACTGAGAAAAACAATGATTGCAATGACACAAATCATTTCCATTAATGTGAATCCTTTTCTGCTCTTCATGATGTATCCCCTCCTTAGGTATCCTCTATGTACTATTCCCTGATGTCGTCTTCCTTGATGTCATGTATGTCTTTGGTTTATGGTCTTATTGTACAGGGAGACATGTTCAAATTCTTGTGGATTTTGTCACATTTTTGTCACATTTTGTATCTAATTTGTTGCTATTTTATAAATGTCAAAACGAATTTGTGCAGATTGCACATTTCGAAACCGATTTTTGTTCTTTTCGTTTGTGTATTGTATATCAGATTGTGTCAAATTGTGAAAAGCACTTCACATTTCATTTTTCAGTTCTTCCGCCCGTGCCAGAAGCGCCTCTTTTTCGTTAGGGATCCTGCCGTCCATGATCTCCTCCAGAAGTCTCTTCTTCACCACTCCGAGTTCTTCTCCCGGATTCATTCCCAGGCCGATCAGATCTCTGCCGTTGATCGCCATAGTCGAATAAGAACAGCACATCTTCTCCTCGATCACCTGATCCAGAAGTTCCTCGAATCGGTCTATTTCAGGAAGCCGGTACGCACTCATCTCCGAATGCGCCGATATATCCGCCCGCTTGACCTCCAGAAGCATACGGAGCTCCTCTTCCCCATATCGGGCAAGTCTCCGTCTTACGATCCGAAGAGACGGTTCCAGCGAGGCGTCGTGATCTCTGATCAGAAGGACGACCGTTTCTTTCGTCTTCGTATCCACCTTCCAGCGCTGCAATACCGCCTCGGCCATCTCCGCACTTACTTTCTGGTGCCCGTAGAAGTGTCCGACCCCGTTCTCATCCATGGTGAAGCACTGAGGCTTCCCCGCATCGTGAAGAAGCATCGTCATACGGAGGATCACCGTCGCCGGCACATGGGACACGGCCACAAGCGTATGCTCCCAGACATCGTAGAGGTGATGCGGATTATGCTGGAGGAAACCCTTCATCGGCGCAATCTCCGGAAGGATCGCCGAGAACACCTCGAAGTACTCCCGAAGGATCGGCACACAGAACTCCCCGACGAGAAGTCTCGAGAATTCTTTCCAGATCCGCTCGACGGATAAAGAAAGAAGATCTTCCTTTCTTCGGAATATCTCTTCTTTCGTTTCGTCTTCGATAGAGAAACCATGTTCTGCCGAGAACCGCAGCGCACGAAGGATCCGGAGCGCATCTTCTCCGAACCGCTTCGAAGGATCTCCCACGGTCCGCAGGCACCGGCTGCGAAGATCCTCGATCCCTCCACAGTAGTCAATGACCGTACCGTCCGTCTTCATGGCAAGCGCATTGAAGGTAAAATCCCGGCGTTTCACATCCTCTTCAAGAGAGCGCGTAAACCTCACATCATTCGGATGCCGTCCGTCCTCATACATCCCATCGATACGGAAAGTCGTCACCTCGATCGGGATGCCGTTTACGACCACCGTAACCGTACCGTGGGAAATACCTGTAGGATGACAATTCCCGCTTCCGAAGATCTCCGTTACCTCATCCGGCAGTGCCTCTGTCGTGACATCGTAGTCCTCCGGGACCTTCCCGATAAGGATATCCCGTACCGCACCACCGACCACATAGGCTTCTTTTCCAGCTCTTTCGAGCCGTCGGATCACATAGTTCACCTCATCGGGAAATGTATATGCGATCTGTATCCTTCGGGGCTCCATCGTCTCACCGCTCGGTATATCTTGCTTTACGCAGGATCGGCAGCGCCGTATTCCTGTTCAGTTTCTTCGGGCTGCTCCACTTCTTGGCGTCATACAGGGAAAGCTCGATGATCTCGTTCATATCCTCGATCTTAAGGTAAGGCAGCGAATCCGGGAGATCGACCCGACGGCACAGGCTCCGGAATCCCTCGATAAATGCTTTCGCCGCTTCCTCTTCCGTGGCTCTTGCGGAACAAAGATGCGCCCGCTTCGCAAGTTCGGCCAGGTCTGCTTTCACCTGTTCGAATTCATACTCCAGAATGTACGGAAGCAGCACAGCACACACGCTTCCGGGTGTGACATTATACTTCTCGGCAATATAGATCGAAAAGCTGTGGGTGTATCCGTATCCGATCCGCCGCGAGGCCGCACCGGAATAGTAGGGCGCCATCATGAGCTGCAGATACATATCATTACTCAGGCCGTGTTTATAGCACTTCTCCAGGTACTGGAAGAAGATCGGCACGGCGATATCCGCATTGGCTTTGTCCGCGGCAAAAGCACTGCCCGCCGGGCTGATGTACGCTTCGACGGCGTGTGTCAACGCCAGGATCGATGCATTCGCCATGTTTTCCATCGGCAGACGCAATACCAGATCCGGGTCGAGCACGACGGATGTCGGCAGAAGATATTCACTATAGTACATGCAGATCTGTTTATCGTGACGGATCAGAGAACAGCACGAACTCTCCGCACCGCTTCCTGTCGTTGCCGCCACATAAAGAGGCAGCCCTCTTCTCGGGATCTTATTGACACCACGCATCTGATACAGGGACATCCCGGGATTCGTGATCCAGACCGCGACCAGCTTGGCCACATCGATCGTTTTCCCGCCTCCGAAGGCAACGATCACTTCGCAGTTGTATGTCTTACATTCTCCTGCACAGGCTTCGATCGTGGCCTGCGTCGTCCGGATCTCCGAGCAGGAAGATAGGAAACATCTTACATTTGCCGCCTTCAGTATCTCCGTGAACCGGTCACAGAGCTTGAGTTTCTGCAGCGATTTCGCGACGATCACATACACACGCTTCACATTCCTCTTGATCAGTTCCTCAGCAAGTTTCTCGAAAGACCCGATGTCTGCCATCAGTTCCTGCCGCTGGTCCTTCATGCCGGCTGCATATTTGAGAAGTGATCGTCGTGATGCCATGGATTGTTCTGCTCCTTCGATGGTCCGGCCGGGAACCGGTCCATATATTGTCTTATATAGTATATCATATTGCACGACTTCACAGGATTGAAACATAGCGGTAGGAATTCTGTCTCTTTCCTTGCATATTGCTTTGTTATACTTTTGTCGGAGGAGTGCGTTTCTTTCCATGGAAAACCGGAGAAGCCTCTTCCCAATAAGTGGATACGCCATCCGGAAAGAGGTTTCTGCCATGAAGTTTACAGATGGACTATGGGCCGTAAAAGAAGGATACAAGATCGAATATCCGAAAGAGATCAACGATATCGATATTTCCGAATCCGGGATCACGCTCTTCGCGCCGTATCAGGCACAGGAGAAGACACGAAGCTCCATCGGATGCGGACTTCTGACCGTACAGATCAGCGCGGTCGGGGCGAATGCATTCTCGATCCGGATCTCGAACCATAAAGGAAGCAGAAAGAGAAAAGCCATCCTGGAACTGAACCGGACGGTCATCCAGCCCGTCAGTACCGAGAACGAAACCGAATATATCTATACTTCCAGCCTTCTTGAAGTACATCTTCGCAAAGACGGCGAATGGGGCATCTCCTTCTATTACTCCGGGCGTTTCCTGACATCCACCGGTCTCGGAGGCCAGGCCCACATCACTGCACCGGACGGCACGTCCTACATCCGCGAACAGTTAAGTCTCTGTGAAGGCGAGTATATCTACGGTCTCGGCGAACAGCCGGGAAGCATCATCCGCAACGGTGGAACCTACGAGGCCTGGATCGAAGATGCCGGTATCCGAGCCGGCCGTTCCGCAAAAACCGCCCCGTTCTTCCTGTCATCACGCGGATATGGCGTCCTTGTCAACGCACCCGAATGTGTCTCCTACGAGATCGGAAACGAATGCACCACGGAAGCAGGTCCGGAAGGGATCACTTCCCGCACACAGTTCTCCGTCAAAGGGCAGACTCTGGAGTATATCCTGATCGGCGGTGCCTCCATGAAGCACGTCATGGATATCTATTCGGAAATGATCGGCCGCGCTGCACTTCCTCCGGCCTGGTCCTTCGGCAGCTGGATCTCTACTCCCCGGATGGAGGTATACGACGAAGAGACGATATTGGATCTGATCGAGAAGAACAAGACCATGAATATGCCTCTTTCGGTCATTCACTTCGGTCCTTACTGGATGAAGGGATTCGAGTGGACCAGTTTCCTTTGGGACGACAAGCGTTTCCCGAATCCGAAGGACATGATCAAAGAACTCCACGAGAACGGTATCCGCGTATGCCTGTGGATCAGTCCTTATATCGCCCAGAAATCGCCTCTGTTCCAGGAAGGATTCGACGGCAGTTACTTCCTTAACCTCGGTAACGGTGATCTATGGCAGTCCGACGTCAGTCAGGCCGGAGCCGGACTGGTCGACTTTACGAACCTGGTCGCCCGTGCCTGGTATCAGAAGTTCCTGGACGAGCTGATCCGCATAGGCGTCGACTCCTTCCATCTGGACTTCGGTGCCGATGCTCCGGTAGCCGATCCGTTCTACGGCGCAGACGCCGCCCGTTACGGCATCACATATAAGAATGAACTGGAGGCGGAGAGTCAGCACAACCTGTATCCCGTCCTTTACGAAGAAGCCGTATTCGAGCTTCTGCAGAGACGCTATGGCCAGAACAACGCCTGTCTCCTGGCTCACGCCGGATTCATCGGATCACAGAAGTATCCGTTCCTGGTACTCGATAACGAAGATCCCTCCTATGAAGGTATGCGTACCGCCCTTTCCAGCGGACTGTCGCTGTCGCTAAGCGGTTTTCCTTATTGGGGTGCCAACATCGGCGGTGTCACGGATCAGTCTACTCCGGACCTGTATATGAGGAGCCACCAGTTCTCCATGTTCCTGCCGCAGGCGATGCTCGGAGGTGCGGAGACATTCCGCGTGCCGTGGCAGTATGGTACCGAAGCCTCCCAGGAGACACTTCTGTTCTCGAGATTTAAGCTCGGCCTGATGCCCTACATCTTCTCAAGTGCCGTGGAATCGAGCACCGTCGGTATTCCGATGACCCGCCCGATGGTCCTGGAATTCCCGGACGATCCGAATACAGCCGCGCTCGACCAGCAGTACATGTTCGGTCCTTCCCTTCTCATCGCACCGATCACATCCGAAGAGGGCATCGTCCGTTACTACGTTCCTTCCGGAATCTGGACGAACCTTCTCACACGGGAGCGGATCGAAGGCCCGATCTGGAAGAACGAACAGCACGGATACCAGACCATGCCGATCCTGGCACGGCCGGGAACGATCCTGGTCGCAGGTTCTTCCGATGAGAAGCCGGTCTATAACTATATGGAGAATGTCACCATCACCTTGTTTGAACTTCCCGAAGGAAAAGAAGTCAGCACGGATGTCTATTCCGCAGACCTGAAGAATGTCGGTATCGTAAAGGCATTACGCCAGGACGGGAAAATCACGGTGCACACCCAGGGATTCTATGGCCAGACACGTCTCGTTCTCTCCGGCATCTTCCGGATCAGTTCGTCCAGCGTCGGCATTCCTGAGCTGAATGAATGGGGAACGATGGTCGTATTCAGTGGAGAGGATATCGAGATCGGAGTACTCTGATCACTCGCGTCCGCGGATCTTTCCGATCAGGATCACCGCCACGGCCACCAGTGCCACGATGACCAGCACGCCACCTATGATCATTCTCGTCGTCAGGACGAAACCTTCGGTTTCCGGAGGAACCGGCGTAGGCGTCGGCAAAGGGGTGGGCGTAGGACTCGGCGTCGGCGTGGGGGTAGGCGTAGGCGCGATCCCCTTCGCTATATGGACTTCACTCAGCACGCCCTCGTCCGTCGTCATGGTCATCATGGAAGACACCTCTCGGGACTTCGCCTCCAGCGGGTCGGACACATAGGCATCCGTAAGTTCGATCTTCTTTCCCGCCATGGCGGCCCCTGAGGAAACGATGTCCACCTCTGCACTTCGGATAAGAATACTTCCCTCCGGACAGAATATCGCCGTATTGTCTGCGTCCTTGCTCTCGGCATGGACATAGGCCGGGCCTTCGATCGTGATATTGTTCTTTCCATAGATCGCACTGTCGGAAGCCAACAGCTCCGCAGATGTTCCTTCACCTCGGATGGTGACTGATCCTTCCGGCGCCGAGATCAGTTTCGACGCCGAGAAAACGGAGATTTCCGTACCGACATCCACGATGACATCTCCGGTTCTTGCGCCGACCACACCGCCGGGACTTTTGACCTCATCCGCACCACGGATATTCGCACCCGTAATACTGACCGAGCCATCCGCCATAAGCAGATATCCGGCATCCGCGGTCTCTCCCGAGGCCTGGAGTATGATTTTCGTATTTTCAATCGAGAGGTCTCCGTTCTGTGCGTAGACCGCCGTGTGACAGGCGGACACCACGAGTTCGAGACTTCCCTCTCCTGTGATCGTAAGAGGTCCGTTCACAAGGATCGCCGGAAAATTCAGGTTCGAGGTCACCTTATTTGTCCCGGTCACCTCGATGACCGCATCTTCCAGCGCAGAGAAATCAATATACATCCCATCGTACCCGGAGAGAGTAAGGGTATGTGTTTTCGCCTCGTACTGCCAGGTCTCGTCCTTTTCATTCTGGGAAGAAGCAAATGTCCGGCCGTCGATCGAGATCGTGCCCGCTTCTTTCCCCATCGGGGCAAAAGCCAAGCACATCAGCGCCATAACGGAAGTGGCGGCCCATATAACGATTCTGGTAAAAAGTCTATTTCTTCTCATATCCCGTGTTCTTCCCATACGAATTTCTGTTTCCCACTATACCACAACCCACCTGTGAAAGGGAGAAGATATGGAAATTGCGCCTTGACATTTGACGGTTCAACCACCATAATAGGGAAGTACTTCGGGGCATTAGCTCAGCTGGGAGAGCGCCAGGTTCGCAATCTGGAGGTCGTGAGTTCGATCCTCATATGCTCCACCATGAACGCCTTTGCCGATTTTCGGCAGAGGCGTTTCTTTATTTTTCCGATTGTTCATATTGCTTTCACTTTTTACAGGTATCATAATAGAAATAGGTTGGAATTTTAGGTGGGTCAGGACATGCTCGACGCTTTATCCGTACAGGTCGCTTTTCTCCTTTTTGAAGCAGTATTCTGCTTCTTATCGGCTGTGCTCGCCATTACCAACAGCAGTCACCGGCGGCGCATCCGTTTCCCGCTTACGCTCCTGACGGTCATGGGCGGTCTGATGCTCCTCTTCGATTCTCTTTCCTATGTCGGTCAGGGCCGGTCCGGTTCACTCAATTGGGCACTGACCCATGTCTCCAACAGCATCGTATTCATGATCTGTGCACTGATGCCGTCCGTCTATGCCGTGTATGCCGTCGTCCGTATCTTCGGTGATTTCTCATTACGGCGCCATGCTCCGGCTCGGATCCGCATCCTTGCGTGCCTGATCCTTTCCGGGATCGCCGGTATTCTGGTCCTCGTCTCACAGGCGACCGGGATCTATTACACCATCGATTCTTCCAACTACTATCATCGCGGCTCCTTGTTCCCGCTCTCCCTTGTTTTCCCTTTCATCTGCATTCTCCTGGTCACTTCGATCCTGTTCCAGTACCGTTCCAAGCTCGGCAAGTTCCAGCTGCTGGCTCTCTCTTCATACCTGGTCTTCCCCGCTGTCGGCATGGTCATCCAGCTTCTCTTCATGGGCTATTCCTACATCAACATGGGTATCGGCCTGTCGGCGATCCTTCTGTTCATCGAGGGCACCATCTCTACGAATAACGAGATCCGCCACATCGCCCGGACCGAGGTCAGGACCGGCCTTCCGAACGAGCACGGCTGCGTCGAGTGGCTCAACCATTTACGGAACCATCCAGAATTCACGGAATATGCCGCCGTATTCTTCGATCTGACGAAGTTCTCCGATATCAACCGGAAATACGGCATCACCGGCGGAAATGTAGTTCTGGCCAGCTACAGTCTGACACTGTCGGAGCATCTGGAGAAGGACGAACTCCTGGCCAGGCAGTACGGAAACCAGTTCGTCGCCGTGATCAAGAACGGTCATGTCGATTCCTTCCTGGAGCTGCTTTCCGGTGTTCCGGTTTCTTTCTATGACAAGCAGGCCGATAAGGTCCGCTCGGTAAATGTCTCCGCCCGTGCCGGCATCTTCCGCATCGACAGAGCCGATCTCGACGGAGAGGAGATCATCTCCTGCGCCGCCATCGCACTGAGCATGGCCAAGTCCAAGAACGGCAAGCAGAATGTATTTATGACCAGAGATCTTCTTAATGAACTGGAAGACAGAAGGAAGTTCGAAAACGAGATCGAGAAGGGTCTTCGGAACAGCGAATTCGTCCCCTTCTACCAGCCGAAAGTCGATGCGAATACGCATATGCTCTGCGGAGCCGAGGCACTGGCACGCTGGAAGCACAACGGCAGCATCTATCCGCCGTCTTCTTTTATTCCACAGATGGAAGAGAACCGTTCGATCAGCAGTCTCGATCTGATGATCCTCGAGGGTGTCTGCCGTGATCTGTCTTCCTGGATCGCCGAAGGGCTGACTCCGCCCACGATCTCCGTGAATTTCTCCAGAAGGAACCTGGCCGATCCGGCGATTGCCGACCGTATCCACGACATCATCACGAAATCAGGCATACCTAAGAATCTGATCGAGATCGAAGTCACCGAGACAGCCGACGAATTCCCGATCTACGTTCTGAAGGATTTCGTGGACGCGCTTCACAACTATGGCTACCTCGTATCGATCGACGACTTCGGCTGTGCCAGTTCTTCTCTGACGCTGCTTCGCGAGATCACCTTCGACACGATCAAGATCGATAAGGGATTCGTCAATAATGATTATCCGAAGGATATGACGATCCTCGAGCACATCGTAAAGATGGTGAAATCCCTGAACCTTCAGATCGTAGCCGAGGGCATCGAGTACGAAAAGCAGGTAAAGACTCTTCTGGATCTGGGCGTCTATGTGATCCAGGGCTACTATTTCGACAAGCCCATGCCTTCCGACGGCATGAGAAAACGTCTCATCTCCCCGAAATACGAGGAAACGAGACGTTCCGAGTCCTGATTTATACCGGTTCCTTCCGTATTACTTCAGGAATCCGTTGATGATCTGCTCTTCCGCTTCGGCTTCCGTAAGTCCCAGCGTCATAAGCTTGATCAGCTGTTCACCGGCGATCTTACCGATGGCCGCCTCGTGCACGAGGGCCGCATCCACATTATTCGCTTCCAGTCCCGGAACAGCCAGGATCCGGCCGTTATCCATGATGATCGCATCGCACTCCGTATGTCCGGAGCACGCAGCATTTCCGGTCAGGACCGCATCGAATTTCTGATAGGAATCGTCTTTGGCGACCGAACGGGAAACGACATCGGCCGAGCAGTTCTCGCCATTTAAGTCTACGCGGTAGTTACTGACCGCATTCTGACTACCGTGCGTCATCAGGCGCTCGTGTACGACCAGTCTTGCCCCTTTCCCGAGTTCTGCCTTCGTGTCACGGACCGTATCGTCGACGCCCTTGATCTGGGTCATCTCCATCTCCATGTAGCTGTCTTCTTCCATGTAGACTTCTGTCCCCGGGTTCAGAATACGCTTACCGGATCCGTCTCCGGAACCATAGTGTTTCTCGACATATTTGACTCTTGCGCCTTTCCCGACGAAGAAACGGTGAATACCATCGTGCTCACTGTCCTTCGGTCCGCAGTTATCGATGCCGCAGCCGGCAACGATCACGACGTCACAGTCCTCCCCGATATAGAAATCGTTGTAGACGATCTCCTTAATGCCGCTGGCCGTCATGACCACCGGGATATGGACACTCTCATTCTTCGTACCGGGCTTGATCCGGATATCGATACCTGAACCGTTCTCCTTCGGCGTGATGTCGATATTCGCTGTCGAATTACGGGCGACGGCTTTTCCGTTGGCGCGGATGTTAAATGCACCGACCGGGACCTTATGAAGATCCGCCACCTCTTCTAAGAGACGATCTGATGTAGCATCTAAGTTCAGCATGATTCCGCGCCTCCTTCCAGGATCTCTTCCTTACCGCAGCGCTTCACCGCAGACATCGTGCCGGCAAGCTTCGGCAGAACGTCTTCTTTTCTGCCATGCTCCACCAGTTTCCCATCGCTCAGCACCACGATCTCGTCCGCAATATTCAGGATCCTCTCCTGATGGGAGATGATGAGGATCGAGCTGTCCTTAATGTTCTTCCGCATCCCTTCGAATACCTTAATGAGATTACTGAAGCTCCACAGGTCGATACCGGCCTCCGGTTCGTCGAAGACCGACAGCTGGGACCCCTTGGCCAGCACCGTCGCGATCTCGATACGTTTCAGTTCGCCGCCGGAAAGACTGGCATTGACCTCACGGTTAATGTAGTCTCTCGCGCACAGACCCACCTCCGACAGATACTTACAGGCATCTACCGAGCTGAGTTTCGTACCCGTGGCCAGACGGATCAGGTCGAATACCTGAAGGCCCTTGAATCGCACCGGCTGCTGGAAGGCAAAACCGATACCGGTCCTGGCACGATCGGTAATAGACATCTCCGTAATATCCTCACCGTTAAAGAGGATCTTGCCGGAAGTCGGGGTAATGATGCCGGCAATGATCTTGGCCATCGTCGACTTGCCGCCACCGTTCGGGCCGGTGATGACAGTGAGGTTCCCATCCGGGATGGTAAGATTAATGTCATGCAGGATCTCTTTATCCTGCCCCTCCTCATTCACTTCGAATGAGACATGCTGAAGTTCGAGCATGATATCTCCTTATCTAGGGAATTATATTATTTCAGTGCTTTTGCCTCGGAAGAGAAAACGCCCTCGGCAGCGCCTGATCAAAATTCAACCAAGGGATATTGTACCACGATTCGGAAGCCTTTTGCTGTTTCCGAGGAAACATCTAGTGTAAACTTCATGTCATCGGCCATTTTCTTCACCAGAAACAGCCCCATACCGGTGGCTTTCTTCCGTTCCTGCCCCGTGTCGCCGGTAAATCCCCGCTCGAAAATAAACGGAAGGTCGCAGGATTTGACCCCGATCCCGTTGTCTTCGATGACCAGCTTATCCTCCCCCTCCACGGAAAACCGAAGCCGCGGATCCTCGGAGCAATACTTAATGGCATTACTGACAAGCTGCCCTAAGATGAACCGCAGTGCCCGGCGGTCGCTGTAGATCGTCTCTTCCCGGACCTCATTGATCACGAGGAAATCCTTCTCCATAAGAAGCGGCCTGTAGTCCTCGATCACCTCATCGATGACATCCTTGATAGGAAGGCGCTCGAAGCGGTAGTCCTTCTTCTCTCCTTTGATGCGCGAATACTGAAGCATCTGGTCGACGCATTCGCTGATCCGGCTCCGGATATACTCGATCTTATAGACCATCCCGGGATCCAGTGTATCCCGGTTATTGTCGAGGATCATGGTAAGGAGGGCGATCGGTGTCTTCGCCTCATGGGCCCAGGCCTCTACGTATTCCTCATAGTCTTCATTACGGGACCGCTCGCACGTCAGATTCTCATCACGCCGTAAGACCGCTGTGCACATCTCTTCCATCCGGGCTCTCTCTGCGCCTTTCAGATTCGAAATGAGGATCAGAGCATGCGTCTCGTCCGGATCCCGGAGGAAATCCTCCAGCGCACGGGTCTGCCTCTGCTCGGAACGGGCAAGAATCACGCACAGAAGAATAAACGAAAGGACGGTAAAAAGAAGAAGCGACAGCATGACCATCCGCGCCGCCCTGGCATCAGTGATCCAAAGAAGCACGCAGAAGAAAACATCCACCGCCAGTGCATAGGCAAGCCACGGAATATGGGATCCGAGGACCGATAAGAAACGCTTCATGACCGCTCCTCCAGCTTATAGCCGATGCCGCGTTCTGAGGAGATCTGCACCTTCATGGGAAGAGAGGAGAGCGTCTTCTTCAATCTCGTCAGATTCACCTGCAGTGCATTTTCGTCGATAAATTCACTTGTTCCCCAGACCGCTTCGCAGATCTCTTCCTTCGGCACGACTTCTCCCGTTCTTGCCATCAGGGTCTCGAGGATCTTACCCTGATTCTTCGGAAGAAGCACGGATGTCCCGTCGATATAGAGCGTATACGTGCCGCGGTCGAGAAGAAACCCAGGACCCTCGAGCATGTTCTTCCGCCCCTCGTACCGGCGCAGCACATTCGCGATCCGAAGAAGGAGACGCTCTTTCCGATAGGGCTTCGTGATGAATTCATCCGCGCCCAGTTCCAGGGCATGCAGTTCATCCGGAAGCTGATCCCGGGAGGTCAGCACCACGATCGGGATCGCGCTTCTACGCTTGATCTCACGAAGGATCTGGTACCCGCTCTTTCCCGGAAGATTGATATCCAGAAGCAGAAGATCCGGGCCGGTCATAAGGATCCTCTCCGTCACATCGGTAAAGTCCTCTGCAAGGATCGCATCATAGCCTTCTTTCTCAAGCATCGAAGACAGTTCCTGTGCCACCATCTTCTCATCTTCTACTATAAAGATACTCTTCACCCGGGACTTCCTTTCCTGCCCGAAGCGGGACGTCCGATCCTTCTTCCCGCTCTCGTCACTCTTCTCTCTTCGGTGCCATCAGCGTCTCGAGGAACCGGAAACTGCTCCGCTTCACGATATGCATATACAGATATTCTACCAAAACAAAGACGGCAAGGACAATCAGGACCACCGGGATCATGTCATCGATGTGCACTCTCGTCCGCGAGCTCAAGATGCCGTTAAAGAGGGATCTTGTCGCCGCGACAACGCAGGAAGCCGCCACTGCGATAGGAAGCCCGAAATACCAGTTGATCTGCTTCTTCGAACTCGTATAGAGCGTCCGGTGATCCGCCCCGAGCTTGATCAAGGTCTTGTATCTTCCGGAAGTGCGTCTCTGTCCCATCAGGAACTGTACGCCGAGGATCGTATTCGCCACCACAAGGAAGATCAGGGCAAGATAGATGGTGATGTAGCTGGCGGCGACCAGATAGAAGAGCTGGCGTCCCATATTCTGAAGATAGCTCTCATAGTCCAGATCCCAGCGGTTCAGGGCCTCGTTCAGGAGAGTATACTTCTCCACCATGGTGTCCCTGCTGTACTTCGTCCTGTCCAGAATGCCGTTCAGATAGACCTCTTCGTACCCGTCCGCCATGATATCGAAGTCGGCATCCGGTACGATCAAGGCACCGGAGAGGGTGATGAACCGGTCCGTCACGATGGGGTAGCTCTGTGCCGTGCCCGTCATCACGAAGTCTTTGCCGGCGAGGGTAACGTGCGGCCGTCTCTCAAGCACCTGATTATCCAGTTCCTCATTCCTGAAATCCGCACTTCGATACAGCCCCAGCTCGCCCTCTTTCAGTTCCAGCGGTTCTCCCCCCATCGCCGAGACGAGGGAATTGTAGTCCGAGAGCCTGATCATGAACGGGAATCCGTCCATAGCCTGATTCAGGAAGTGGCGCTTCCCTCTCGGGTCCAGCTCATCCATGACTTTGACGAATTCCTCCCCGTCAAAAGCACTCTCGTAGTTATCTTTCATGATATACGGGTGACTGATCCGGAGCTCCTCGAGGTAGGAGAACTGATCCGCCATTCCGATCGCGGAGATCTTCTCCTTAAGGTCTTCGTCTGATCCGTTGAAGGTATTCGTGAAGGTGTAATCGACACGTGTCGTGTCGTACATGTTATAGGATACGAAAGTCGTGACACCGGAACTCAGGCACGCACCGGCAAGAAGGATCAGCAGCGCACAGATCGCCAGTGTCCCGGACTTAAAGATCACGGTATCCTCTACCTGCCGGAATGTGAAGACCTGAAGTTTCCCGGATCCGGCATGGCCGGCGATCAGGCCGATCAGGAACCGAAGTCCGCGGAATAGAAGGATCACGCCCAGTACGCCTCCGAACACTGTCTGCGCAAGGGTCTTCGGCGTCTCCCATGCATCTCCCGAGACACCTGTCCGGATGGCCAGGAGAAGAAGCGCCACACCCAGAAGAAGGATGACCGCTTCCAGCACAGGCCGGCTTTTCTTTCTGACATTATCCGGAGCATCCGTAAGAAGCGTTCCTACTTCCTTGCGGGCCAGCTTAAAGGAAAGGATCAGAAACGCCAGGAATTTCACCGCCGTGAACCCGGCTGCGGTAAGAAGCGCCGCAGACAGTGACAGCGTGGTCTGGTGCCCCATGAAGCCGATCCCCACGGTCTTGACCGTCAGAAGACTGATCACTTCCGTGATCAGGACGGATACCGGAAGGCCGATCAGAAGGGCGATCAGGGAACTGCTGATATCTTCGAGAAGAAGCATCAGGAAGAGCTTCATCCGCTTCATGCCCATCATGATATATACTCCGAACTCATGACTTCTTCGTTCGATCTGGTATTTACTTGCGAAATAGATCAAGGCGAAGACGATGAATAATGTGAAACCATAGAGCACGATGATCATCGCGAAGAGTTTACGGAGTGCTTCGCTCTCCAGCGTCTGAAGATACCGCATCACATCCTGATTCGAGAGGGACAGCACCACGTAGAAGGCAATGATCGAGATGATCAGCGATCCCATAAAGAGTGCATTTTCTTTATGGCTTCTGACACTGTTTCGGAAGACCAGTTTAAAGAACATTGCTGCTTCCTCCTCCCAGCTGGGCCAGAACTTTCAGTATGCGGTCATAGAAATCTTTCTGATCTTCACCGTCTTCTTTACGAAGCTCGTGGAAGATCTTGCCGTCCTGGATGAACATGATCCGGCTACAGAAGCTGGCTGCATTCGAATCGTGTGTGACCATAAGGATCGTCGCGCCTTCCTCCTGATTCAAGCCCAGAAGCTTCGACATCAGTGCTTTTGCATTCTTGGAATCAAGGGCACCTGTCGGCTCATCGCAGAGGATCAGTCCCGGATTGAGGATCAGGGCGCGGGCCGCCGCGATACGCTGTTTCTCACCGCCGGACATCTGGGACGGGAATTTATCCAGGATATCTTCGATCTCCAGATAGGAAGCAAGCTTGTCGAACCGCTCGGAGCCGGCGTTCTCTTTCCCGCCGTGAAGCGAGACCGGAAGAAGGATATTCTCTTTACCCGTCAGATTATCGATCAGTTCGAAGTTCTGGAAGAGATACCCCATTTCCTTGCCACGGTAATCGGCCAGTTTCTTACCGGAGAGCCTGCCGATATCCTGGCCTTTCATCTCGATCGTTCCGGAAGTCGGACGGATGACCGCCGCAATGCAGTTAAGAAGCGTGGATTTCCCGGAGCCGGATGCTCCCATGATCCCCAGGAATTCTCCCGGCACGACCTGGAAAGTGATGCCGTCGATGGCACGAGTCTCGTTTTCACCCCTTCCATAGTATTTCTTCAGTGAATCTATCCTTAACACAGGGTCCATAAGAACGCCTCCCTTTCTTTCTTGCTTCCATCGTAAAACAAGAAAGGAGGAAAGACCACTTACAATGGATGTAAGGTTTCGTCGAGGAAAACATTCCGGATCTGTCCTCGACGCTTCGCGTCTGCGGAGGCTCCTGCATGTTTTCTCGACGAAACACGAGTTTGCGGAGTACCTGCGCCGGAAGGGGTTATGTGGAGATGATTACTCGATAATTATCGTTCCGCCGCCCAGGACTTCGTCGCCATCGTAGAAGACGGCGGCCTGCCCCGGTGTAATGGCGCGGATCGGCTCGTCGAAAAGAAGACGGACCTTTCCGTCTTTCTGCGGAACGGCCGTCGCCCACTGTTCTTTCTGGTGATAACGGAGCTTGGCCTGCACACGGACCGGTCCAGACGGGACCTCTCCGGAGATCCAGTTCACGTCATCGACCAGCGCCTCCGTGTTTCGGAGGTCTTCGTCATAGACAAGGATGACCCGGTTGTTCTCGACATCGAGGCGGGACACGTACATCGGTGCCGGAAGCGCCAGTCCCAGGCCTCTTCTCTGTCCGGGGGTATAGGAAACGATACCCTTATGCGTGCCCAGGACGTTCCCGTCTTTATCCACGAAATCGCCGGAAGGATAGTCATGGCCTGTAAACTTACGGAGGAAGGAAACATAATCTCCGTCCGGCACGAAGCAGATATCCTGGCTCTCCCGCTTCTCTGCATTGACCATGCCGGCGTCCTTTGCGATCTCACGCACCTCGGTCTTCTTCAGATCGCCCAGTGGGAAAACGGTATGCGCCAGCTGTTCCTGCGTAAGGGAATAGAGCACGTAGCTCTGATCCTTGGCGGGGTCCAGTGCTTTACGAAGATGGAAACGGCCATCTCTTTCTTCGATCCGTGCATAGTGTCCGGTCACGATCACATCGCAGCCCAGGACCTGCGCACGCTCGTAGAGCTTGCCGAACTTGAGATAACGGTTACAGTCGATGCAGGGATTCGGAGTCCGCCCGTGCTCATAGCAGTCCACGAACTTGCAGATGACCTTCTCGCGGAACTCATCCTGAAAATTAAAGACATAATACGGGATCCCCAGGTGCCGGCACACCGACCTTGCATCCTCTACGTCATCGAGGGCACAGCACGTCTTGGGGTTCTTAACTACGATATCTTCGTTACTGTAGAGCTTCATGGTGCAGCCGATTACGTCATAGCCGCGATCGAGCATGATCTTCGCGGCCAGCGAGGAATCCACCCCGCCGCTCATAGCGATCAGCGCACGTCCCATGGAAGATGCCTCATCAGCCATCGATGAACATCGGGAAATAGCTCTCGATATCGTCGAAGAACTTCTTTAAGTGGATCAGGTCGGTCGCCGCCCGGTGTACGGTGATCGCGATCGGCAGATACTTCCGACCGTTCTCCTCCACGACCTTGCACATATCCACGGTCGGGAAGAAATAGTCCTTCATCTCATAAAGATCCACCGAGAATCCGTCGAAAGTGAACCATGGGTTAAAGCAGACATTATAGCTGTTCGTCGGCGGCATGCCCTTCATGGCGAAGACGCCCTTACTGTTCCCGTACTTCTCCAGATCCGTCAGATACTTCTCATAGAATACGGAGAATTCCTCATCGTACTCCGTCCACAGGATCGTACTGGTCTGGTCATCTTCGTGATACACCGGATACGCCGGATTGAGGTAATTCCACCAGCCGATCTGACCATCCTTATATGCCACACTGAGCTCGCCCTGATTATTGATCGCGCGCGTCACCATATAGTAGAAGACCGCTTCCTGACGGTAGCCCTTCTTCTCGATCGCCGGCAGAAGATCCGTCACATCGATCCTACGGTTCAGCGAGATGTTCATCGGGAACATCTTCGCATAGTACTGGAAATGCTGGGCTCTCGGCCAGGTCTGATCGTAAGGGAAAAACTGTGATTTCATAGGCACTCCTCAATATGGTCGATGGACATCACCTGCGCATAGCGGTGGTTCCAGATTTCGTAGCTGTAGTAATGGTAGAGCTCCTCGCCGGAAAGATAGCGGTTATCGAAGGTCGTATGTCCGCCACGCGGAACGATCACATCGTAGCCCAGTTCAAATGCCACCTTGATCGTCGCATCGACGCAGAAATCCGTCTGCATACCCGTAACGATCAGTTTCTCGACACCCTGCTCCTTCAGATACTCATGTAATCCTGTCTCGCGAAAAGCACTGTTATATTTCTTGTCGAATATTTTCTCTCCGTTCTTCGGTGCCACCTGGGAATAGATCTCGAATCCGCTCTCTCCCTTGACTAAAGTATTATCCTCGTGACGGACGAAGATCACTTCGATCCCCTTATCGCGACAGATCATCTCCATCTGCGACACCGTCTTGATCAGACGTTTCTCATCGTAGGGATGCTCCAGGATCAGAGCATTCTGCATATCGATCACAAGCATAGCTGTCTTGCCCACAAGAAACACTTCCTTTTCTGATTAGAATAGAGATATGTACCCCAATACTATACCACATTCCGGTCGTCTTTTTCTTTATATTTATAGAAAGCGAATGAAGAAAAAGTTTCTCGTGCTGTCCTCGCCGCCCAAGCGCCTGCGGAGGCACGTCGAAATCTTTTTCTTCCATTCGCTTTTCCATCTCAAATCTAAAAAAGCCGACCGGAATTGTTAAGTATTGACATCCACACTCTCGGCAGAGTCACAAGCAAGATGATCTTCGAGGCGGCCTCGACCGTTTTTACGGAATTTCACCATTTGTGTTTTTCTCACAAGATGCGGAGTGAGAAAAGTTTCGAAGCGCCTCCACAGGACGAAGTCCGAGGACAGCGCAAGAAACTTTTCTCATCCGCAGCCTGCAGCAAACAGATATGGTGACTTTTTTACGTAAAGAAAGGGTCGAGGCTGCCCCGAAGGGAATCGGGACAGCCTCAGGAAACAAGGAAGTAGAGGTATATATTATAAGGAGGTGCTTGCAATTTATGATGCCGTTTCCGGCCGGTTTTCCAGGATCAGCCGCTTCTTGCCTTCGGCGAGCCTTTCCTGGCATCTTCAGGGGAAGCCTTCTCGGACGGTGGGTTCTTCTCTACCCAGTCCACAGTATCTTCCAGCGAAGATCGTACATCTCTTGGTGCATAGTGCAGGTCTGCACTTGCCCGTTCACTCTGATAGAGCGGCTCCGGTGAAAGGAACGGTCCGTACTTATCTTTCGGATTCGCCTTGCGCGTGATCCTGTAATACAGCTGCGCGATGCCCTTGCCGGAGAGAAGCCAGTTCGGAACTGTCTTCGTAACTTCATCTCTTCCCGTGATCTCGTGAAGGCTATGCAGGAAATCCTGCGTACTCATGTACGAGTTGGAAAGGATGTAGCATGTGCCCTTTTCACTGTGCTCTGCGGCTTCCAGCACGCCGGAAGCCACATCGCGTACATCAGTGAAATCTACACCACCCGGGATACTGACCTTCAGATCCCCCGAGAGGTAGTCGCGGATCAGGCTGATGATATCGGAATTTCCGTACTCATAAGGCCCGATCACCAGAGAAGGAAGCAGGATCACGGCATTCAGACCATTCAGTGAAACCTTATCCAGGATATACTGTGTCGCTTCCGCCTTCGACTTGGCATAATCGCCAACCACCTTATTGCGGTCGAAATACTTTACATCCTTGACCGGTTCTTTCGAATCGCCTTCGAGCGGGATCGCTCTTGCCGAACCGATGTAGATCAGTTTGCCGATCTTCTTCTTCACGCATGTATCGGTGATATTCATGGTGCCGTGGATGTTGACCCTCCGTACCATCAGATCCGTCTTGTCGGAGATCACGTTTCTCTCCTGTGCATGGATCACCACCGCCTCGCGCGGCTCCTTCAGGTTGAAGAAATCTTTCAGGGAATCCTTTACGAGAATGTCTCCGTACTTCACATCTACCGGAAGTCCTGCCAACGGTGTCGTGTCCTCTTCCGGGTGCACGAGTACGCGTACTTTCTTGCCATTATCAAGCAGCATGCGAACGATCGTGTTCCCAATCTGTCCTGTCGCGCCGGTTACTAAATACGTTGTCATCCTCTATCCCCCCTTTCGGGTGAAGCTCTGGGTTCCTTGCTTCATTTATCAACCTCTATGCTTACATTATGAGGGGAAGATTTGAATAAACTATGCGAATTCGAAAAACAAACGGTCATTTTTACGTCTTTTCTATGTCCGTTTTGTAAACAGGTGATCCCATGCACGCATCCGGGAAGCAGCGGGAAGCGCTTCCACACCGCCGTTTCCTGTGCTTTTGACGAAGATTATGTCATCGCCCGGTCAATGGCTTCGATGATCTTATTTCTGCGCATGGTGTTAAATACCGGCATCTCCGATACGCCGCAGTTAGACAGGAGCCACTGCCCGAACACGTCCGGATGGATCCGCAGCGCCTGCGTGATGCCCGTGTAGATCTCGCTTGAGCCGATGGGGCGGGCACTGGCGCTGTATTCCGTCTCCTCGTCATCGATGAGGACCGGTACCACCCTGGCCATTTCTTTCGTCGAGAGCGCGCGATTGACCGCAAGCCAGTCCGCGATGACACAGGCCGTCTCTTCGCACTCACGTGTCCCCACTGCCTCCGGATTCTTCGAGAACCGCGTGTCGTAGCGGTCCCACTCGATGTGCTCTTTCTTCCGGAAAAGCACTGTCACGATGATCTCGTCTGCAATGATGAGGTATCCGGCTGTCACGGCGGCCATGTCCGTCTTCAGTGTGAGATTATAGTATACGCTCAGGGGAAGTCCGGTCCCGACGATCTGAGAGGCGATCTTCTGGTGAAGTTTCACCTGCGCGGCCAGCTCCCCCCAGGCAGAAAGAAAGACCTTCTTCATCTCCTTGGGACAGGTCTCCGATTTCTCTTTGAGCCGCAGGATCTCATCCATCCGATTGTCGAATGGTTTGATCCAAGTAAGCTCCCGATCTTCCGGTGCCGGTGTCCGATGAAAAAGGTCCATCTGATACTCCTAGTTGATTTCGGGAATGTGTGTCCTTACCGCCACCCTCCGGCTTCAGCCGTTCAGCGATTCGTACTTTCTCACCCCGTAGTGAGTAATTATAGCATATGCGCCGGCACAAAGTCCCAGCAGAAGAACAATTTCTCCTCCGAGCACGGCGAAGTATACCGGATCTTTTCCGATGATCACCGATACGACCAGACCGATACCGAACACAAGCGCAAGGATCATGTTGACGACCATCGTCAGTACCAGTGCCATGCCGCTCTTGATGACCTGTGCCTCATTGGTCCAGTCGAGGCGGACGAAAATCAGGCCGAAGATCAGGCCCACCATGGAGCAGAAGAGGTGGAACAGCGATGTGAGCAGGATCAGGACCAGACAGGAAAGAAATCCGCTTCTTGCTGCGATCGAGAGTGCGATACAGCAGAGGATCGAGATCGGCTGGAAGATCATGACACTGACTGCGAGCTTACTCATCAGGATATCTCTCGTGCTGATCGGCAGGCTCTTATTGAGCCAGATCCGCTTGCCTTCCAGTGATACGGAAGGCGGAGTCGTATACGTGATCGAAGCAAAGAAGTTGATAAACAGTCCCCAGATCGCGGCCCATGCCAGACCGGTAAAGTGTGAAATGACATCCATCTTCTCGCCATTAACTGTGATCTCCTCCAGGATATCAATGTTTCCGACACCTTTCACGGCGATAAAACCGGAGATGGCAAGAAGGAGGATCGTGCCGAAAAGGGTATTCATAATGTAATTCATGGAAGAGAAATATCTTCTGAATTCCATCTTGATCACAGCCTGTCTCGGAGATGCCGTCTTGTACGAACGGGCTTTCTTGGAATTATCCACATGGAAATCTACACCGTTCAGGCCACGTGCATGGATATATACCGCCAGCACCATCGGGATCAGCGTGATAGCCAGCGTCAGAAGCATGCAGAGAAGATCTCCGCTGTAGATCGCTTCCGTGATCCAGTAGAACGGGAGGATCTGCTTCATCTTCGTGACGGACTCCGCCGCCGTGATGTTCATGCTCTCCGCATACGAGGAGATGTTCGGAACCACGACCATATAAAGAAGCATCACGCCCATCGAGAGGAACATGGCTACGATCTGGCCGAACTTCGTTGCCTTACGCAGGAAGCCGATCGCCGCGCTGATCAGCAGCGAGATAAAGAGCGGAAGCGCCGGGATCAGGAAGGCGATGACCATACCTCTGGCAAACAGAGCGAAGGAATGCCCTCCGACGAGGCAGACGATGAGATAACTCGGTACCAGCATGACCAGCGCACACAGCACATCCAGAAGATACATACCGAGGAGCTTGGAGACAACGATGGCCGCTTTCGGGATCGGCATGGCAAGGAGCATGTCCGTATCATTCGAGCGGGCATCTCTTGTAGAGTTCATGACGCCGAACATCAGCGCGATGATCATGGAAAGGGACAGGGAGAGATAGATCGCAAATTCTTCCAGGCCTTTCTCCACCAGGATGAATGCCGTGGATCCTCCGATGATGGCGAACATGCCGATCATGAACATACCGAGAAGCCCGAGTCCGATGGCTGCCAGAATGAACGGAGTCTTCCCCTTCTTATTGAAGCTGTTCACCAGAGCGATGAACTCGGTGCGCAGCAGTATAAACAGTGTACGCATCTTATTTTGCCTCCTCGGTGACTTCCAGGAATACTTCCTCCAGAGAGGCATCGCCCTTCACTTCTTCCATCGTGCCGGAAGCGATCAGTTTACCGTCCTTGATGATGGCGATCTTGTCGCAGAGTTTCTCGGCGACTTCGAGAACGTGTGTCGAGAAGAAGATCGCGTTCCCCTTATCGCAGAATTCACGCATCATTTTCTTGACAGAGAAGGCGGCCTTCGGGTCCAGTCCGACGAAAGGTTCGTCCATGATCAGAAGCTTCGGCTCATGCAGGAACGCTGCGATGATCGCCAGTTTCTGCTTCATGCCGTGCGAATACGACGCCACCTGGTTATTGAGGGCATTGAGGATCTCGAGGTCTCCGGCCCAGGCTTCGATCCTCGCCTTACGTTCGTTCTTCGGAACGCGGAATACATCCGCCACGAAGTTCAGGAACTGCATACCCGAGAGGTTATCGTACAGCTCCGGATTATCCGGAATATAGGCGGTGATGCTCTTCGCCTTGAGCGGGTCCTCCGTGACCGAGATCCCGTCGATGGTGATCGAACCCTTCTCGAATTTGTGAAGTCCCACGACCGCCTTAATGGTCGTAGTCTTTCCCGCACCATTATGTCCGATGAATCCGTAGATCTCTCCCGCTTTCACTTCAAGCGACAGATCGGCCACGCCGACCTTTCCTCCCGGATACGTTTTCGTCAGATGTTCGATCTTTAACATTGTAGTCTGTCCTCCTGATATACTCTCTTCTCTTTTTCATTTATCCTTATCAGAACGGATCTTTCCTCCACTCCTTAAGGATTTCTCGTTTTTACGAGTTTCATTCTAATGATCATTCTCAAAACAATCGCTAAACAATTATAAAGAATGAATAAAGTTTTTGCATCCTTTTCTTATTCTCAAAAACGCAAAAATCTTTTGAACATTCTGCACAATTTTCTCTTGATTTCTACTATCTATTATGTGAAAATAGGAACAATGATTTATAAGTGGAAATTTGGGTTTTCGGAAAGGAAGCATCTATGGCATCAGAACAGGTGAATCGCATTCTTGAAGCGGAGAAGAAAGCCGCCGAGATCGAGCAGGAAGCCAGGCTCAAGGCAGACGAGATCCTAGCCAAGGCTCAGAAACAGGCACAGACCGATTATCAGGAAGCGCTCTCCGATGCCAGGAAGAAGGTTGCCGCTCTCTATGAGAAGCATAAGTCTGAGGGTTCCGATGAGAACACGGCGAATGATGCCGCCTCCGAGAAGGCTGCCGAGAAGTTAAGAGATGACGCGGAGCCGAACCGCGAAGCTGCTATTTCCGCTGCGATGGACATTCTGATGGGAAGGAAATAAAGACGTATGGCTATACTTCCCATGAAGCATATAGAGATCATCGCGATGCAGAAGGACGCCAAGAAGATCGTCGAACTGCTGCAGCGGCTCGGTACGGTGGACGTGACCGAGCGTTACGCCGATGACGTCACCGAGGATCTGAACCTCTTCCCTTCCAAGTCCAGTCTTACCCAGCTCGAGAAGACATCGGCGTCGATCCGTCATGCAATCGCCCTGGTCGAGGAATACTCGACCGTGAAGAAGCCTTTTCTCTCGGGATTTGCCGGAAGGCAGGAGCTGACACTTGAAGAATTCTCCGAGCGGGCCGACAGAAATGACGAGACCATGAAGATCGTCTACGATATCGAAGCCCTCGACAGAAAGATCGCTTCGGAGACTACTGTCCGCACATCGACACGGCATCAGCTGGACGCCATTCTTCCCTGGGAGAAGCTCGATATTCCGATGCAGTACCAGGGTTCGCAGAAGACCACCTGTATCGTGGGCCAGTTCCCGGAAGCATACGACGAGTCCACGTTCTACACCGCATTCTGCGATCAGTACAGAGCCCAGAAAGAATCTGAGGCTGTTCTGTCCGGCCTTACCTCTTCGGCAGATGAACTGAAGATCCCGGATATATATACAGATATAGTATATACAGCGGCAGACCAGACCTGTGCCTGCTTTATCGTACATAAGAAAGATTATGAAGACGTCATGGCCACTTTGCGCCGGATGTCTTTCACTGCCCCGTCGGATCCGACCAAGCATCCGCCGGAGGTACGTATCGCGAGACTGCGCAAGCGTATCGAGGAGGCATCGGATACCATTGAGGCCTCCCGTGAGAAACTTCGAAGCTATTCCGATAAGCTGGATGATCTGTATTTCCTTTCTGATTACATGATCATGCGTCAGGATAAGTACGATATGCTGGGAAAGATCCTCTTCTCGAAGAAGACCTTCATCCTTGATGGTTTCGTCGCCGCCGAAGACTGTGCTTCGGTGGAGAGAGCACTGACCGAGAAGTTTGAGCTCGTTTTCGAGAGCCGTGACCCGCTTCCGGATGAAGAGATCCCGGCCAAGTTTAAGAACGGTCCCTTCGTTTCTCCTGTGGAAGATATCGTGGAATCTTACAGTGCTCCGACCCGGGGCGACATCGACCCGAATCCGGTCATGGCATTCTTCTACTATTTCTTCTTCGGCATGATGCTCTCCGATGCCGGCTACGGCATCCTTCTGATGCTCGGTACTCTCTTCGTATTAAAGAAGAGAAAGCCGGAGGGCAATAACAAGAAGAACATGATGAAATTCTTCTACTGCGGCATGGCCACCACCTTCTGGGGCTTCATGTACGGCAGTTTCTTCGGCGATGTCGTCGGATCGGTCTCGAAGGGATTCTTCTCCGGGAAGGTCTCGCTCCCCCCGATCTGGTTCGATCCGAGTAAAGATCCTATGAAACTCCTGATCCTGAGCTTCTGCCTTGGTTTCCTCCACATTCTTCTCGGTCTTGGCGCCAAGTTCTACAGGATGTGCAGAAATGGTGAGGTGGCCGGTGCTTTTGCCGAAGTATTCTTCTGGTTCGTCACGTTTGCCGGTATCGTTATGGTCATCTTCCCGATGATCCTCGGTGAATTCACCCCCTGGACGGTCGCTGACGGTGTGCCGCTTGCCGAGATCGGTAAGTGGACCGCGATTGCAGGTGCTGTGGGCATCTTCCTCGGCGGCGGCTACGGCAAGAAAGGGATCGTCGGCAAGTTCATCGGCGGTTTCGGCGCAATCTACGGAGTCACGGGTTACTTCAGTGATCTTCTCTCCTATTCCCGTCTCATGGCTTTAGGCCTCGTAACGGGTATTGTCGGATCGGTGGCGAATTCCATCGGTACGCTCTTCTTCTCCGGAATCGGGAAACTCCTGGTATTTATTCCCGTATTCTTCTTCTTCCATGCGATTAATCTGGGCATATCCGCCCTCGGCGCATATGTTCATGTTAATAGATTACAGTACGTAGAATTCCTCTCGAAATTCTACGACGGCGGCGGAACAATGTTTACGCCGTTCACGGGTAACACCAAGCACTTCAAAATTAAGGAGGACAATTAAATGAACTGGGGCATGTTACTTGCATTATTGGGAGCTGGACTGGCCGTTACGACAAACTGTTTCGGATCGTCCAAAGGCGTAGGTATGGTGGCGGAGGCGGCGTCTCCGGTCATCGCAGAGGACTCGAGCAAATTCGGTAAGCTTCTCGTTCTGATGCTTCTTCCGGGTTCCCAGGGTCTCTACGGACTCGTTATCACCATTCTTTCCCTGACACAGATCGGCGTTCTCGGCGGAACGGTTATCCCGAACACGGCAGCAGGCGTTGCCCGTGGAGGTCTGTTCCTGATCGCTTGTCTCCCGATGGCTCTCGGTGGTCTGGCTTCTGCTCTTCTGCAGGCTCGTGTAGCTCTGACCGGTGTTCAGCTCATCTCCAAGCGTCCGCAGGATTCCGGTAAAGCCGTAACGTCTGCGTCTCTGGTTGAGCTCTATGCTCTTCTCAGCTTCGTAAGCTCGCTTCTGATGGTCATGAGCATCAACGGCATCAATTGGTAAGAAACACAACCATCCGGTTGTGATCGTGTAAGGAGCAAATATGGCTGGAATAGATTCCATCATTGATCGGATCCTGAAAGACGCCCGTGAGAGCGCCGATGCCCGTGTGGCCAGAGCCGAACAGGATGCGGAGAAACTGATCGCGAAGAAGAAGGATCAGGCCAGAGACGAAGAAGCGAAGATGCTGTCTGAAGCGCAGGCGGTCATAGACTCGCAGCAGAAGCAGAACCGTGCGACGCAGAATACGAAGTCGCAGCGGCGCCTTCTTACCGAGCGTGTCGCCATGATCGATGAGATCATCGAAGAAGCGAAGAAGCGCATCCGTGGTCTTTCTTCGGAAGACCGTCTCGCCATGATCCGGGATTTCGTGACCGGAAGCAGCGAAGGAGAAGATGGTGTCCTGATCGTAAGCGATAAGGATAAGTCTTCTATCACCGATGCATTCCTCCGCGAACTGTCCGAGAAGACCGGATCGAAGATCACGCTGTCAGATAAATCCGGAGATTTCGATACCGGATGCATCCTGATCTGCGGGGAATGCGAATATAACGGCACCTTGGAAGCGCGCGTCAACGACTGCGAGAGCGACATGCGGGATGCGATCAACCAAGTGCTTTTCGCGAAGAAATAATAGATACGAAAGGATCACCAAGAAGCAATGGGACCCGGTAATTCAAAATACGCCTACGCCGTTTCCGGTGCGCATGTATACGAGAAGAGTTTCTTCCGTAGAAGCGATATGGATAAGCTGCTGGCGGCCCCTTCCTATGAGGCCGTTGTAGCGATGCTGCAGGAACGCGGCTGGACTATGCCAGATGATACCAGAGACAGTGGAAAGATACTGGATCTGGAGATCTCCCGTGCCTGGAACTGGGTGACTGCTTCTGCACCGGATCCGGATCTCTTCCGTTCCCTGGTCCTTCGTAACGATTTCCATAATCTTAAGGCCGGCATTAAGTGTCTGCTTTCCGATTTCGAAGTGGATCAAGAGTTCACGAAGCCGAGTGTGATCGACCGTTCCCTCATGAAAGAGGCAATCGAGACTCACTCTTTCGACAAACTTCCGGAGCCCTTCAGCTCTCTCGGCGCAGAGGTCTATGACCTTCTCGTCCGTACCGGAGACGGGCAGATGGCGGATATCCTGATCGACAGGAAATGCCTTGATGAGATCACAAAGGCGGCGAATGCTTCCGGCGTGGATCTTCTTAAGAACGAGATGGAGATCTATACGGCAACATGTAATATCAAGACGGCGTTCCGCGCCATCAAGACCGGCAAGGACAGAGCCTTCCTGGAGAGAGCACTGTCCGACGGTAATACGACTATTTCCAGAGATCAGCTTCTTGCCTGTGCCGACGAAGAGAAGAAAATGGAGAGCCTTCTTTCCTACCTGTCTACGACTTCCTACAGTTCGGGGACGAAATACTTGTCCTCCTCCCCGGCGGAATACGAGAAATGGGTAGATGACCAGATGCTTGCCCTTCTTCTTCCGACCCGTCACAGTCCTCTCGGACCGGAGCCGGTCATCGGTTTCTATCTTGGGAAAGAGGCCGAGATCAAGAATATTCGGATCATTCTCGCGGCGAAGCAGAACAATCTCCCGCTGGATGTCGTGTCCGGAAGATTAAGGAGGCTGTATGAATAAGATTGCCGCCATGGGCGATAGAGACAGTATCTGCGGCTTCGCATCGATCGGTCTGGACATTTTCCCTCTGGACCGTATGGATAATCCGGCCACGACTTTACACAATCTGGCAGAAGGCGATTACGCCGTGATCCTGATCACGGAATCCCTTGCCAAGAAGCTGGAAACAGAAATCGACAAATACAGCGACCGGCCGCTGCCGGTCATCCTTCCGATCCCGGGCGTTACAGGAAATGAGGGCATGGGCATGAAGGCCATCTCCAAGTCCGTAGAGCGCGCAGTCGGATCAGACATATTGAAAGAACAGTAAATCGTTAAAGGAGTAAGCAAAATGAGCAAAGGTTCGATCGTGAAGGTCTCCGGACCACTGGTTATTGCAGAGGGCATGCGTGATGCCAACCTTTTCGACGTGGTACGTGTCAGTAATGAGCGTCTGATCGGAGAAATCATCGAGATGCATGGTGACCGTGCTTCTATTCAGGTTTACGAAGAGACGGCAGGACTTCGCGCCGGCGAGCCGGTAGAGTCCACAGGTGTTCCGCTCTCCGTAGAACTCGGGCCCGGACTGATCGGCGGTATCTTCGACGGTATCCAGAGACCTCTGGAATCCATCATGGAGAAGATCGGGAATAACCTTTCCCGTGGTATTGAAGTGCCTTCCCTTTCCCGTGAAGCCGTCTGGAAATTCGAAGCGACGAAGAATACGGGGGATAAGGTCGTAGCCGGTGACTGCATCGGTATCGTTCAGGAGACCGAGACCGTGAAACATAAGATCCTGGTTCCGCCGGGAGTAAGTGGCACGATCACTTCGATCTCCAGTGGAGAATATAAGCTCGAAGATCCGGTCGGTAAGCTTACGACCGAGAAGGGCGAGACGATCGATCTGAAGCTCTACCAGCGCTGGCCGGTAAGAAAAGGCCGTCCATACGTGAAGAAGCATGCTCCGACGATGCCGCTCGTAACAGGCCAGCGCGTCATCGACTGTATGTTCCCGATCGCCAAGGGCGGTGTAGCGGCGATCCCGGGTCCGTTCGGTTCCGGTAAGACCGTTACCCAGCACCAGCTGGCGAAATGGGCACAGGCGGATATCGTTGTATACATCGGATGCGGTGAGCGTGGTAACGAGATGACCGACGTTCTGAATGAGTTCCCGGAACTCATCGACCCGTATACAGGCGAGAGCTTGATGAAGCGTACCGTTCTGATCGCCAATACATCGGATATGCCGGTTGCCGCCCGTGAGGCTTCTATCTATACCGGTATTACGATTGCCGAATATTTCCGTGACATGGGCTACTCCGTAGCGCTCATGGCCGACTCCACATCCCGTTGGGCAGAGGCTCTCCGTGAGATGTCCGGACGTCTTGAAGAGATGCCTGGTGAAGAAGGTTATCCGGCTTACCTCGGTTCCCGTCTGGCGCAGTTCTACGAGCGTGCCGGCCGTGTAACGACCCTCGGTTCCGAAGGTCTGGAGGGTTCCCTCTCCGCGATCGGTGCCGTATCTCCTCCGGGTGGTGATATCTCCGAGCCGGTCTCCCAGGCGACACTTCGTATCGTTAAGGTATTCTGGGGCCTGGATGCCGGTCTTGCCTATAAGCGTCACTTCCCGGCTATCAACTGGCTGACGAGTTATTCTCTTTATACGGATTCCCTCGCAAGCTGGTTCGACGAGAACGTCTCTCCGGAATGGAACAGCAACCGTGCCCGCATGATGCTGATCCTGCAGGAAGAAGCGGAACTTGAAGAAATCGTGAAGCTCGTTGGTATGGATGCGCTCTCTTCCTCTGACCGTCTGAAGATGGAAGTCGCCAGATCCATCCGTGAGGACTTCCTGCACCAGCTGGCCTTCCATGAGGTCGATACCCATACTTCCCTGAAGAAGCAGGACTTCATGATGAAGCTCATCCTGGATTACTATGATAAGGCGTCCGGCGCACTGGAAATGGGCGCCGACATTGAAGCGCTGGTTGCTCTCCCCGTTCGTGAGAAGATCGGCCGTTTCAAGTACATCACCGAAGACGACTGTGAGAATGAATATGTCTCCATCGGTGCACAGCTGGCATTCGAACTGTCCGAGCTGCTGAACAAGGAGGATTAAGACATGGCAAAAGAGTACCGTACCATAAGTGAAGTCGCCGGACCGCTGATGATGGTCCGTGGTGTCACGGATGTAAGTTATAACGAGCTCGGAGAGATCGAGCTCAGTAACGGCGAGAAGCGCCGCTGCCGTGTTCTCGAGATCGACGGCACGAATGCCCTCGTCCAGCTCTTCGAGAGCGGCGCCGGCATTAACCTTGCAGACAGTAAAGTCCGATTCTCCGGAAAGCAGATGGAGCTTCCGGTAAGTAAGGATATGCTGGGCCGTGTATTCGACGGTCTCGGACGTCCGATCGATGACGGTCCGGAGATCATCCCGGAGAAGAGGCTCGATGTAAACGGTCTCCCGATGAATCCGGCTGCCAGAAACTTCCCGAACGAGTTTATCCAGACCGGCGTTTCCGCCATCGATGGCCTGAATACTCTTGTACGTGGCCAGAAGCTCCCGATCTTCTCCGCATCCGGTCTTCCGCATGCGAACCTCGCTGCCCAGATCGCCCGTCAGGCGAAGGTACGTGGCACCGATGAGAAGTTCGCCGTAGTATTCGCCGCCATCGGTATCACCTTCGAGGAAGCGAACTTCTTCATGGACAGCTTTAAAGAGACCGGTGCGATCGACCGTACAGTGCTTTTCATTAATCTGGCGAATGACCCGGCCGTTGAGCGTATCGCGACCCCGCGTATGGCGCTGACCGCTGCGGAATATCTGGCCTTCGACCTGGACATGCACGTGCTGGTTATCCTTACCGATATCACGAACTACGCAGACGCTCTCCGTGAGGTCTCCGCCGCTCGTAAAGAAGTCCCGGGCCGCCGTGGTTATCCGGGTTACATGTACACCGACCTTGCGTCCCTATACGAAAGAGCCGGCCGCCAGAAGGGCAAGAACGGATCCATCACCATGATCCCGATCCTGACCATGCCTGAGGACGATAAGACCCACCCGATCCCGGACCTTACCGGATATATCACAGAGGGTCAGGTCATCCTGTCCCGTGAGCTTTACAGAAAGGGCGTTATGCCGCCGATCGACGTACTTCCTTCTCTGTCCCGTCTGAAGGATAAGGGTATCGGTGAAGGCAAGACCCGTGAGGACCACAGTAATACCATGAACCAGCTCTTCTCCGCTTATGCACGTGGTAAAGAGGCGAAGGAACTCATGGTCATCTTAGGTGAAGCGGCCCTGACCGATATGGATAAGCTCTACGCGAAGTTCTCCGATGCATTCGAGAAAGAATATGTATCCCAGGGCTTCAATCAGGACAGAGATATCGAAGAGACATTGGACCTCGGCTGGAAGCTCCTTCGGATCCTTCCGAGATCGGAGCATAAGCGTATCAGCGACAAGCTCCTCGACAAGTACTACGACGAGAAAAAGTAAGAAAGAGACGGAAGAGACATGGCTACCGCGAATGTAAATCCGACCAGAATGGAACTGACGCGCTTGAAGAAGCGTCTGGTTACTGCGCGCCGCGGACATAAGCTTCTGAAGGATAAGCGTGACGAACTCATGCGCCAGTTCCTCGAAGCGGTCCGTGAGAACAAGCGTATCCGACGCGAGGTGGAAGCCAAGCTCGAAGTAGCCAATCAGCACATGTCCGTCGCCCGCTCCCTGATGAGCAACCAGGCGATCGCCGTCGCCATGATGTACCACAAGCAGAGCATGTCGCTCGAAGTGTCCGAGAAGAACGTCATGAGCGTGAAGGTCCCTGTCTTTAAGGCACAGTACAAGACAGCCGATGAGGGCGATATCTACTCTTATGGTTATTCTTTTACTCCGATCGACCTCGATGATGCGATCCTTGCGCTGTCGGATATCATGCCGGACCTGATCGCTCTGGCCGAGATCGAGAAGAAGTGTCAGCTTATGGCTTCCGAGATCGAGAAGACGCGCCGTCGTGTTAACGCTCTGGAGCATGTCATGATCCCGGATTATGAGGAGAAGATCCGCTACATCACCATGAAGCTCGATGAGAGCGAGCGTTCTGCTACGACCCGTCTCATGAAGGTCAAGGATATGATGATCGAGAAGACCATCCGCGAACGTCAGGCCCGCAATCAGGAACTGGACGCGCAAATGGACGAAGCGGACTGATTTTTTCCTCCGTCTTTTAGGTAAAGAAGGCAGGTACGAGCTCTATGTTCTGGTTGTGGTTCTGGTTTAAACGCTATCAGATGGCCAAGAACGGCGAAACGATCGAGCCCGCCACTTTCCGCCAATATATAGGCGCACTGTGCATACTGATGTTTCTGTCTCTGACCTTAGTCATCACGTTCGCCCTCTGCCTCTTTTTCATATTCTTCCCCTATACGGGAAGTTTCGATGATTTCTATCCGAGCGGGACAGTGAACTGTTATATCAGCCGTGCCAGTGACACCTACGGATATACGCTCACGCTCATTACTGAAGAAGACGGAACGATCCTGACCACACCATTAACGAAAGCACGCTATCAGGAGATGGATTATCTGTGCAAGAATGAACCCTCGACCCTCTATTGTCTGAACACCTACCACACGGGAAAAGGCAGCACGTTTATCTCCACCTATGACGACCAGACCACGGACGAAGCCTGGCAGGACTATAAGGCCGCGACGCAGCAGAGCTCGATCCATAAGAACACCGCAGGGATCGTTGCGATCATTATTCTCACGCTGCCGTTTCTTATATTCTTTATTGGTCTGCTGATGAAGATCATCAGGGAGATCCGCAGCCACCGCTCCGCGAAAGCCATCGAGGCCTCCATCGCCGAAAGGAAGTCAGAAGAAAAAGCATCAACCACCGAGGAAGGTACATCCGGTCTCATTCCATCGGCTACCGGAAGCATCGGTCTTCCCTCGCCCGCTTCTGCCTTCGACAGTACTTCCGAGGTATCGGAAACTTTATCCGCTACTCCCGTCCCCGTAGCAGCAGACACCGCCTCGGATCCTTTACTTCATGACGATCTGTCCGACGAGATCGATGCCTTTGATCCCGGAAATGCCTCCTGGCATAAATAATCACTTCTTCCCCAGAAGTGGAGCGGATACGCGCGGCAGGATCCCCTGCATGTGTGCCAGGATCACGCCGTAATTCGTGATCGGCACGCCGGCATTCTGGCAGATACGGATGCGGTGCATCATCTCACGCGGATTCAGCATGCAGCCTCCGCAGTGGATCACGAGGTCGAAATCCCGGAGATCATCCGGGAAGGAATCACCGGAGGACCACTCGAAGTGGAAGTCCTTGCCTGTCGTTTTCTCGATCATCTTCGGAAGCTTCACCGTGCCGATATCGTTACACTGGCGGTGATGGGTACATCCTTCCGAGATCAGGATGCGCGCACCACTTTCAAGGGTATCCAGAAATCTTGCCGACAGTATCGCCTCTCCGAGGTCACCCTTATACCGTGCGAACAGCATCGAGAACGATGTCAGCGGGATCTCCTCCGGTACAAGCTCATTCACTTCTTTAAAGGCCTGACTGTCCGTAACGACGAGTTTCGGTGCTTTGGCCAGAGAAGAGAGTACCTTGGGGATCTGCGGAACCTGTGTCACGATGCCGATGGCACCGGTATCGAGAATCTCCCGGAGCGTCTGCTGCTGTGGAAGGATCAGACGTCCCTTCGGTGCGGATTCATCGATCGGCGTGACCAGTACGACGATATCCCCCTCGGAAATCAGATCAGAGATGATTTTCCTTCCGTTACTCGGATTCACCACCAGATGGGCCACCATCTCCTTGAGATCCGTAATGTTGATCTTATCGGATGCCGACACCCAGATGCTGTCCTTGGAGACCTCTCTCGTGCGCCCTTTTCCGATACGCTGGGAAATCAGATCCAGCTTGTTATATACCGTGATGTACGGGAGATTTCTCTCCTCGAACATCTTCTTCAGCATACGGTCGCCGTCCGTCATACCGATCGTTCCATCCACTACAAGGATCGCGATATCGACCTTCGCCATGACCTCTTTACACTTCTCGATACGAAGTATCCCCAGTTCCCCTTCATCGTCCATGCCGGGAGTATCCACGATCATGACAGGTCCGAGAGGAAGAAGCTCCATCGCCTTATATACAGGATCGGTCGTCGTTCCCTTTACATCGGAAACGATGGCGATCTCCTGATTGGTAAAAGCATTGACCACGCTGGATTTGCCGGCATTTCTCATGCCGAAGAACCCGATATAGATGCGCTCGCCGCGCGGCGTCGAAGATAATTCCATAACTTCTCTTCCTCCCTAAGTCCGGCTAGGAACATTGTACAAGAAAGGACCACCTTTTCTCAACCCTTCCCCTCTTCTGAATCTGTCCGTGTCTCTTTCCCTAAATTGTGGTACATTAGAAGTAACTCATGAGGGGTATGGGTAAGGAGGATTTCACATGAAGATCCGTTTTGAGGGGCTAACGAAGAGATTTCCCAACAGAAATAAGAAGATCAAGGCCGAGGTCGTGGCCGTGGATCACTTCACTTTCGAGATCCCCGACGGCAAACTCGTCGGTCTTCTCGGTCCGTCAGGCTGTGGCAAAAGCACTGCCCTGAATCTTATCTGCGGTCTGGAGACGCCGACCGAAGGCCGCATCTACTTCGATGATGACGATGTCACTGACATCCCGGCCGAGAACCGCGGTGTCGGCATGGTCTTCCAGAGTTATGCCCTCTACCCGCATCTCAATGTAAGGAAGAACATCATGTTCCCCCTTCAGAACTTAAAGGGCGAGCAGAAAATGACGAAAGAGCAGATGGAAGCCAAAGCCCTCGAAGCGGCAAAGATCGTACAGATCGAGGAGCTGATGGACAGGAAGCCGAACGAGATGAGTGGTGGACAGCAGCAGCGTGTCGCCATCGCCCGTGCCCTTGTGAAGATGCCACGCGTACTTCTTCTCGATGAGCCTCTTTCGAATCTGGATGCCCGTCTTCGTATCCAGACCCGTGAAGAAATCAAGCGGATCCAGAACGAAACGAAGATCACTACAGTATTCGTCACCCACGATCAGGAGGAGGCGATGAGTATCTCCGACCTGATCGTCGTCATGAAGGACGGCGCCATCCACCAGATCGGGAAACCCCAGGAAGTGTATGACCAGCCCACGAACCTCTTCGTTGCCAAATTCCTCGGCACACCACCGATCAATGTTTTTACCGGTAGAATAGAAGGCGGGAAACTCTGTATCGGACAGGAAGAGATCCTTGGTAAAGACTACGTCAAGGACACATCTGATCAGGAAGTCTATATCGGCATCCGCCCGGAAGGATTCGTCCTTCGCGAAGGAAAAGATGGCAGACTCGACGGGAAGAACGGTGTCTTCTCTGCTTCTCTTCTGGCCGTCGAAGTCATGGGCCGAGACACAAGCGTAGTCTTCTCCCACAGCATGTCCGAGATAGAAGGAACACGCCACCGTGCCATTGTCTCTTCCGACAACCAGATCGATCCGGAAAGCCAGATAGTCAGCTTCGACCTGAACCCGAAGAAAGTCTTCGTATTCTCGAAGGAATCCCAGGAGCGTCTGATATGAGCGCGCATGTAGACAATCAGGAATCCGGCCGCTCCTCGATCACGGGCAAGCCCACATACAGGAAGTCCTCCACCCTTACGAAGCTGAAGAGCCTGAAGGCATGGCTGTATCTTCTGCCGGCACTTCTGTTTCTCGGGATCTTCATGGTCTATCCCCTGATCGATGTACTGATCTATTCCTTCGAGGAAGGGTATAACTCCGCATCCCAGACCTCTTTCGGAACCGGCTGGTTCAACTACGCCTACGTTCTCCACGATCCGTATTTCCTGCAGGCCGTAAAGAACACATTCATCATCGTCATCATCACGGTACCGCTGTCGACCCTTCTTGCCCTGCTGATCTCATTAGGGCTCAACTCCATCAAGAAACTCAAGGAAGTCTTCCAGACGATCTTCTTCCTTCCCTATGTAACGAATACCCTGGCTGTCGGTCTGGTCTTCATGATCATGTTCAAGAAGACACCCTATACCGACGGTCTCATCAATATGATCCTGGCCGTATTTAAGACCGGCCCCATCGACTTTATCGACGGCCCCTACTGGGCGAAGATGTTCGTCATGTGCTTCTACACCATATGGGTCGTCCTCCCCTTTAAGGTCCTGATCCTGACCTCCGCACTTGCCTCGGTCGACGAAGTATATTACAAGGCCGCCCGGATCGACGGCACTTCGCGGTTCCGCCAGTTCACACACATCACTCTTCCGATGATCTCCCCCATGATCTTCTATCTCGTGATCACAGGCTTCATCGGTGCCTTCAAGGCTTATTCCGACGAGGTCGCCATCTTCGGCACGAACCTCAACTCCGCCGGCATGAACACCATCGTCGGCTATGTCTACGACATGCTCTACGGCGACTCGGGCGGATACCCGTCCTACGCCGCCGCTGCCGCGCTGATCCTCTTCGCCATCGTGTTCACCATCACGGTCGTGAACCTGCTGATCAGCAAGAAAACATCCATACGGTAAAGGAGGTGGACCTGATGCATGACTACGGCCAGATAAGCAAGAAGACCAGGACCGCCGCCCTGATCCGCAAGACCATCACCTACGTGCTTCTTTCCATGTGGGGGATCATCGTGCTGTTCCCCTTCTACTGGATGATCCTTACCTCGATCAAGAGCTACGGCAGCTATAACGCCGAGTTCACACCCCGGTTCGTCACGGCCTCCCCGACGCTTCAGAACTACGGCGATGCTTTTACCGGCGTATCGCTCGGACGGTATTTCCTGAACACGTTCCTCTTCACCGTGATCACCACGGCCCTGATGATGATCGTCATCATTTTCGCCGCCTTCGCCTTCTCCAGGCTCCAGTTCCGCGGCAAGAACCTCGTGTTCACGCTTTTCCTGTCCCTCATGATGATCCCTTCCGAACTGGTCATCATCACGAACTTCGTCACCATCACCAACTGGGGACTTCGAAACACGTTCACAGGACTGATCCTTCCGTCCGTGACCTCGGTCTTCTACATCTATCTTCTGAAAGAAAACTTCGAGCAGATCCCCGACGATCTCTATAAGGCCGCGAAAGTAGACGGTACCTCGGACCTGAAATACCTCTTCAAGGTCATGGTCCCGATCTGCTCACCGACCATCGTCACCGTCGTGATCCTGAAAGTCATCGAGTGCTGGAACGCCTATGTCTGGCCGAGACTCATCACCGACGACCCGAAGTATTTCCTCGTCAGTAACGGTATCTCCGAGATCCGCGAGAACGGCTTCGGACGCGAGAACATCCCCGCCATGATGGCCGCCGTCGTCGTCATCTCCATACCGCTCATCATTCTCTTCCTCATCTTCCATAAGAAGATCATGGAGGGCGTCAGCCGAGGAGGTACCAAGGGATGAGTAAGAGGATCACCGGTAGCCGCCATATTCATTTTCCTACTGCAAAAGCACTGTCGCTTGTGCTTACAGTTCTTTTCCTTCTGCCTTGCTGCCTGTCACTCGTTTCCTGCCATGGCGCGAAAGATCTTCACGCATTTGATGTGCCGGATGAGTTTGATACCACCCGCACCTACGAGATCACATTCTGGGCGAAGAACGACACCAATGCGACGCAGAAGAGTATCTATAACAAGGCAGTTACGGACTTTCAGAACCTGTATCCGAATATCCACGTCAACATCCGTTTCTACACAGATTACGGTCAGATCTATAATGACGTCATCACCAATATCAGTACCGGCACGACACCGAATATCTGCATCACGTATCCTGACCATATCGCCACCTATATGACCGGTGACAATGTCGTCGTCCCTCTCGACTCTCTCATGAAGGACAGCCGGTTCGGTCTGGGCGGCAGCGAAGTCCGCTTCGATTCTCCGTCCTACAGCGAGCTGATCCCCCAGTATATCGAGGAATGCCGCATCGGGAATGACCACTACGCCCTGCCGTTCATGCGCTCCACCGAGGCCTGCTACGTCAATAAAGACTTCGTGGAGAAGCTCGGTTTCACCCTTCCTGAAGTACTGACCTGGGACTTCGTCTGGGAAGTATCCGAAGCCGCCACGAAGAAGAACGCAGACGGGACTTTCGCGATTAACGGACAGAAGACCATGATCCCCTTTATCTATAAGTCCAGTGATAACATGATGATTCAGATGCTGGCCCAGAAGGGCGGCGAGTATTCCACTCCTGCCGGCGATGTCCTGCTCTTTAACGATACGACCCGTTCCCTTCTCGATGAGATCTCCCAGCACGCGAAGACAGGCGCCTTCTCCACCTTTAAGATCAGCAGCTACCCCGCGAACTTCCTAAACGCCGGGCAATGCATCTTCGCGATCGATTCCACGGCAGGCGCCACCTGGATGGGCTCCCATGCCCCGAACATCGATATCAGCGAAGATAAACTCATCGATTTCGAGACCGTCGTCTATCCCGTCCCGCAATTCGATCCTTCTTCCCCGAAGATGATCTCCCAGGGACCGTCCATCTGCATCTTCAACAAGAAAGACAGCGGCGAGGTTCTGGCCAGCTGGCTCTTCGCCTCCTATCTGCTGTCGAACGATGTCCAGCTTTCCTACTGCCAGACCGAAGGCTACGTCCCCGTAACATCGAAGGCCCGCGAATCCCATGAATATCTTGACTATCTCTCGGCCAAGAGCGAGACCGACGCACTGCATTACCGGGTCAAGATCGAAGCCTGCGAGCTCCTTATAGAGAATACGGAATATACCTTCGTCACCCCGGTCTTTAACGGTTCCGCCTCTCTTCGCAATGCCGCCGGCGACCTCATCGAGAACGTAACGAAGTCCTCCCGAAGAAAGCAGACCATCGACGATGCCTATTACGAGAAACTCTACGGCGATATGCAGACACTCTACCGTCTCGACCAGATCGAGAGCAAGACGACCGGCAACATCAAGGACCTTGGCAAAATGCCGAAGACTGCCGTGATTTTGCTGGTAAGTCTTTGTGTTTCATGGGTCCTGATTGGTACATATGTAGTTTATCGCGCCATAAGGAAGAAAAAAGCGTGACACGCACTTATTTAGTCGTATAATGAGGGGCGGTTGCAGGAAATGAACACTGTGACCGCTCTTTTATGAGCAGGAAGGGAAAAGGATCCATATAGAAGATCCGAGAAAGAAAGCTAAATAGTAAGAGGAGTGATTATCATGAAAAAGTGTATTATCGCCATTCTTTCCGTTTCTATGCTTCTGGCTATGACCGGATGCAAGAAGGATGAGACCACCAAGGCCACTGAAGGTACAACCACCGCAGCGGAATCCACAGAGGCTTCTTTCGAAGAGTCGACCGAGGCTTCTTCCGAAGATACATCTGACACAGAGGCAACGACTTCCGAAGAAGCTCCGTCCTCTGAGGCCGCTTCCGTTATGTCCTATGCTGACTACGCAGCTGCCGAGCTGGAGAGCGAGGTTACCATCGAGGCATACGTACAGGGCAAGCAGTCCTGGTGGGATGACAAGGCAACCGTATATCTTCAGGATGAGGATGGTGCGTATTTCTGCTACAACATGGCATGCTCTGAGGCAGATTACGCGAAGCTGACCGATGGTCAGAAGATCCGCGTTCACGGCTTCAAGTCTGAGTGGTCCGGCGAAGTTGAGATCGTTGATGCGACTTTCGAAGTCATCGACGGAACATGGACAGCAACCCCGGTTGATGTAACAGCAGATCTCGGTACAGACGATCTCATCAACAAGCAGAACCAGCTCGTTTCCTTCACAGGCATGAAGGTCGAAGCTTCCAAGGATGCTAATGGCAACGATGTTGCTTTCCTTTACAAGTGGGACGGTTCCGGTGAAGAAGGCGACGACCTGTACTTCAATGTTTCCGTAAACGGTCAGACCTATAACTTCACAGTTGAGTCTTATCTCTGCGATAAGGATTCCGAAGTCTACAAGGCTGTAAAAGAACTGAAGATCGGCGACACCGTTGATATGGAAGGTTTCCTCTACTGGTACGAGGGCGCCAACCCGCACATCACGAAGGTTACCGTTAAGTAATCTCTCAGAACCCGAAGACAAGAAGGGCCGCCTCTTCATGGCAACATGAGGAGGCGGCCTTTTTCGTATGTGTATCAGCGAATCGACTTACCCAGACCTTCCAGAGGAATCTTATACTCTACCACCAGAAATACATTATACGGCCTTAATGTAGTTTCCATTGTCCGTCTTAACGACTTCGATCTGGGTTGCGATGTTTTCTTCAAGAAGCTTAACATGGCTGATTATTCCGATAACACCGCTGTTTTTCCTTACACACTCCAAGATTTCCATGGCGTCATTGATTGAAGTCTCATCGAGCGTTCCGAATCCTTCGTCAATGAACAGGGAATCGATCCTCATGCCTGCCTTTTGAGCAATCGTGGACATGCCGATGGATAGAGAAAGCGAGACAAGGAATTTCTCTCCTCCGGAAAGCATCCTGACACTTCTTCCGGTCTTGTCATCAGGACTTCTCCTGTCGTAAACTTTCAATTCCAATCCCTTCTTGTTGCCGGAACCCTTATCGTCGGTCCGAAACAGCTGGTAACGACCTCCGTGGACTTTAGAAAGCATCCTGTTTGCTTCTCCAATAACCTGGTCAAACATGATCGCCAGGACATAACGCTGAAGACCCATTCCAGTGTCTCCACGAAGTTTTTTCGCAAAGGACAGGTCATCCTCAGCTTGTTGAATAGTATCCAGGTACTCTTTCTCAAGGGAGGCCAATCCTTTTTCTTTCGTCTCTAATCCGTTGATCACTTCAGAAAACTTAAATCTTTTTTCCTGGTAGGTTTTTTCTTTTTTGTCAATATCGTCTTGACGTTCGGCAAACTTTGAGGCATCGGGTTCGACCTTACCCTTGAGTAGTTCCACTCTTTCTTCAAGGGATTTATCAATATCTTTACACTGCTGATCGTAAGATGCAATCTCTTGCGTCAAGGTTGCAAGAGTCTGAGGATCCATCATCTTGCTCTTGATCTCATCGATGGTCGAATACCCTTTTTCTTTCATCTTTGCCTCAAGTGCCGTCTTCTTATCGAGAAGATCCTTCTCTGCTTTTTTCATCTCGTTTTCGGCAGCTTCGATCTTGGTTTGCAGCCCCTCAAAGCTGCTCTGCGCTTTCTTAGCAGCGTCTTCATATTTCCTGCAATCCTCTTCGTATTTTCTGTTGGCAGCTTCCAGCTTCTCAATTGATTTATTAAGAGCATCCAAGTCCTTTATGTCTTCCAAAAGAGTGTTCTTGTTATTCTCAAATGTGGTGTTGGCCTGCGAATACGCTTTATCGGCTTCGATGAATTCCTCATTCCGCTTTTTGGCATTTTCCTCAGCCGATTGACGCTGTTTGTCAGCATCGGCCCATGCCTTCCGCGCATTCTCGGAAGCCTGGTCTTGCTTTTCCATCTCCTCCTTGCTGATGCTGTCATCCGCTTTTTGCGCAAGATCAGGATGATGTGTGTTACCACACACAGGACATGGCTTTCCCTCTTCGAGATTCGAAGCAATTTCTCCGTAAATACCACTGAAATATCTGTCACGATACTCCCTGGCCTTTTCATCTTCTGCATCAAAGAATGCTTTCTTTTCCCCGGCCTCCTTTAGGGCCTTCTTATAGTTCTCTGATGCTTTCTCTGCCGCTGTCTTTGCCTTATTCCTCTCTTCGCGCAGCGTATCGGCATTCATTCTCAATTCGTCAGCCTTCTCATATGCCGGTCTCTTCGCCTGAAGCTCGCCTATCCTTGTGGTGTTTTTCTGAACAGGTGAATCCTTTTTAAAGTCTTCATAAGCTTGCTTCTTCTTTTCCGCAGTTTCTTTACTAACGGGTAATTGTTTTTTCAATTCATCAAGACCACTTATACGCTCTGCCAGTTCTTTTTCCGCAGCCTCATGTTCATTTATACCGATCCTGAACGGTTCAACATCAGTTGCTGATTCTCTAGCACATCTCTTTTCTTTGTATGTTTGTTCCCGCTCTTTGAGTTCCTTCTTTTTTTCCTCAAGCTTATGAAGCATTATGAAGCTTTCGGAGAGTTTCTTATCCTCATCAAGCTGCTTTTTCTTCTCATCTGAATGGAACTTCTCGAACTCTTCATCCAAAGCCTTCTTGCCGCTTCGGAGCGCTTCAATATACTCCCTGAGATCAGAAACCGTATTCACGGCCGCGATCTTATCCTCACCGATAAGTTCCGTCCTTATCTCAACTTCAGCCAGGGAATTATCTACTCTGATCTTTTTGCCTTGGATTGTCCTATATCGCTCTTCAGCATTTCCATACAGTATCTTTGTATACTTTTCCCACTGATCAGCTTTGAAGAGTTTCTTGAGAATAGTCTCCTTGTCACCGGATTCGGCAACAATGAATTTCTCAAACTGTCCTTGCGGGAGTAATACGACCTGACGGAACTGTTCCTTGGTAAGTCCGATTATCTCTTGTGCCTTCTTGTTCAGATCGTCCTTCCTCGGATTCTCGAAGAGTTCCTGGGATCCGCCATCGGGAAGCAAAAGTTTAGCAGACAATTCCTCAGAAAGATTGACCCGCTTCTGGACGAGTTTACGTGTAAAATTGTACTTCTTTCCGCCTTCTTCAAAAGTAAAGGAAACCACAGTATCAGTATTGGAGTCTACCTGCCTGCATCTCCACTCGGCAAGATTGTTTCTTCCGACACCGCCCTTGCTGACTTCCTCATCACCGCTGCTCCCGCCGTATAACGCAAATGTCATGGCATCGAAGATCGTTGTCTTGCCACTACCGGTCTTCCCTTTGATAAGGAAGAGTCCATCCTTACCCAATTCTTCAAAATCGATGGTCTGTTTCTCTACATATGGACCAAAAGCTTGTATCTCAAGTAATAAAGGCTTCATGAGTTCTCCTCCTCGACTTTGGCTACTGCTTCCCTGAACAGTTCAACCTTGTGATCATCCGGATCTTCTGCCATCTGGTCAAGACAGAAATGTCTGAATATCTCTATCGGGTCGTTCTCCATCTTCTCGAATTCTTCCATCGTCAGTGATATCGTTGTATCTTCTCCCTCATAACTCTTTCCCGATACTTCCAGCAGATTCGGATAGATGTTTCGAAGTTCATGAATGATAGAAGATCCGACATAACAGTCGGTAATAATCAGCCTTACATAGCCGTCACGCTCTTCTGCGGTGCAAACGGGATTCTTTATCTCTTCCAGCGTTCCCTCAAAAGTTCTTCTCGTATGAAGATACGGTAGTGAAACATGCTTGATATCCATACTATCCGTATCAACAATAGTCACTCCCTTGTCCTGGCTCTCTTCCTTTCCAAACGAATAAGGCATCGGAGTACCGCAGTATCTGATACGATCAGACACGTTCTGAGGTTTATGGATATGTCCCAAGGCCACGTAGTCGAAACCGTCAAAAACGGATGCACCCACCTGAGTCGCAGTTCCTATTTCTGCCGCCCTGTCACTAGTGGAAGTCTCCGAATCGGTTATGAACGCATGTGACAGCACGATGTGCTTCTTACCATCCGTAAAGTGATCCTTCAGTTCGGAAGTTACTACTCTGTATGCATCTTCGAGAGTCTTTATCCCCTCGGCTTTCTCCGGGAAGATGGTCTTCACCTTCTCCTTGGTAAACCAGGGCAACAGGAATATCTGCACATCGTCCTGCTCATACACGGAAGGTTCTCGTTCTATCGCACCGGCAACATACAGTCCTGAGTTCTCATGAAGTCTACTAAGGTTGGAGAGCCTCTCAGCACTGTCATGGTTTCCCGCGATTTCAAAGACACGGACTCCCATATCGACACAGATTTTTGATATGGCATAATCGTACAGGTTCAAAGCCTCCGCCGAAACGACCGATCTGTCGTAGACATCTCCCGCAATCAGAAGAGCATCGATTTTCTCTGATTGGATTATCCTGCAGATCTCATCGATAAAGAACTTCTGATCCTCCCAAAGACTTAGATTATTCTCCGAAGCCCCGAGATGCCAGTCGGATGTGTGAAGAAATCTCATGAGTACTACCTCCCGCATGAATTCTATACTTATCAGTATACGTACAATTACTTCTCGCTACATCCAAATGATAACATCCCATCTGTCCGAATTTTGGTACAGAATGCGGTTTACTCACTTCTTTCTGGACAGAAGTACCACTGATTCGACATGTGTCGTCTGTGGGAACATGTCCACCGGGCAGATCTTCTTGATTCCATATCGGATTTTTCCTTCTTCCTGCATATGGAAGAAGCGTTCGAGGTCACGGGACAACGTCGCGGGATTACAGGATACGTAGATAATTCGCGATGGAGCGAGCTGGAGGAGTTTTTTAAGAAGCATCTCATCGCACCCCTTCCTCGGCGGGTCGATGATCACGGCATCCGGCATCATGGCGCCGAAGTCGAAGTCCTCTGCTTTACTGCAGAAGAACTCGGTATCTTCGATAAAGTTGGTCCGTGCATTGTTTCTCGCATCGATCACGGCCGATTCCACCGACTCGATCCCGTACATATGATGGCAGGCATCCGAGCAATAGATCCCGATCGTACCGGTGCCGCAATACAGGTCCAGAAGCATGCGGGGAAGGACACCGTCGAGCCTCAAATACTCCTTGATCTTGTCATAGAGGACTACCGCCTGTTTGGTGTTGACCTGGAAGAAAGAATCCGGCGAGATGCGGAAGATCCGGTTGTTGAGGAATTCCCGGATCGTCGTCTCGCCCCAGATATTCGTCCATACACCCTTGCTGTTCTTCCATTTCATGCCGGATGGCCGCTCTTCCGTCCAGATACTGACCATGCGCATCCCGTTCCCTGCTTTTTTCAAGGCTTCGTCACATGCCGTGGCAAAAGCACTGCCATCTATCCTGACCTGCTTTCTTATTACGAAGATGACCATCAGTTCCTTCGACATGACGCCGGAACGTACCACGACCTGGCGCAGGGCCCGGGCCTCGTCCGTCCTGGAAATATCAGAGAAGAAGATCTCGGCGACCCCACGGACGATCTCGGCGGACGGATCCGCAAGATAGCACTTCTCATGCTCGACGATCTTGTGGGTATTTCTCTCATAAAGGCCGATATTGACACAGCGTTTCTCACGGCTGTACTCGACCGGATACTGCATCTGATTGCGGTAATTATACATCTCCCGGGCGCCGAGGATCGGCTCCATGCAGTCTTTGATCTCCTGTTCGGGAAAGTGACCGAGGCGGACCAGGCAGGAACGGACCAGATTCTCCTTCATGCGGAGCTGGCAGGAGTATGACGCATGCTGGAGCTGACAGCCTCCGCAGCGCAGGAATTCAGGGCATACCGGCTCCACGCGGTTCTCGGATGAAGTGGTCGCCTTCAGTTTTACGGCATAGGTGACATTCTTCTCCGTACGGGTAAGGCGGACCTGCCCTTTCTCTCCCGGAAGCATATCCTCAACGAAGACCTTCATACCGTTTTCAGAGGCGCTCTCCTCTTCGATCCGCGCCACCCCGTAGCCTTCGTTGGAAATGCCCACACAGCGCGCTTTTAAGACTTTGCCACTATCAAAAATACCCATTCCCGAACTCCCATGATGCTATATGTATCATTATAGCGCACTTGCCTTTCTCTTTCCAATTATAAGGAATACTGGTATTATTAGTGTGGATTTTTATGAGATCCCCTACAAAAGGACCTGTAAGAAGGTACGCTATGTCTGAACATACTCCGAATGGTAAGGGCCCTGCCCGTCCGTCCGGCTCGAACAATAGAAACAACCCGAACCGCCCCGGTCCGTCTTCTCGGAAAGGGGCTCCGGCCTCAGGTGCTCCGGAAAGAAAACCCGGAAATGCACCGAGAAGCGCACAGGCGGCCTCTGCCCCGCAGGATGCGACTGTGGCCCGCACGCCTGCCCGGAATACTACAGCCGGCTATACCCGGGATCAGGTCTATGACCGTGACCGTGCACGTGCCGCCGCGGCGGCCGGCCAGAAGAGGTCGACCATGCCTTGCCCGCCGGAGAACTCTGCGCTGGCCGATGAGCTCCGCGCCCGTCTGCACGGCAAACCGACCCGCGCCGCGCACAACCGGCACTGGTATCTCGAAGTCTTCCACGCGGTTATGGATATCGTGAAGACCGCACTGGTCATCCTGCTCTGTCTGGGTTTCCTGATCGGAGGCTTCGGTGGAGGTATGCTGATCGGCTATATCTCAACGACACACCCGCTCTCGATTGCGGATATTTCCATGACGGATTCCGTCGAGACCTCTTTCGTCTACGACAGTAACGGAACTGTCATTGCCAAGCTCACCGGCAGTGAGAATGTAGACCGTATCTATGTCGCGTATACCGATGTCAAAGATACCTACATCGACGAGGCGATCATGGCCATCGAGGACGAGCGTTTCCTGGAGCATTCCGGTATCGATGTCCAGCGTATCGGCAGTGCCATCCTCTCTGCTCTCTTTAACGGCGGAACGGCTTCTCACGGCGGTTCGACGATCACCCAGCAGACCGTTAAGCTCATTACCGGTCAGGACCAGCGCTCGACACAGCGTAAGGTCCAGGAGTGGTTCTCGGCCATGACGCTGGAGCAGCAGCTCAGTAAAGATGAGATCATGCAGCTTTATATCAATTTGGCACCAATGGGCAATAACTACGTTGGTATCGAGGCCGGCGCACAGAACTATTTCGGCAAGAATGCGAAAGAACTCTCCCTGGCCGAGTGTGCTTTTCTCGCGGGATTACCGAAGAGCCCGTCCTACTATAATCCGCTTCGTGAATCCGGGCGAAGAAACGCCATGCGCCGTATGCGTATCGTGCTCAGTAAGATGTACGAACTCGGCAACATTACGCAGGAAGAATACGATAATGCCCTGAATACCGAACTCGTCTTTAAGACGAAGACCACTTCTTCCGCCACCGCGATCAACTCGTACTTCGTCGAGTACGCGGTCTCCGAGGTGATCTCCGATATCCAGAAAGAGAGAAATATCAGCCGTTCTCTCGCCGCCACAACGGTCTATAACCGCGGCTACCACATCTACACGACTATGGAAGCAGATGTGCAGGCCGTCATGGATGAAGCCTTTAAGACACAGTCGCTTTTCCAGACGGATCCGGAAGCCCTCGAGGACTATCCGGAGAAGCCGCAGGGCGGTATGGTCGTGATCAATGTCGCCACCGGGGCCATCGCCGGCATGCAGGGCGGCTACGGAGAGAAAACGGTCAATCTCGGTACGAACCGTGCGGTCGACGCCCACCGTCAGCCCGGCTCATCGATCAAGCCTCTGATTGCTTACGGCCCGGCTCTCGAGCTTCGTCTGATCACGCCTTCCATGATCTACGACGACAAAGAATCCCATCTGGACCCGTCGAACCCTGACAAGGTCTGGCCGAAGAACTCGGATAACGGCTATAAGGGGCAGATAACGATCCGACGTGCGATCGCATCTTCCCGTAACACCATCGCGGTCATGGTATGGAACGATGTCACGCCGGAGATGGCGCTGTGGTTCCTGAACGAGGTCGGCATCGACCGTCTTACCGAGCAGTATCCTTCCACGGCCATTGGCGGATTCAACTATGGTATGTCCCCTCTTGAGATGGCAGCAGCGTACAACACTTTCGCAACAGGCGGTGTATATACGGAGCCTTATGCGTATACGAAAGTTCTGGACAGCGACGGAAACGTCGTTCTGGAGCATGTTGCCGCTTCCCACCGCGTGTACCGTGAAGATACTTCTTTCCTGATGTCCGACATGCTTGAAGATGTTATCGACTACGGTACGGCGGAGGGCAAGGTCGAGCACATCACCAATGCGGATGGTGAGAGCATCGCTGTCGCCGGTAAGACCGGTACCACCGATGACAATGTCGACAAGTGGTTCTGCGGCTACACCCCCTACTATGCCGCTGCAGTATGGTACGGATACGATAACCGCCTGAGAACGACGGAGATCCCGAAGGGCGACCGTAATAATGCGCAGTTTATCTGGAATTATGTCATGCAGCGGATCCACACCAATTGCCCGGGAGCGGAGTTCGAAAAGCCGGAGAATGTCGTCCGGATGGAAGTGTGTACGTCTTCCGGAAATAAGGCCACCCAGTACTGCCGGGAAGCAGATGCTGCCGTCAGCGACTATTTCATCGAAGACAGCTATCTGACACCGAACCGCGACTGCACGTTCCACGTCTCTCCGACGCCGACACCGGAACCGACACCCGATCCCACGGCCGACCCGGATGCGGCTTCCACTGAAGGCTGATACTGCAGATAGGAGTTTGAGAAGCTATGTCATTCGTCCAGTTTCTATATCAGTTGTTTATCGCCCCTCTGGAATTGATATTCGAATGCATATATAGTCTTGCTTACGGCATTTTAGGCAATATCGGGCTTTCGATCATCCCGATGAGCCTTGCCATGAATTTCCTTCTGCTGCCTTTTTATAACCGGGCCGATCAGATCCAGAAAGAGGAACATGACCGTGAAGCGAAGCTTGCTCCCGGAATTGCCCACCTGAAGAAAACATTTGACGGGGATAAGCGGTTCATGCTTCTCCAGACCTACTACCGGCAGAATCACTATTCGCCTCTTTACACGCTTCGCAGTTCTTTTGCCGTTATCCTTGAGATCCCTTTCTTCATTGCCGCGTATCACTTCCTGTCGAATTATAAGATGATGTCCGGAGTTTCTTTCGGATTTCTTAAGGATCTGGGCAAACCGGATCACCTTCTGACCATTGCGGGGTTCTCGATCAACATCATGCCGATCCTCATGACTCTGATCAACATTGTCTCCAGTAAGATCTATTCGAAGAATCTGTCCAGAAAAGACGAGATCCGCATGTACGCCATGGCGCTCTTCTTCCTGGTGCTCCTTTACCGTTCTCCCTCAGGCCTGGTCTTCTACTGGACCTGCAATCAGATCTTCTCCCTCGTGAAGAATGTCGTATATGGCGCTCGGGATAAGCATCAGGCGCTGACGGTCGTACTATCCATTATGAGTGTCATCACCGCTATATATGGAACGGTCTTCTTCCATGGAATATTACGCGACCGTGCCTGTATCCTGCTTGTCGCCTGTATATTCCTTCTTCCTGTTATGCGAAGACGCACGCCTTCCACAGAAAGATCCGAAAAAACGGAGGAAACCTCCGCCGTCTCTCTGCCGTATACGAAGATCTTTCTGTTTTCGGCGCTCTTTCTTTCCGCTCTGATCGGGTTACTCATTCCTTCTTCTGTGATTCATTCGTCCCCTTCGGAATTCATTATCTTCACTGAGTATCAGTCCCCTGTGCGCTACATTCTCCTGACACTGACTCTTTCTTTAGGACTCTTTGTCGTGTGGGGAGGCCTGTTCTACTATCTTTCCAAGGAGAAAGCACGCCGGATCAGCGCACTACTGATGTGTATCTTCTCGGTCTGCGGACTTTTCAACTATCTTCTTTTCGGCAAGCGTCTCCCGTTTCTCCGAAGCTCCCTCATTTTCGATGGGGGATTCACATTCCCGCTTTCCGAGATCCTTCTGGATCTTCTTACCATCGCCGTACTCATCGCGCTGATCGTTCTTGTGTGGCGTAAGCGTACGAAGATCCTTCCATTCGCCCTCCTCGTTCTGGCACTCAGTACAGGAGGCTTCGGCATTTACAACACAGTCCGGATATCTCAGGCCATGCCCAGGATCAAGACGGCTCTGGATAGAAGCATAGGAAAGAAGGCCTCCTTCTCGTTAAGTAAGGAAGGCAATAATGTCATCGTGATCATGCTGGACCGCGCCATGAGCTGTTATGTGCCCTACCTTATGCAGGAAGATCCGAATCTGGAAGCACTCTTTGACGGTTTTACATGGTATCCGAACACACTCTCCTTCGGCGCGACGACCAATATCGGAACACCTCCGCTCTTCGGCGGTTATGAGTATCAGCCGGTGCTTATGAACGCCAGGGACGACCTTTCTCTTTCTGAGAAGCAGAACGAGGCTCTCCGCCTCATGCCGGTGCTTTTCTCGGAAGAAGGGTATGACGTGACGGTCTGCGACCCGCCTTATGCCGGCTATACTTCTCCACCTGATCTGTCCATATATGATGATCATCCGAATATTCATGCATACTCTACCGAGTACGGGCAGTACTGGGATCACCCGGAGAATCATGACTATACGAAGCATATCTGGTCCCGAAACTTCTTCTGCTATGGCTGGACCCGGATCATGCCGCTCTGTATCCAGTCTGTCTTCTATGACTATGGAAAGTATTATGACCCCAACTGGATCACCAATTCGATCTATCACACGCAGTTCCTGACCAGTGCTACTACCAGCATCGGTATGCCTTCCGATTTTATGAATGCCTACACGTTCCTCGACCAGCTCCCGGAAACGACACAGATATCCGACGGAAACGGGAACACGTTCCTGATGATGAACAACCTGACGGCCCATGACGTCGCGATGCTGCAGGAACCCGAATACGTGCCTGCGATGAGTGTCGACAATACCGAATATGATGCCACACATGAAGACCGTTTCACCGTAGACGGCAGAACGATCGCGATGCCGACTGACTACGAGCTTTCCCACTATCAGTCCAATATGGCTGCGCTGAAAGAACTGGGAAAGTGGTTCGACTATATGCGCAGGGAAGGCGTGTATGACAACACCCGCATCATTATCGTTTCCGACCACGGATTCATGATCGATCACTTCGACGATCTGGTCTTCGGACATAACTACGAGGGGCAGTTCCCCTTCAATTGTGAGAACGTCCTTGCTTTTAATGCCTTTTTCATGGTGAAGGACTTCAACAGTACAGGATTTACCGTGGACTATTCCTTTATGACCAATGCTGACACCCCTACTCTGGCTTTTGAAGGTCTGATCGAAAACCCGGTCAATCCGGCCACCGGCAACCCTGTGAACAGCGACGCGAAGAATGAAGAGACACTTCATGTTATGTATACACTGGACTGGAGACCCGGTTCAAACAATGGAAACACATTCTCAGAGGGGATCTGGTTCGGCGTACACCACCAGAACATCTTTGATACCTCTAACTGGGAAGACGAAGGAAAGAAATAAGATGTTCAGGATTACAGTAATGGAAAATGGAGATGAGAAAACATGAGATTATATATTGACCCCGGCACGGGAAGTATGCTGTTCGCGATTGTTATCGGCCTGGTAGGCGTTGTCCTCTATTTTCTGAGAGGACTTTTCGTTAAGCTCCGTTTCCTGATTACCGGCGGTAAAGCGGCCGCTTCAGATTCGAATTCGATCCCTCTTGTCATATTCGCAGAAGATAAACGCTACTGGTCCGTATTCGAACCCATTATCAAGGAACTGGACAGGCGTGAGTTTGACGTCGTATATATGACCGCTTCGAAGGATGATCCGTCTTTGACGTGTGAAGCGTACCCGCACCTTTCCGCTCAGTTCATCGGTGAAGGAAACCGCGCTTTCGCCAAGCTCAATTTCCTGAAAGCCACGATCCTTCTGTCCACCACACCGGGACTTGACGTTTATCAGTGGAAGCGTTCAAAATCCGTCAAATACTACGTCCATACGGTTCACTCACCAAGTGCCAGCATCACTCTTTATGAGGTTTTCGGCCTGGACTACTATGACGCGGTTCTTCTCAATGGGATCCATCAGGAAGAGGATATCCGTGCATTGGAGAAGCTTCGCGATCTCCCTGCTAAAGAACTGACATATGTTGGTCTTCCATACATGGATGAGAAAATGAAACGGATCGCGCAGCTTCCTGTTCCTGAGAAACACGAAAGGACGATCCTTCTTGCACCATCCTGGGGTCCGAACTCCATTTTAAACCGTTTCGGTTCACGTGCGATCAAGCTTCTTCTCCAGACCGGGTATCACATCATCATCCGTCCGCATCCTCAGACGTTTAAGTCCGAAGTGGACATGATCGAGAAGCTGATGGACGAATTCCCCGGGAACGACCAGCTAGAGTGGAATCGTGACAACGACAATCTTCCGGTATTAGCCAGATCCGATCTTATGATCTCCGATTTCTCCGGCGTGATCTATGAGTTCTCTATGCTGTTCGATAAGCCGGTGATCTGCGCCTCGAGTGATTTCGACACTTCGAAATATGACGCCTGGTGGCTCGAGACACCGCTTTGGACAATGGAGTATATTCCCAGTATGGGCCCCATCCTTTCCGAGGAGAATATCGAGGATATCAAGAGCCTGATCGACACGACTATCGGCGATACCAAATATGCAGAAGCCCGCAGCACACTGCGTAAGGAACTCTGGCTTAACCAGGGCGAAGGTGCGAAGCGGGTCGTCGATTATCTCATCGGCAAGTACCAGGAACTCAGCCACAAGGACGAGAAGGAAGAAGAAAAGGAGGTCCGCCCGGCAGACCTCCCAGAGGGAAGCTCCGCTTCATAAGGAAGCTTCCCGTTCACTTCATTCATTTACTCTCTTAGAATTTCACATTCACTTCGTGAACCGCGCCGTCCTCGAAGATCGGGACACGTACGCCTTCGATCGGGGATCCGTCTACCGTAATGGAGACGCCATCCTTCGTTCTGCGGAATCCTTCCGGCTTATCGACGGTAATGTGGTACAGTGCTTTTCCCGAAGAAACCATAATGTCTTCTGACGTATCCTCGGCGCGGAGGATCGGCTCGACGATAAGGGCATCGCTTGTGAAATCGACACCGAAGCTGGTGAAGAGGCAAAGCAGGAGCCATGTAGATGTACCGGACAGCGTCGGTCCGATGTTCTCGCCTGTCTCGGAGTTATTGTACTGGGTGCACAGTCTCGGGTTGCCGCAGACCGTGAACGGAGAGGTCAGCGTTCTGTACGGCAGGATGCAGTCGATGACCCAGAATGCGGTCTTTGCCAGACGTTCTGCCAGAGCCTGATCGTTTACGGCTTTACTGGCCTTCAGCATCGCAGCTGCGGCCATCATGTTCGCATGCTTGAAGATTCCGCCGTTCTCACGGTCACCCTGATAATAGAGCGCCACGTCGATCTTCGGCGCGATCTGCGGGTAATCCACGCCTGTGCAGAGACGGAATCCGAAAGGCGTTCTCAGATTCTTGTCGAGACTGTCGAGCATCGTAGAGATCTGCTCTTCCGAAGCACAGTCAGAAAGGACCGCCCAGCTGAAGGAGTTAAGGAAGTAGGTGCCTACCTTGCCTTCCTCGATCACCAGACCGTCGCCCTGGGCACCGAGGTAAGAAAGCTGCGGCTTGTCTTTCCGGTTGAACAGGACTCGTGCGAAGTAATCGCCCTTCCATGCGTATTCGTTGATACGGGTCTTCAGGTCGGAAGAAACGCCCTCGAGATAGGAAGCATATTCTTCATCCCCGCAGCAGCGGAACATGCCGATTGCAGCATCTACCGCTACTTTCAGGAGGCAGCCGTTCATGACGGATTCCGAATACTCGGACTCATACGGAACTTCCCCATATGCCTTACCGCTTGCCTGAAGCTGCTCTTTGTAGTTCTCGATCTTCGTCGGGCCATTCACGCAATCCGGATCGACGCGCAGACAGTCATTCCAGTCCGCACGGTCGATGAGCGGGATACCGTGGGCGCCCACAGAGATCTTATAGGAGTAGGTAAATACAGCCTTGATGGTCTCAAGGATCGTACGCTTCTCACCGTCTTCTCCTGCGATCGGCAGTTCTTCCTTAAGGAAGTCATAGTCGGCAGTCAGGCTGATGAAACGGTCCAGTGCCTGCAGCAGCCACAGGGCATCATCTGACCACCAGCCGGGTTCCTTGCCCTTCCAGTAGAAGTTATGGTTCGCGTATCCGTCCTTATAGATATTCGAGATCCACTCACGCAGGAGTTTCTTGACGAATTCGATCTCGCCCATACCGGCGAAGTAATACATCGATGCGAAGATGTCCTGGATCTCACGGAAACCGATCTCACGATAGCCCTTCTGCGTCCAGTCCAGGGAACGGGATACGAAAGTCTGGTAGAATACCTGGAAGGGCAGGTTGTTGTTCACATAGGCCTCGAAGTCCTTATCCGGATGTTTGATCCGCATATAGGCTGCATATTTCTTCGTGAAAGAAATCACCTTGTCGAGGCACTCCGGAAGAGCCGAAGCATCGGAGAAGCGGGCGATGAGTGCGTCCAGTTCCTTCTGCATGGTGATATCTTCCTGATAGTCCGGATTGACACAATCGGATGTCAGGCACGTCAGGTTATCGATCTGGACCTTCGCCCCGGCTTGTACCGTAAACGGAGCAGACAGCGCGAAGAATCCCGGACCCTTACGGGAATGCGCATTCGAGAGGATCGCAGCGAACTGTGGCTTCTCAAGCGTTCCTGCACCTACGAAATCAGCATAGCGGGCACAGAACTGATCCGGGAAGACTGTCTTATCGCCATCATGGACGATGAGGGTGTTATAGCGGATGTTCCCCTTCGTCCACTTCGGATTCGGGTTAAAGGAGATCGCACGGATCTCATCGTTCTCACCATAGAATACTTCGGACTGGGCTACGACTGTCGAGAAGATAACGTCTTCACGAAGCGCGTGGACTTCCTGCGTACCGAACATGCCGGTATAGACGATCCTCAGGTCTTTTCCTGCGCTTCCGTTATTCTCGATCTCGATCAGCTGTGCTTCTGTCGCAACAGGAAGTCCGTCTTCCTGCGGCAGGATAAAGATCGTACGGCGGACAAAGAGTCCGTTCTTCAGCGTGTATTCAATGACCGTTCTATTCTGGGAATGCTTGCAGATCGCCTTCTCCACGCTTTCCTGGTTTGCAGAACCGGAATAGAAGATGACCTGCCCGTTCTCAACAAGATAGAACTGCCGGTTCGCCGGGAAGCCGTTCTGCTCCGGCAGGTAGTCCCAGCGTGTAGCCAGGACCTGTGTGTCTGCGTGGGAACGGAAACATCCGCCGCCCATACGGTCGATCGCACTCTTCGGCGTACTCTGGAGCGGATGGTCAAATCCGATCCTGTTTCCGATGAGAAGATTCGTATAGTAATGCGGTCCCGGAGCCGGTGAGGTCAGATCGCAGACCAGCTCGCCGCCTTCGTTCAGCTTGCCGCCCCATTCACCGGCGAACTCCACTGTCGGAGCTGCCCAGGAGAGGACCTGCTTTCCTTCCTTTTCCTCTGTGATCTCGGTGACGCCACCGTTTTCTTCCAGGAACAGTTGAAGTCCGGAACTACTCTTCTTGATCAGCACGGACATCTTGTATTTCGCACATGCATGGATATAGCCGCAGATGTTCTCGTCCGACAGGAGCGACGCACAGACAGGCGCCGCGAAAGGAAGTCCCGCCACACCGAAAACGATGCCTCCGTTCAATGTGGATATGTACTGGGCACTTACACATGCATCCTGTACATACTCGCCGAACTTCTCTTTAAGCAAAACCTCGGCCGGTTTGATGACTGTTCTTGCTCTCTCGCTTTTCATCATCGTGGAACCTCCTGCTGATATATGGTATTTAGGAAAATCACTTTACAAAATGAAGTATACACATAGATTGTATCACTTTCGCTGCCCGATTGTGTAATGGATAGTTCTTCAGTACAGGTCTTGGTACCTCCCTACCCAGGTTCACGAGATTGCTCTCCCCAATTTATATGAGATGTCGCGAACATTTCCACAATCGGGGCACACGAAGGATTCGGCACATAGTCTAAACCTGGACGCGATCTTTCCCCTTCGCACGTGGATATTTGCCTTGCACAAATATACTTCGTGTCCGGACCGTACACGCTCCCGGAATACTTTCCTGTACGCCCCCTATTCAAATACTTCCTCTTCTGTCTCCTCAAACAGACGGCCGTATTTGATACGGAGAATACGAAGCACGCACGGTTAAGATGTGGCCCAAGAGTATAGAACTCTGTGAGCGATGTCACCACACACTTCTACGGAGATAGAAAAAGCAGATAAGCATGTGATGTGTGATGCCGGAACAGGTCCGGCTATGGCTTCGCGCCCCCCGTGACGGCGGGTCTGCCATCGAAATGACAGGTCCTCTTTCCCGCACATCACTTCTTAAGCGCGTTTGCCTGCGAATAGGATCAGCCCATTACGACTTCCACGTTATGCACGCCGCCGTCGAAAACAGGGAGAATGTTACCCTCGATCGCATTTCCGTCGACAGAGACACTCTTGATGCCCTTGCAGACGTGATCCGGGTTCTTGATCGTTACCTTATACTCCGCACCACGATACTGTCTCGTGATCGTGAAACCATCCCAGGAAGACGGAATGGAAGGATCGATCCGGAGACCATCGAAATCAGGCTGTACGCCCAGGATATACTGGGAGATCGCAACCATGTTCCAGGCAGCTGTACCGGTAAGCCAGGAGTTCTTGCCCTGACCGAAGTTCTTGCCGGTTCTTCCGATATCGGAACCTGCGTCCTTACCGCCGATCATCTGGCCGTAAACATACGGTTCAGTCTTATGGATATCCGATGTCTCCTCTGTGAAAGCCGGAGCGATCTCAGAGTAGTACTTGAATGCCTGGTCACCTTCGCCTGCATATGCTGCCGCGCAGATGATCCATGCGTTGTTATGTGTGAAGATACCGGCATTCTCCTTATATCCGCCCGGATAGGTGGAGATCTCACCATACTGGATGTAGTACTTGGTGAATGCAGGATTATTCAGAACAAGACCGAACTCGGTATTGAGTCTTTCGTCGATGGCAGCGAGGGTCTTCTTATCCGCGCCCTGCTCCTTGCCGACATCAGACATGATGGCGAAGCCCTGCGGCTCGATGAAGATCTGGCCTTCTTCGCATTCCTTAGAGCCCATCTTCTCACCGTTGGCGTCGTAAGCTCTGAGGAACCAGTCACCATCCCAAGCGGACTCCATGATATTCTTCTTCATCTTATCGATCTCGGCCTGCGCAGCGGCTGCCTCATCGTCCTTACCGAGGTGCTTGAGGATCGCTACATAGTTCGGGCCTGTGTAGGTGAAGAGTGTCGCAACCATGACGGACTCTGCGACCTTGGAGTAACCGCCCTCTGCCTTAAACTTCGGGTTGGTGTATGTCTGGAAGGACTCACCCGGTGTATCGGAGTAGCAGGACAGGTTGATGCAGTCGTTCCAGTCTGCACGCATGGCCAGCGGGAGACCGTGCGGTCCGAGGTTGTTTACGATGTGATAGAAGGAAACCTTCAGGTGTTCAAGCATGGTCTGTGCCACACTCATGTCGTTGTCGTAAGGAACCATCTCGTCAAGGATGGACCAGTCGCCTGTCTCCTTGATGTAAGCGGAAACAGAAAGGATCAGCCAGAGCGGGTCATCCGAGAAGTCACCGCCGATATCGGCGTTACCCTTCTTGGTGAGCGGCTGGTACTGGTGATAGCATCCGCCGTCCGGGAACTGGGTGGAAGCGATATCGATGATACGCTCCTTCGCACGATCCGGGATCTGGTGTACGAAACCGAGGATATCCTGGTTGGAATCACGGAAGCCCATACCTCGGCCGATACCGGACTCGAAGTAGGAAGCGGAGCGGGAAAGGTTAAAGGTAACCATGCACTGATACTGGTTCCAGATGTTGACCATACGGTCGACCTTGTCATCCGGAGTAGAAACGTTGAGGATGCCGAGGAGCTTGTCCCAGGAAGCCTTCAGATCAGCAAGACCTGCGGCCACCTTCTCCGGTGTATCGAACTTCTCGATCATGGCCTTCGCCTTGACCTTGTTGATGGTCTTGCCGTCTGCTTCGAACTTCTGATCCACAGGCATCTCCACATAGCCGAGGATAAAGATGAGCGTCTTGCTCTCGCCGGCGGCAAGAGTGATCTCTTTATAATGGGAAGCGATCGGAGACCAGCCGTCTGCGAAAGAATCCGTTGCCTTACCGGCAAGGACAGCCTCCGGGTTATTAAATCCGTTGTAAAGTCCGATGAAGGAATCACGGTCTGTATCGTAACCGTCGATCTCATCGTTCACGGAATAGAAAGCATAGTGATTCCGTCTGTCTCTGTACTCGGTCTTGTGGTAGATGACGGAGCCGTCTACTTCCACACGGCCTGTGGAGAAGTTTCTCTGGAAATTGGTGCAGTCATCCTGTGCATCCCAGAGACACCACTCGGCAAAGGAGAAGAGCTTGAATGTCTTCGCGGAAGAGCCCTCGTTCTTGAGGACGACCTGCTGGACTTCTCCGTCATAGCCGTTCGGTACGAAGAAGGTCACCTCAGCCGAGAGGTCATTCTTCTTACCCTTGATGATCGTATAGCCCATACCGTGACGGCACTCGTAAGCATCGAGTTCTGTCTTCACCGGAGACCATCCCGGATTCCATACTGTTCCGTTATCGTTAATATAGAAATAGCGTCCGCCCATATCGATCGGAACATTGTTGTAACGGTATCTTGTTATTCTGCGAAGGCGGGCATCCTTATAGAAATTATAGCCGCCCGCGGTATTGGAAATCAGTCCGAAGAAAGCCTCAGAGCCAAGATAGTTGATCCACGGATACGGAGTCTTCGGTGTTTCGATTACATATTCACGGTTTAAATCGTCAAAATGTCCGAATTTCATGATATGTGCCTCCTTGATTTGAAATTTCAGGTACATACATCATACTATAAAAGTTCATGAAACGGAACGTTTCGCGCACTGAAAGCACGAAGAAAAAAACACAATTTTCAGGCAAAATCGGGAAAACCCAAAGGATTACGAACTCGAAAACGGTTTCGCATATTTCACTTACGGACAGGTATGCTTGCGCCGTCAGGACAGTCCGAGCAGCTCTTCCATTCCGATGACGAACTGTTCCTTCAGTTCTTCGGGGGTCAGTATATCCCCTGCCAGATAGGCATCCAGAAGTCTCTTGATCTCAGAATCGGCATAGCGGTCTGTCAGAGGATCGGATGAGATCTGTATCTTCTCTGCCTCCGGCACCAGCAGCGCATACGGATTCTGTCCACAGAGGAAATCACTGATAAAATTCGGATCTTCTGCACATCTCTTCATGATGCTCCGGCTATTGACGAAATAACCTTTTACAGCCAGATCGGTGAGCGTGTCCTTATCCAGTGTGAGGATTCGCAGGACATGCGCAGCCGTCGCCTTCTTCTCGCATGTGGAAGCGACCATCAGCCAGGTTCCTCCGTCATATGTGGCGGATGGTGCAGGCACGATGCCCCAGCCTGTAATAACGGGCTCAGTTTCACTCGTCTCGCCTGTTGCGTCTGCATTATCCGAAGTCGTCTCCGTCGCTCCGTTGTCTGCTTCCTGCTTCTCCTCATGTCCCGGAACATAACCGATCACATCCGCCGCAGTCTGAAGCGAGCCGAAGAACATAACCGTCTTCTCTGTATTGATATCGCTTGCCCATTCTCTGCTGAACGGCGTTTGCTCCGCTGTCAGGGATTCGGCGAAGAGGGATTCCTGAAGAAGGATATACTGATCGAAGTCCGTTTCGACCGCGATCTTCCCATCTTTCACCCAGGGCTCCGTATGTCCGGCCCAGTACACATCGTGCAGCTGCTCCCGATCCTCCAGAAGCTTCACGGCTCCTTCTGAATTGATGTTCACATCGTGAGCATAATCGAGGATCGTGCGCCAGTCGGAAAGTTTAGCCGAGACATCAGAAGGTTCATATACACCCAGAGCCTGCTTCGCAAGGGCACGGTTATAGATGATCACAGAGGGAGCCAGCTCAAAGGCCAGTGCTTTTACCTTATTGTCTGCATCGACAGCCACCTGATAGGTATAGGCGAACTGGTCGTACAGCTCGGATCTCGGAATACCCAGGCTGTCCATATCCATCGTCTTTCCGGACTCCGAGAAGCTGCCGAGGTTGTCTTTATCCATCATGAACAGATCCGGTTTCTGCTCCTCACTCTGCAGCGCCTCATTCAGTGTCTGGATATATTTATCCGGCTCCACGTACTCATATACGAATTCAACATCTACCAGGTAATCCTTCAGAATATTGCCGAATTCCTTATCGTAGCCGTATATGATCAGCGGTTCCGAAGACTGGTCCTCCACGGAAGTAGGTACAGTCTCGCTTTCCGACGGTTCCGTTTCCGTTACCGTCGGTTCCGTTGCAGAATCAGTCGGTTTCACGGTCGTAGCGGTTGCCGATTCCGAAGGAGAAGTTTCCGTTTCTTTATCCGGGTTTCTTTTACAGGCACAGAAAGGCACCGCCATCGAAGCGGCCAGTATCGCTGCCATGATTTTTCCTGCCTTCATCTGCGCCTCCGTAATAGAAAAACTCCGTGAAGTATTCACGAAGTAAGTGTACAACAATATTTGACCTCTTTCAACAAAAGTGACGTCTTGGTTATACTCGCACCTCGAAAGGAATCCACGTCGCCGGTCCTCGGCCTGCGGTATGCGGAACCTCTCCTTAGGATTTGTTATCGAGGAATTGACAACCGTGCATTTTCATAATAAAATCTCTCTTGTCTTATGAAAGACCATCTGGGGCATTAGCGCAGTTGGGAGCGCATCACACTGGCAGTGTGGGGGTCAGGGGTTCAAGTCCCCTATGCTCCACCAGAAAAGCCGTCACAAACGTGGCGGCTTTTCGCATCTTTGCATTATTCTACCGTAACGGACTTCGCGAGATTCTTCGGTTTATCGATGTCACAGCCGTTCTCTTTCGCGACATAGTAGGCCAGCATCTGCATCGGTACGATCTCCACCACAGCAGAGAAGAGCGTATCGACTTTCGGAATGAAGATCACATCGTCTGCCTGGGACAGGATCTCCTGATTGCCTTTAAAGGCAACGGCCAGTACTTCCGCGCCACGGGCCTTGACCTCAACGATATTGCTCAGTGTCTTCTCCATGATCGCCTGGTTACAGCACAGTGCGATGACCGGCTGATGCTCCTCGATCAGAGCGATGGTGCCGTGCTTCAGCTCACCGGCAGCGTAGGATTCTGCATGGATGTAGGAGATCTCCTTCATCTTCAGTGCACCTTCGAGTGCGATGGCATAGTCGGTATTTCTGCCGATGAAGAACATCGACTTCGTCGCGTGATATTTCTTCGCCATCTTCGGGATCTTCGGATTCATATCGAGCGCTTCCTGTACCCGCTTCGGGAGCATCAGAAGTGTGGACAGGTGATGGTAATAATCCGCATCCTCGAGTTTCTCCAGAGTCTTGGCAATATAGACTGCCACCAGATACAGGACGCACAGCTGTGTCGTATAGCCCTTCGTCGTGGCTACAGCGATCTCCGGGCCCGCCCAGGTATAGAGAACATCGTCAGCAAGTTTCGCGATGGTACTGCCGACTACATTGACGATAGCAAGAGTCCGGGCGCCTCTGGCCTTGCACTCCTTCATGGCGGCAATCGTATCCGCAGTCTCACCGGACTGGGAAAGAACGATGAGAAGCGTGTGTTCATCGATCAGCGGATCACTGTAACGGAGCTCACTTGCCAGTTCACATGTAACCGGGATACGGCAGAGTTTCTCGATCGTGTATTTCGCGGCACATCCTGCATAGTAGGCAGAGCCGCAGGCCGTGATCACGATCTTGTTGATCGACTCAAGATATTCCTTCGACCATTCGATCTCATCGAGTATGATCTTTCCGTCCTTGATACGCGGAGCAACGGTCGCCTTGACCGCTCTTGGCTGCTCGATGATCTCCTTGAGCATGAAGTGCTCGTAGCCGCCCTTCTCTGCCGCCTCGATATCCCACGTGATACGTGCGATCTTCTTACTGACAGCCTGGCCTGCCGCATCGAATACGTTCACGCCATCCGGAGTGATCTCTGCGAATTCCCCGTCATCAAGATAGATCGCATTTCTGGTATTCGCCACCAGTGCCGTCACATCCGATGCGAAATAGTTCTCACCGGCACCGACACCGAGGATAAGCGGACTTGCCTCTCTGGCCACATAGATCGTATCCGGCTTCTCTGTGCAGATGACGCCGAGCGCATAGGAACCCGAAAGCCGGGAAGAAGTCTTGATGATCGCACGGCGAAGATCTCCCTTATAGTACATCTCAAGAAGGTGTACGATGACTTCTGTATCCGTCTCGCTCTCGAAGTGATATCCCTTACTGATCAGTTCTTCGCGAAGGCTGATATAGTTCTCGATAATACCGTTATGAACGATGGCGAAACGCCCATCATTACTTAAGTGCGGATGGGCATTCGTATCTGTCGGCGCACCGTGAGTCGCCCAGCGGGTATGTCCGATACCGATCATGCCGGGGCACTCTTTCCCCTCATCGGTCAGTTCGCACAGATTCGCGATACGGCCACTCACCTTATCTACCTTGATCACGCCATCGTTAAGAACAGCGATCCCGGCCGAATCATACCCTCTGTATTCCAGTTTCTTCAGTCCGTCCAGAAGGATCGGGGCGGCCTGCTGTGTTCCTGTATATCCGACGATTCCACACATGTTTCTTCACCTTTCCTCCGTATCCACCGGACTATGGCGTCTGAATACGGAAACGGGCGCATGATCGCGCCCGCAAGTTATTTTCTGATGATGATGCTCTCTCTTTCGGCACCCACCGATACGTACGTGATCGGGCATCCGATCGCCTTCTCAACAGCAAGTACGTAATCCTGCGCGGTCTTCGGCAGATCTTCCCACTTTCTCGCGCCGCTGATATCCGTCTTCCAGCCTTCGAAGTACTCGATGACCGGTTTGCAGTCATTTAAGGCTACCGGGAACGGGAAACGGTCGATTCTCTCGCCGTTCAGTTCGTACTGTGTGCATACCGGGATCTTATCCATGTAACTCAGAACATCCAGCTTCGTCAGGGCGATTTCAGTCGCTGCCTGTACCTCGACACCATACCGTGTAGCCACGATATCCAGAGGACCTACACGACGCGGTCTTCCGGTCTTCGCGCCGTACTCGAAGCCGGCTTTTCTCAGTTCTTCCGCTTCGTCGCCGAACATCTCGCATACGAACGGACCCTCACCGACACAGGTGGAATATGCCTTTACGACACCCACGACCGAATCGATCTTCGCGCCCGGGAATCCGGAGCCGATCGGAGCATATGCCGCCATGGTGTTCGAAGAAGTAGTATACGGGTGGATACCGTAATCGAGGTCACGGAGTGATCCGAGCTGTGCTTCGAAGAGGATAGACTTTCCTGCCTTCGCAGCATCTGCCAGCCAAGCGCCTGTATCACAGATGTGCGGACGGATCTTCTCGCATGCATCGTCCAGCCATGCCTCCAGCATCTCCATCGTGTAGGGCTTAGCCCCGTATACTTTCTGAAGGGTCAGGTTCTTCCACTCCATCAGGTCCGCAAGATGCGCCAGCAGGTGTTCACGGTAGTTCAGTTCACCGGCGAGGATCGTCTTCTTCTGATACTTGTCCGAATAGAAAGGCGCGATACCCTGCTTGGTCGAGCCGAATTTCTTATCGGCCAGGCGCTGCTCTTCCAGTTCGTCCAGATCTCTATGCCAGGGAAGCAGGAGGGACGCACGGTCGGAGATCTTCAGGTTCTCCGGTGTCAGATCCACACCCTGAGCCTTCACATCGTTCATCTCTTTCACGAGGTTCTCCGGGTCAAGAGCCACGCCGTTACCGAGGATATTCACCACACCGTCACGGAAAATGCCCGACGGCAGCAGATGAAGCGCGAACTTACCCTTCTCGTTGATGACAGTATGTCCGGCATTGCCGCCACCCTGAAATCGCACGACCACATCGTAGTCTTCAGTAAGCAGATCGACCATACGGCCTTTGCCCTCATCACCCCAGTTAATGCCCACGATTGCGCAGTTTCCCATAGTGTTTGCCTCCCACTTATGTATTCAAATTCTTCAAAAACAAAGGTGTCCTGAGTACATCTTCAAGACACCATTGTCAATACCGTCCATTTTTATACTCTATATAAGAGAGGTTGTCAAGATTTTCCCATGGCAAAAGCACTTGCTTCCTTTATGCCTTCGTCTCGTCCTGGGTTTCTTCTTCCTCTTCGTCCTCCTCCGGCTCTTCCGGAACCGGTCCGAGGATCAGGTCCGCGATATTGATGGGAAGCCCGATGGTCGGCACCCTGACCGCACCGGCCTTCTGCTTACCGGGAAGGATCGTGATGCCCTTCTTCGGAAGGATGAAGGACAGCGTCAGATCGGCGCTGATCGCGCCCGGATCGGCCTCCCCTGTATCACAGTCCACGCCCGTCGGGATATCGATCGCGATGACACGTGCCCCACGGCTGTGTCCCTCCTCGATCTTCGCCGTGATCTCCGTAAGATTCGGCGGAAGCGGTCTTGCGAATTCATATCCTGTGCCGATGATGCCATCTACCAGAACACACGGCATACCCGGTTCTTTCTCATAGATCATGCGCGAGATCCCGGCCTGCCAGATCGCCGGATCGAACTCGGATGCCGGACGGATCGGAATGCCGAAGCACTCTGCCGCCTCACGGTTATTCTTCACTACAGGAGAATGCTCCGTCCCCGGGAAACAGTCCCAGATCGTTACCTGGTATCCTCTGGATTTCAGGATCCTTGCCGCCACGTAGGAATCGCCGCCATTCATGCCCTTACCCGCGAAGAAATGGATAGGTGTCGTCAGCGCCCTTGCCACAGACACACAGGTATCGGCAACGGCAAGTCCCGCATGCTCCATCAGGATCGAGACCGGCACGTGATACTCTTTACCGATCATACGGTCCAGCATCCTCTGCTCTTCTCTCTTAAGCGTCGTACGCACACGGCGCACCGGTTCATAGGGTTCCTTCGGCGGCGCCGGATTCAGTATACTTTTCTGCGGCCAGAACGGACTTTCATTCTTTCTCATATTTCCTACCCGCTTTCCCCGAATCTTCGAGTTCTCCAACTTCCTTACCCGGAAGAAGACCTCGTACATAGATTTATTGTATCATTTCATTTCCTATGTGGTCGAGTGCTTTTACCACGGGAATCGTAAGATAAGCGATAAGCGCACCGGCGAATGACCCCGCCAGCACCAGATATGGAAGGTACACGACGACATAGAGCGTGCGTGTCACCAGAAGCGCGGCCACGATCTGTCCCACGCCATGACTTGCCGCACCGCCGATACTGACACCGAAGATCGAGACCTTCTTCATATCGGACAGCAGACACATCGTCCCCCACGCAGCCAGCCCGCCCATAAGCGAGAAGATGCATCCCACGATATTTCCCCCGAAGGCCAGAAGCAGGAGCGACCGGAGAAGTGCGACCATCAGCGCCTCTTTTCTTCCCACACTGTAGAGTGTCACCAGGATCGCGATATTCGCAAGTCCCAGCTTAAAACCCGGTATCGGAAGGATCCCCCGGGGAAGAAGCCAGGCCTCGAGGATACTCAGCACCAGCGCCAGTGCGAGAAGCATCGCCGTCTTCGCTATGTCATACGCTGTACGTGACCCTCTCATTTTGCCACCACATCCACTTCCTGATCCTCTTCGGTCCCGGAAGAGACGATCTGGACCACGACACGGTTCGGCAGGCACACCGCACCATCACCGCTTTTCTTCAGTTCACCCACATGCATACAGATCTTATCCGGACAGCTGCTGTCCTTCACATATACTTTATCAGAGGAGAGAAGGATCACCATTTCCCCGGAATCCGAGGTGATCCGATATTCCGTCGGCTCGGAAAAATCAGCCATGTTCCGTTCCAGAATGACATTTCCATCCTGCGTAATGCGGACGACTCTGCCCCGGTTTTCTACCGACTTCCCATAGATCCACGTAACCAGAAGCAGTATCACGCAGACCACCGCCACCGCACCGATGACCACCGCATCGCCTGGCAGGAAACGGAAACGGCGCGCCGGAAGGTCCCGGTCCGGGCGTGTCTTCCCTCCACGGGCGCCCGCGCTAGCCGAAGTATTCGATTGTCCATCCTTTCTGCGCATCGACCTTCCCCTTAAGCGATGAAGATACCCATAATGTACCATTATCTACGCACAGGATGCAATCGATCCCCTCAGCGATGGCGAAGTCTCTGGCTCTTTCGCTCCCGTAGGCAAAGAGCACCGTCGACAGTATATCTCCGACCGTCCCGTCCTGACCAATTACCGTTGCGGACAGGATATCCGTCTTGACCGGGCGTCCGGTTTCCGGGTCCATGATGTGCCCGTACCTCACCCCTGCCTCTTCGAAGTACCGTTCATAGGCACCACTGGTGATCACGGACATTTCCCGGTCCTTCGAAAGAGTGTAGATACAGCAGAGATCTGACGGCTCCGACGGGGAAACGATTCCGATGTTGAGCGTCCCGGATTTCGACCAGGCACAGACATTTCCTCCGAGGTCCAGTATCACCTTCGTGACCGAATATCCGCGCACCCGTTTCATCAGTTCGGCCGCGATCGCGCCCTTGGCGGCACCGCCCAGGTCCACTTGCGTGCCCTCATCCACATACGCCCGGTTCCCGGAAATCAGATGCACCTTCCTGTAATCGACCTGTTCCAGCGTCTTCTCGATTTCCTTTCCTTCCGGCACATGCGGATCCGTGCCGAAGCCCCACAGGTCCATGACCGGTGCGATCGTCGGATCGAAGAGGCCCTGTGTCTTCTCCGAATACAAGATCGCCGTCTCCAGGACCGCATACGTCTCCGGAGACAATTCTACCGGAGCACTCTCCGAGGAGGCATTTAGCTTCGAGATCTCACTTTCTTTCTTCTTTCTGGAGAACTTTTCTTCCATTTCCATGATGTACGAAGAAGCGTCTGCCACTGCCTTTATGGCGTCTCGTCCTTCTGCCGTGATCGTCACATAGGTATCCAGAGCCAGGATCGTCCTGGTCTCTTTCTCGGTTTTCGGCCGGCAGCCGGACACAAGTCCGCACAGCATCGTAAACGCAAGAATACATGAAACGGCAAAAGCCCGTCCTCTCCGGTGGCTAATGGAGAGTACGGGCTTGACTAGGAGCTCGTTATGGCTATGTCTCTTTCTAGTCCAGGTAACTGATGTCATTGTCATCATCCAGTTCTTCTTCCAGTTCATGCTTCGTATGCCGTCCATGGAAGATCGCATAGATATTGCACATACCGGCAAGGATCAGGACGATCCCGCATATCAGAGCCTCTGCCCAGAAGACCACATACTGTTCAGCCACACGGGCAGAACGTTCGTAGTATGGCACCTGGATCCCGTCTCCTCCCGGATAGGCATTCTTCAGCGGGAAGTATTTCTTCCACAGCCGGATCACATTGAACCGGTCCGTGTTGTTGATGATCAGAAGCGGAGAACTGTCTGCCGAATATCCGATTTTATCGGACAGCGCCTGTACCAGGTCATTACATGCGATCTCTTTGATTGGATCGGTAAGGAGTGCCTCATAGCACGTGATCGCAAGATCCTCCACCTTCACGAAGCCTTCCATCTCCGGCGAAGTAGACGGAGTAAGGGAATCGTTAGCAAGAAGCGCCAGCTGCGAGAACTGGATATAGGCACGCGGCTGCGTAACTCCCGTGGTCTCTGCGATCGCATCCGATCCCTCATTCACCACACCGACCACCTGATATGTGGTTCCGCGTATCTCGACAAAAGCGCCGAGTATCTGGTAGGAGTGGAAGAGATTCCAGGCCAGCTGGGTATTCAGAACGATCGAATACCTGTCACCGACTCCGTTCTCATCCGGAAGGAAACCGCCGCTTTCGTAGCGGAACGGGTGAACGACATGGTAGTCTCCACCTACACCCACCACTTCGCACTTATCCACCGAACCCGTCGGCGTCTTGTCCATATAACCCTGTGCCGAATACGTGGCGGTGGCAGAATAGCAGTCTTTCCAGAGATTGACGACAGCGTCGGATTTCTTCTGATCTTTGGATCCCTTCGTGGTCGTTGAGGCTTCGATCAGATCCAATCCGTCGTGGATCTGCTGGACCTTCTCGATATCCAGACCGTCCGGCGTCTTTCTCGGCGCAGAACCATCACCCTGGATCTCACCCGGACCCAGTATGGTCAGATGACGGTACGGATGAGACTTCGTCTCGAAACGCTCTGCCGCATACTGCAGCGTCTGTCCGTCGAGCACCTGATTGATCCGGACAACAGAGGCGACAGAGAGTACGATCCCTCCGATCACCAGAACAAACGGGATCCCCATCAGGATGTAGTGGGATCTGCGGCAGATGTCGCCCCATTTTCTCTTTATGAACTTTTTAATCTTCTGACCAAGTTCCATTAGTTGGTTTCTCCTTGTGCCAGACGGACCTGCTCACCATTGGTGATCGGTTTTCCGGAACGTACGATGCAGTACGCATAGCTGATTCCCGCGCCTTCGATCGCACAGGATGTTGCATCTTCCGCCAGGACCTTTACCGGCACTTTTCTTGCGATGTAACGTTCACCGAGCGGGCTGTTCTTCGTAACCAGGATATAGATGAAATATCCTTCTGTATCCTGCTGGACGGCACCCTTCGGTACAACATTCTCATAAGAGCGGTTCGAGGTCGAGATCGTGCAGTTGACCACCGTCGCACCAGGGGTCAGCCAGTCACCGGTCACTGTAATACGTACGATACTGGAATTCATAGGATCCATCGGGTCCGGCCGTATCGATTCTACAAAAGCACTGTCACAGTAGTCCGTCTTGACTTCGGAGCCGATCTGCATACCTTCCGCATCCTTCTTCGCGATCGAGCACTCGATAAAGTATCCGGAATTCAGATCCGCAATCGTGAACATGACTTCATCCTTCATGCATTCCGCGTTTCTTGTTACGTTGACTGCCGTAACCATACCGGAGATCGGCGCAGTGATCTCCGTGACGGCATAGTATTCTTCCAGACGTTTGATCTCTTTCTCATACTCTTCCTTCTGCTTCAGTTTGCCTTCCCATTCATCTTCCTTCTGGTCATTGCTGATACCGGCATTGGTCTTCGCATCGGAAAGAGTCTTCCTTGCAACAGTCAGGTTATGCTTCGCATCCGAAAGCGAGCGTTCCGCAGCTTCCACGGTGGTGATTGCTTCGTAATTGGTAAGATCCCCCTGTTTTGTCGTAAGTTCATCATTCTTCGATGAGATAGCAGAATCCTTATCAATAATGGCATTGGCGATCTCTGTCACTGCTGATTTCGCATTCTCATATTCCTGGTTCGCATTGTCGAGTGCCTGCTGGGCATCGGTCACAGCCTGATTGGCTGAATCGATCGCTTCCTGGGAAAACTCCGGATCGGCCGGATCCGTGATACATGCTTGAAGCGTCGCATTCGCTGTATCCAGTGCTTCCTGGAGCATGGCAATCTGATCCGGGAATCCGTCCCTTTTCTCTTCTGCATTATATTTCTGCTCTTCAAGGGAATTCTTATCTTTCTCGAGCTGCGCGATTTCGCTCTGCAGATTGGCGATCTCATCTTTCACAGTTGCAATCGCGTCATCCTTGTTTCTGGCCGCTTCCAGTGTTTTCTCCGCATCCTCTACTGCCTTCTCCGCATCGACGACTGCCATCTCCAGATCGTAGTAGTCGCTGCCCTCCGAAGGCTTACGTTCAATGTATTCCATCTCTTTCTCAAGATCAGCAAGATTCTTCTTCGCGGTTTCCAGATCTTCTCTTTCTTCCGGAAGGCTGATCGTCGCCAGAACCTGCCCCTCGTCTACAAAGGCATAAAGGTAGGTATCGATCTCACCGATCGTGATCTGACCCGGAGCTTTAATACTCTTCTCCTGATTCGTCCGCACGGTTCCCTGTGCTCTTGTGATCGAGCTTAGTGTCGCACTGTAGATCTGCTGCGTGCTGACCTGCGTGAGGGTCATGTTCATAATGGTATTCGAGAAGAACGTCAGGATCCCCATTACGATCAGAAAAGCGATCAACGCTTTCACGATCCATTTCTTATTCTTTCTTGTCTTTTTCTCCTCAGACATTTTAGTAAACCTCCTTCGAAATACCTTCGAAACTTATTTGATTCCCGAGCGGGAGATACCTTCTACCAGATACTGCTCACCATATAAGAATATGAGCAGCGGTGGAACCATGAAGATGAACGAAGCGGCGAACGCGACACCCACCTCCGATGCATTGATCTGACTTAAGAATACGGACAGCGGCTGCTTACCCGCATCTTCAAGAAGGATCAGGGGCTGTTCAACCATGTTCCAGTAATCGATGAACAGCAATATAGCCATCGCGTAGATCGCACTCTTACACATCGGAAGTGAGATCTTCGTGAATATGTTCCATTCATTCGCGCCGTCCAATTTGGCCGCTTCAATATACGAAGACGGGATCTGGCGCATATATTTACTTAGAAGGAAGATACTGAAGGTAGAGAATACACCCGGCAGGATGATCGCCCACCACGTGTTATAGATCCCCAGGTTCTTGGCGATAAGATAGTTCGGAACCAGTGTGACCTGGAAGGGCATCAGCATCAGGATAACGTAGGAGAAGAACAGAACTTCTCTTCTCTTTCTTCTGTATCTGGAGAAGCTGTAAGAAGCGAGGCATCCTATCATGATCTGCCCGAGTACGATCGGTACGACCAGTGCCACGGAGTTCCAGAACTTCAGAAGATATGTCGGGCTCAGGAACAGTAGCGTCTTATACTGGCTGAACGATACAAAGTCCGGAATCATCTTCAGCTTCGGTGTCGAGGACAGGTATGTCTTCGTCTCGGCAGAAGCAGAGGACAAACTGTTATAGACTGCGCTGTAGTTGGTCTTAATCTCATCCGTCGACATGAAAGAATCGAGGATCGTCAGTACGATCGGCATCAGCGCGAAGACTGCCACGGCAAGAGCAAGGATCACACCGAGTGTCACCCAGAAGCGTTCCGCCACAGTCCTTACGCGCATACGGCGTTTGGCATCGGCTCTTCCCTTCTCGTGTAGGGCTTCCAGTTCTTCATCGGAAAGACGGACGATCTCGACCTCTTCGATGTCACGGATCGAACCGTGATCGTGGGTCTCTTCGGTCGCCGGAGTGGAGATCGGCTGAAGCGGAGTAATTTCGTTTCTCTTTTTCATCTTTACTCCTCCGTATCTCTTCCGAGCCGGTTCTCTGCAATGAAGAGGATACCGACAATGATGATCATGGCGATACACATGATGATCGCCGCTGCGGTCAGTTTCGCATTATCCAGATGCGAGAACATGTTGTTCATGAAGTTCTGAAGCATGTAGAGTGCATCGTAAGGATAGTCTCCGGCAAGAAGATAGACTTCACGGAAGATCTTAAAGGAGTTAATGAGGGACATGATCCCGACGAAGAAGATCGTCGGCCACAGATAAGGGAGCTTAATAGAGAAGAATCGTCTCACGGCTCCGGCTCCGTCCATCTTCGCCGACTCAAGCTGCTCGGAAGGAACGGCCGAGATCGCGGAGATAAAGAGCACCATATTGTATCCGAGGTTCTTCCACAGGAACAATATCAGGATAACCAGTCTCGACCAGTTCGATTTCATCCAGTCCAGTTTATCGATCCCGAACCAGCCCAGGTAGGTGTTCAATGCACCGTTATAGCTGAACATGACCTGCCAGATCAGAACGATCGATGCGACCGGAACCATCATAGGGTTGAGCATGATGCTGCGGAAGACGCTCTTTCCCGGGATCTTCGAGCTGAGAAGCAGCGCCAGAAGCAGGGAAAGAAGTACGGCCAGCGGCACGGCCAGGCCGGCGAATATCAGAGTATTGACCGAAGCCGTGCGGAAAGCCTTGTTATTCCATACGTGCACATAATTCTCAAATCCTACGAATTCGGTATTGGTTGCACTTCTCTGGAAAGACTGGACCAGCACGATCAGCATCGGTCCGAAGAAGAAAAGTAAAACCCCGAGGAGGCTCGGTGTCAGATAACCGGTAAAGACGAACCATTCGCGAAGGGCTCTTTTCCTTCTGCCTCTGATTCGTCTCTTCTTTACCTCTTCAGGATTATATTCGTGTGTTGCCATTGGTTTTCCTTCATATGTACGCACAGCCTAGTAACAGATTTATTCTACCATACTGTGTAGTGATCGTATTAAGATTCTCTTCTTTTTTGAGGAGGGGTGGGAGCGAGGGGGGTGGGCCTCGCTCCCGGGGTATGAAAGTAAATAGAAGATAGTAAAAGGTTCTTTGCTATCTGTCGTCCGGGAGAGGGGGTATTGGAGGTTGTCTTTCCCTTTCGACATGTTCATTTTCTCATCCGGGTATGACTTTCAAGTGACCGTAAAGTGACAGTTCCGTCACCAAGCCATCCGAGGACGTGATCACCTCTCGTGGAGAAGTGTAGTGGCACGGTTCTGGATGTTCTTGCAGACATCTTCTGCCGATCTCTGGTTCTCGAAGAAACCGGGCGCCTCTTCATTGACGATCATCATGATGCCCGGGTCCGTGCTCGTAATCGTGCGGACACCCTCAATAAGCTTAATGAAGCCATCTGCCATTTCCTGATTCAGGTCAAAGTTGTAGTAATTCTCGAAGTACTCCGGATCCCACTGCTTCACGTTCTCCTTCTCTTCTTCGAACTGCTTGATGTCCTTCTTATTCTTCTCTTCCAGTGCCGAACGCAGGATCGGTACAGAATAGAAGCTATATGCATAAGAGATCTGCTGATCCTCTTCGAACATGAAGCGGATGAAGTCCCATGCCTCATCCTGCGCGGAGCAGGACTTCGCGATGGCAAGTGTCATCATCGGCTGTGCCGACATACCGGAAGACTCCGGCGCCGGAGCACCCAGGAATACACTCTTTTCTTTCAGTGCGGAATAATACTGTGCATACTGCTGCAGGCTGTAGAAATACACGGAAGTCATGGCCATCATGCCGTTCTTGACTTTCTCGATCGGATCGACGTATTCTCCGCCGTCCATCATGCCGTCATAAACCACGTAGCCACCATCATCCATCGACAGATGAAGCACTCCGAATGTCTTTGCGATTTCAAGTGCTTGTCTGAACTCCTCACTGTCGAAGTTGACCTTCTTATTCTCATAGTCGATGAATGTATCTCCGGACACACTGATCAGGCTTTCCAGAAGACTTGCGCAGGTCGTTTCTTCCATCATGGATACATCCTCCGGAAGGGATTTGCCGATCTGCATGAAATCATCATAATTCCACGATGTTCTGTCACCGACGAAATCACGGTTAGCAAGGAATCCGTGGATATCCACACATACCGGGATCTGATACATCTTACCCTTCGTCTCGAAAGCCCTCAGCACATTATCGAAATAGTCATCCCGGTTGAACCCGTTCTCTCCGTCGATCAGGGTATTGAGATCCAGGAGGACGTCTTCATTGTTAAACTGGCTGAACGAAGAGAAATTCAGAAGAATATCCGGACCTTCTCCGGCGATCATCTCAAGATACACCTTATCTGCCATTTCCTTAGTGGCTTTCGTGTAGTCTCCCTCTTCGGAATACATGTCCTCAGAATAATCCTTCACAAGGATTCTGCATTTGTTGCTCTTATCTGTATTATAGGAAACGATATAGTCCATGAACTTGTTGTCATACAGATTCATCGCACCGATCTGGAGGATCGTCTTACCGGCATGCGGATTCTTCTTTTCCCGCTCAAGCTTGACCAGTGAAGTCTTGGAGCCGCTGTACTTCACGCTCGGATCATCACTTTCTTCGTATGTCGTCTTGAGGAAATAGATTTCGTCTTCCGAAACGATATTTAAAGAAGAACCATCTATATTCGAGTGGTTCACATCTGTCCAGTTCCACTCCAGGAGCATCTCTCTTTCCTTCTTGCTGTCGAAAATATCGATCTTCTCAATGCCGTTCGACCCACAATAGTAGTATTCGCCGTCTTTTTCCTTCACGCCCCAAAGCATGTTGCTGGCTTTCTTTCCGTCAGTGCTGATCTTACCGGTATTGATATCGATCTCATTAAGTGTGATCTTGGATGTCCCGGCCATCTCGTCATAATGCCACAGGCTCACGTAATATTTGCCATCAACTTTATAGATCGTACTGGCATCCATATCCTGAACGGAATCTTTACCAAGGAGTTTGCCGTCCTTGTCAATGACGCAGATCGAACCATATGTCGCGAAGATAAAGTTACCGTTATCCAGCGGGTAGAGCGTGCCTCCCCACGCTTCTTCGATTTCGGAATCCAATTTGATCTCTTTTGTTTTTTCCAGGTTTTCATCAAGGAAATGAATCGTGAAGAATTCCTTACACTCGCCCATATCGTATGAGTAAGCAAGTGCCACGAAGGTTCCATCCGAAAGGGGCGTGATTCCACTGGTGTAATTTGTTGTCATATCGCCCGTAGACTTCTTAATGATATTACCTTCCATGTCGAACATGATAAGACCCGTAGAAGAATACTCGGAGTAAATGGCTTCGATCTGCTCATAGATCTCCATTTCTTCGCCCTCTTTCATATTCATATACAGATCCTCTATCTTATTGGATACTTCCTCAGGCATTTCATAATCGATCGTATAGGTTCCAATCAGTCTATTCCCGGCCAACTGGGTATTATAGATCTCCTGGTAGTTGACTTTCTTCGACTTGTCGACATCCAGGTCGATCGGGATCTCCGTTGCCGTAAAATACGGGTCGTCTTCTGCGACCACCTTCTGCTTTCCGCCCTTTTTCTTGCCTTTATTACATGCGGCAAGAGGAAGGATCATGGCCACTGACAAAACCAGTGCCAATACATTCCGCACACACTTCTTCATAAACATACCTCCGTGGAGTTCTTATCGATTTTATTATATATATTCTACGGTTGGAAAAATGAAAGATTTGTAATATAGTGCGGTTTCTGCTATTTTCTCTCGTTTACGATGGTCGTCGTGCGGTTCTGGATGTTCCGGCACACGTCATCCAGACTCTTCTGATCCGCGAAATAGCCGGCCGCTTCTTCCTGTATAATAGCCAGTACCGCAGGATCGACCGACACGATCGTACTGACGCTTTCCACCAGCCCCAGGAATCCTTCTACATGCTCGGAAGTGATGCGGATCGGCATTTCAGCCACATCCACTCCATACCGCAGTGCATTCTCCTCGTACTGCTTATATTCCCACTCACTCTGTCTGACCGCAGCCTCGTTGGCTCTGTCAAACGCCTTCCGGTTCAAAGGAATAGATGTATACGATGTCGTATATTCATACTGGGAATCTTCATCGAACATGCGCCGGATGAAATCCCAGGCTTCCTCTTTGCTGTCCGAGAAAGCAGAGATCGCCATCGTCAGCATAGGCGCTGCCATCATGCCGGTTCCGTCCGGAGACGGCATCCCGACATACACGACTCTGCCATTTAAAATCGAGGAATTGATTGCATATTGTTCGAGTCTGTAAACGTATGTATCCATGAGGGCCAGCATTCCCGCTTCCATCATCTCGACATCATTATAATTCGGAAAATAATAATATCCCGACTCGAAGAACTCTTCTCCTTCCGGAATAACCGGCATCTCCACATTCTCGGAACCATATTCCTTTACGATCTGCAGCAGCTGCCGGAATTCATCTCCGTCAAAGAACACCTCTTTTTTCTCATAATCCACAAAGTTATTCATCGCACAGGACAGAAGTGATTCCAGAAGAAGCCCGTAGGTCATTGGCGTAAGAACCATCACTTCCGGATCCAGATTCTCAGCGATATGAGAAAACTCCGGGTATGTCCAGCCTGAGCGTGAACCGACCATTTTCATATTCCCCAGAAGTCCACGTATATCAAAACAGATCGGAACATGGAAAAGTTTGTCCCTCGTCTCAAAAGCAGACAGCACATTATCGAAATACTCCTCGCGGTTCAGTCCGTTCTCCCCGTCAATAAATGTGTTCAGATCCACCAGAACATCTTCGGAATTAAACTGGCTGTATCCGGAAAAATCCACAAGAATATCCGGACCCGTACCGGAAAGAATGTCCTGATACATCTTCTCAGAAGCAGCATTCACATCTGTAAGAGAGACCATTTCTCCGGTGTTTACAGCATAATCACGGATACGGATCCTTGCCTTGTTGCCCGGCTCTGCATTATAAGAGTTGATATAATCCACAAGTGCGTAGCCCGGTGCTCCTGTCATGCCCAGCTCAATATAAGTCTTCCCGGCATGCGGATTTGACTGTGCCCTTCTAAGTTCGGAAATATAGACACGTTCGTTCCATTCGCCGCTCTCATCTTCGGCTTTCCACACTTCTCTCATGAAGGCAACATGATCCTCCGAATACATGCGGATACTAGTGATGTTACTGTAGTTTACATCTGTGCTGTCCCATTTCAGGACTTCACTTAGTTTTCCGCTATGTAGATCCAGATGTTCCATTCCGGATGCGGTGATGACGATACCGCCATCCTTTCCATCCGGGCAGATAGTATAGACGCCTTCCAACCGGATGTTCGCATTTGTAAGATCTACCTTTTCCAGATCAACCTTCACCAGATAACTGCCAAACAGGGAAGTCTCCGGATCAGATCTCATCACAGACGCATACAGTTCTTCACCACACGGGAAAAGTGTTCCCTGTATCTCGTCATTTTCTACCAGCCCGACTTCTTTCCCATCGTCTGTCATCACGAAAAGTGCACCGTTGCTTGATAGGGCAAACATGCCGTTATCCAATTCACAGACGTAATTCGGATAGAAGTCCATGGCATCCGGAATATGTATATTAAATATCTGATTTCCTTCGTCGTCGTATTTGCAGAGAGTGTATTGGGTATTATTCATATCTTCGCTTTCGGAATAAATATAAACGACCTGCACCATCAGAATACTTCCATCTCTTCCTTCTCCTATGCAGGCCACCTGATACTCATCGCCGATTTCTATAGTAGAGAGCAGTTCTCCATTCAGATTGAAGATTGCCACACCATTGACGTAGAATTCATCTATATACCGCATCACATTCTCTATTTCTTCTTGTGTCAGGTCCTCCTCATCAAACGCATCCCATATATCTTCCGGTATTTCGTAGGACACAGAATACGGTGCAACGATCTTGTCTCCGATAAATTCTTCATCTGAAATACCCTTGTACGAAATAGTTTTGTCCGACTCTGATTCCAGCGGAATATCCAGTTCCGTTACATGCGCATCGAAATAGGGATCTGATTCCTGGATGATCGTTTTCTGAGGTTTCTTCTTTCTTCTACAGGATGCAAGCGGACACACCATCGCAGCGGCCAGAACAACAGCCAGAATACGTTTAGCAGCAGGTCTCATCCCCATATCCCCCGTTTAGTCCCAGTATTCGAGGATACTCTTGGCGCTGGAGAAGAACACCATGGCAGCAATAAGATTACATACCGCCAGGAACAGGAAAACAATGACGAAGATCGTCGTCGAGGCTACATAAAGCTCATGACCGACGTTGATTCCGAGAGACATCTCAAACATGAATATTGCCGACACGACTGCCATGGCAAGGGCTTTCCTTGAGAATTCAGAGTGGTTCAGCCCTAAAGTCCGGACGGATGCGACATAAGCCGCACAATAAAGCAGGATCGCCGAAGACTGGAACATCGCACCATAGAACACGAACGAAGCCGGCAGATTCGAGAAGGCTGCCACGATCGTAAGACAGATGGCACTCTCCATCAGGCATTTGAGCATCGGCGCTGCCGATGCGAACAGGAGTTTCTTGACCGGTCTTCCCGGCATAAGGAAGATAAACGGTTTCTGAAGTTCTTCTACGAATTTCTCTGCAGGAAGCGTGAAAATACTCATATAGCTCAGCACCGCCAGCGTGATTACTTCCATGATGAACGGATACATGCCCTTCCTCATAAACACGTGCATCACGGCACCGAGGAAAGTGGCCACACCGAACATGATGACCGAGATCCGGTCCAGAAGCAGGAAAGTACCCTTGCTCTGTTCCGTGATCCGGCGCTGCATAAGAGCCACTTCTCCGGAACTTAACCCGAACAGGTGCGTCTTTCTTCTGCGGTGGATATGCCCGGCGGCAGCATCCTGTTCGGATTCGTGCAGGATACCGTATCCATGTCCGATAGATGCAAGTACTTCTTCATAATAGTCAGAACTGTTCAGAACGATCAGGGCCATGCCCACGACCGGCATGACCAGCAGAAGAGCCAGATAGATAATGGCCGTATATACCTGACCGGACATCATATTCACAAGGAATCCGGCCGCCCACCCGCCGAAAGGAACGACATGGAGCGCCGGGTCGGTCAGAAAAGAATTTACGCCGCTCATACTCGCGCCACTGCGCCACAGTGCAACGACAGCACCCAGGATCACCGTACCGCCACAGAAAAACATCGCAACAAGGATCAGCCTGCGGATACGCGGGTGCATGGCGGTCGCAGAATACAGAGCAATGGAAACGACCGTGATCGTGAATATCAGAAGCAGCCATGTCAGGAGCATGATCAGCAGATCAACGGCAGAGACATGGAAATAGTAGTGGATATTCGGAAACTGGGTGATAAGGATCAGAGTGACCGGAACGCTGACGATCAGCCTTCTTAACATACCGTAGAGAAGTTCCTGCGTCGGCGATATGGGAGAGACGAACATGAGATTGATATCCGCTCGGGTAAACCAGTTATTTCCCTTCACAATACCCAGAAGAAGGACCACGAAAGAAACGAAAAGGAATGCTACAGTGGAAAGTGACTGGAACTTGACCGTTCCATCCGTCATCGATGAAGACTTGCCGAGACGAAGCACCATCTGCACGACACAGTACACAAGGTACAGCGAAACAAGCAACACACCGATCCAGAACGGCGGCTGCTTTTTCTTCTTGCGGAAGTCATTCTTCCACTGCTGAATGATTACATACAAACACGCATCCATGCTATTTCTTCTTTTTCTTATTGGTAGCTTTCTTCTTCTTCGACGTATTCGGGCGGCTCACTGTATTCGTGTGCTTCGCCGGAGTTTTCGCCGGCGAAGGTGTCTGCCAGACAGAATCGTAGGATTCTGTCTCTGCGAAGAATATCCTCTCGAGAGATTCGGCCCAGATGCCGACCATTTCTTCCTTCTTGTGACTCGAAAGGATCTGTCCCTTACGCATAATGTAGGCTTTATTCCAGATCCCCTCCACGGTCGAGATCAAGTGGGTCGAGATCAGTATCGCCACACCCTCTTCTGCCAGTTCCGAGATCATGACACGCAGTTCTTTGATCGCATGGGGATCCAGTCCCATCATCGGTTCGTCCAGAAGCAGAAGCTTCGGGTGCGGGAGCAATGCACAGATGATCGAGACCTTCTGCTGCATGCCTTTCGACAGATCCTTACAGTAGTAATCCAGCACTTCGGTCAGCCGGAAACGTTCTATCAGTTCTTTCGCATACTCACGCGCCTTCTCCGAATTCAGATGATAGGCACGGGTAATAAACTCGAAGTGTTCTCTTACTGTCAGCATCGGGTAGAGTGCCGGAGTCTCCGGAACATATCCCAGGATCTTCTTCGCTTCCACCGAACGGACCGGTTTCCCTCCGACAGTCACCTCTCCATCGAAGCTCAAAAGCCCGAGGATACACTTCATCGTGGTGGATTTTCCGGCACCGTTTGGCCCGAGAAGGACACCGATCTCACCGGAATCTAAGGCGAGATTAACATTCTCGTTCGCATATTTCCTGCCGAATTTCTTCGTCAACTTCTTAACTCGAAGCATGAACCCCTCCACAAGCATTAGAGTATAAGTCAGAAATAGTCTAGCATTTTTTGCTTCTTTTCGCCATTCTTTTTCCAAATATAAGGATGATTATTGATTTTCATTTCCTTGTGGTATTAAATTAGGATATGATTTTCATTTGAGGAATACTTCGCCGGCACAGATGCCCGGAAGCCGAAGTATTTCGAAAGGGTGGGTATTTATGTTTAAGATCGTTTCCAAAAGACAGCTTAATGAAGCCGTCACGCTGATGGATATTGAGGCGCCCTATATCGCGAAGAAGGCCCGCGCCGGCCAGTTCATCATCTTCCGCATCGATGAATACGGAGAGCGTATCCCATTGACGATTGCCGATACGGATCCCGAGAAGGGTACCGTCACGATCATCTTCCAGGCAGTCGGTACTTCGACTATCGCTCTGGCCAAGAAGAACGAGGGCGACTATATCTCCGATTTCGTCGGTCCTCTGGGAAATGCCACGGAGATTGAAGGGTACAAGAACGTCTGCGTCGTTGGCGGTGGCGTCGGCTGCGCGATTGCCTATCCTTCGGCAAAAGCACTGCATAACGCCGGTGCCCATGTGGATATGATCGCCGGATTCCGCAATAAAGATATCGTGATCCTGGAAGACGAGATGCGCGCCGTAAGTGACAACCTCTATGTCACCACCGACGACGGTTCCTACGGTGAGAAAGGCTTCGTTACCAATAAGCTCCAGTCCCTGATCGACGCCGGTAATAAGTACGATCTGGTCATCGCGATCGGACCGATCCCGATGATGAAGTTTCTCGCCGAGGTGACACGTCCTTACGGAATCAAGACACTTGTAAGCTTAAACCCGATCATGATCGACGGAACGGGAATGTGCGGTGGATGCCGTGTGACCGTTGGCGGCAAGATCCGTTTCGCCTGTGTGGACGGACCGGACTTCGATGGACACGAAGTTGATTTCGATGAACTGATGCGCAGAAACGCATACTATAAAGCCCAGGAGCGTGAGAGCGCCTCCCATCCCTGCCGTATGCTTGCATCGGCTGACGAAGCAGTTAAGGAGGACAAGTAATATGGCGAATCTTTCTCTTACTAAGACACCTATGCCGGAGCAGGATCCGAATATCCGTAACCGGAATTTCGACGAGGTAGCCCTCGGCTATACAGAAGAAATGGCGAAGGAAGAGGCGGCAAGATGCCTCAACTGCAAGAACCGTCCGTGCACAAGCGGATGCCCGGTAAACGTCAGGATCCCGGATTTCATCGCGCAGATCGTAGATGGCAATTACGAAGAAGCCTATAAGATCATTACATCGACGAACTGCCTGCCGGCAGTATGCGGTCGTGTATGCACCCAGGAGACCCAGTGCGAGAGCAAGTGCGTCCGTGGCGCGAAGGGTGAGAGTGTCGGCATCGGCCGTCTCGAACGTTTCGTTGCAGATTATCACATGGCACACGTCACGGAAGATACTCCGGCAATCGAGAAGAACGGTCACCGCGTTGCGGTCATCGGATCCGGTCCGTCCGGTCTCACCTGCGCCGGCGATCTTGCCCGGCTCGGCTACGAAGTAACGATCTTCGAAGCTTTTCATAAGGCAGGCGGTGTACTGGTATATGGTATCCCGGAATTCCGTCTCCCGAAGGCCATCGTCCAGAGAGAGGTCGAGAACCTCCAGTCTCTCGGTGTAGAAGTACGGACGAACTTCGTCATCGGCAAGACCATGACCATCGATGAGATCTTCGAGGAAGGCTACGAGGCCGTCTTTATCGGTTCCGGTGCCGGACTTCCTTCTTTCATGGGGATCGAGGGTGAATCCCTGATCGGCGTATACTCTGCCAACGAATACCTGACACGAGTCAATCTCATGAAGGCTTATCTGGACAATTACGATACACCGATCCGTAAGAGCCACTCTGTCGCCGTTGTCGGCGGTGGTAACGTGGCCATGGATGCGGCACGTACTGCGAAGCGTCTCGGCGCAGAGCATGTCTATATCGTTTACCGCCGTTCCGAAGACGAGATGCCGGCCCGTGCCGAAGAAGTCCATCACGCGAAGGAAGAGGGCATCGAGTTTATGTGCCTGAATAATCCGACACGCATTCTCGGCGGTGAAAATGGTGAAGTACGTTCCATCGAGGTCATCTCCATGGAACTGGGTGAACCGGACGCGAGCGGAAGAAGAAGACCGGTTGCCATCTCCGGATCGGAACACGAGATCGAAGTAGATACGGTCATCATGTCCATCGGCACTTCTCCGAACCCCTTGATCCGCAGTACAACGGAAGGTCTTGATGCGACCTCCCGTGGATGTCTGGTCGCAGACGAGAACATGGCCACTACCCGTCCGGGTGTATTTGCCGGCGGTGATGCAGTCACCGGCGCGGCCACGGTCATCCTTGCCATGGGAGCAGGAAAGAAGGCGGCCGTATCTATTGATAAATATATCAAGGAGAAGAATTCTTGAAGATCGTAATTCTTGACGGATACACCACCAACCCGGGGGATATCTCCTGGGCTCCTTTCGAAGCGCTCGGAGAACTTCATGTCTATGACTATACCGCACCCGATGAGATCTTCAGAAGGCTTTCCGGTGTTTCCCTCTGCCTGACGAATAAGACCTGTTTCCCGAAAGAGGTCCTGGAGAAGCTTCCGGATCTCCGCTACATCGGCTGTCTCTCGACCGGCTTTAATGTCGTCGATGTGGAGTACTGCAGAAATCACGGCATTACCGTCACCAATATTCCGGAGTATGCTACTTTCGCCACCGCCCAGATGACCATCGCGCTTCTTCTGGAGATCGCCGGGAAAGCCGGTCACCATAGTGATCTGGTCCACCAGGGCGTCTGGACGAAGAACAGGGATTTCTGTTTCTGGGACGGTAACCTTACGGAGCTGTGGGGCAAGACCATCGGATTATTCGGATTCGGGAAGATCGCCTCCCGCGTAAGCCGCATCGCTTCCGCGCTGGGTATGCGTGTTCTGGCCTGCCGCCGTTCTGAGATCACGGATGAGATGCGCCGTGCAGATCCCCAGGTGACCTTCGTCGACGAAGAGACGTTATGGAAAGAATCGGATATCCTCTCCTTCCATTGCCCGCTGACTTCCGAGACGACCGGACTTGTCAATTCCGAGACAATCTCGAAAATGAAAGATGGTGTGATCCTTCTGAATACTTCACGCGGACCGGTCCTCGACGAGAAGGCTGTCGCAGATGCACTTCATTCCGGCAAGGTCGCCGCACTCGGTGCCGACGTTGTCAGTATCGAGCCGATACGTGAGACGAATCCCCTGCTTTCGGCGCCGAATACGATCCTGACTCCACACATTGCCTGGGCTCCGAAGGAGACACGACTTCGTCTGATCGATGTCGCTTCATCTAACCTTCACTCCTATCTTTGCGGAAACCCTGTCAATGTGGTATCCTAATGCCGTTTGTGTAAAAGAGTAGCGGCAGATGTACTTCGGCCGTGGAATATAAAGGAGAATTATCGATGCTCAGTAAGGCAGCCTATGTATTTTTGATCTCTATGATCCCCGTTGTCGAACTACGTGGAAGTATCCCCTATGCCGCAGGTTTCGGTCTGCCCTGGTATGTGGCTTTTCTCACGGCAGTAGTCGGGAACCTTCTTCCTGTCCCGTTCATTCTGCTCTTCGTCCGCAAAGTCTTCGACTGGATGAGAAAATATCCGAAGCTGAAGAAGATCGTGGATTTCTGCGAGAACAAGTTCGCCAAGAAAGTGGAGAAAGCCGGAAATACGGCATTCTGGACTTTGGTCGGATTTATCGCCATCCCTCTTCCCGGGACCGGTGCATGGACCGGAAGCGGCATCGCCGCTGTCTGCGAAGTGCCTTTCAAGAAGGCGCTTCTTGCCGCCATTATCGGTGTACTGATCGCCGCGACAGTCGTTACGCTTATTTCGTATGGCGTGCTTGCCGGCTTGAGCTTCCTGCTCTGATTATTTCTGATACATTTCGAAAGGCATCCTGACCATGGGTAGATCCGCAGTCGACCAGAAACAGTTCAAGAAGATGACCGAGGCTCCGGTTCGTCCTCTTATTCTGAAGCTCGCTGTTCCGACAACCGTCAGCATGCTCGTGACAGGTATCTATAACACAGCAGATACCTATTTCGTCTCCCAGCTCGGCAAGAGCCAGTCCGGTGCCGTCAGTGTGGTCTTCTCTCTGATGGCCCTGATCCAGGCGATCGGATTCACCCTCGGCATGGGTTCCGGAAGTATCATCTCCCGTTCCCTCGGGGCGAAAGATGAAGACACGGCCAGCCATGCGCTGTCCACCAGTTTCTTCTCTGCTCTGGGTATCGGCGGTCTGATTACGGTGTTGGGATTGATCTTCATCGAACCGATCATGAATATGCTCGGCTCCACCCCCACTGCCCTGCCCTATGCGAAACTCTATGCCCGCTACATTCTTCTGGGTGCCCCGATCATGATGGGGTCCTATGTTCTGAATAACCTGTGGCGCTGGGAAGGAAAAGCCGTGTTCTCCATGATCGGGATCGGATTCGGCGGTGTGCTCAACATCTTCCTCGATCCTCTTCTGATCAATGTTTTCGACATGGGAGTTGCCGGAGCGGCCATCGCCACTCTCATATCGCAGTGTATCTCTTTCCTTCTGCTTCTGATTCCCGTCCTTCTTCGGAAGAACATCGCCAAGCTCACGATCAGGCACTTCTCGCAGAGTCTTTCTTTCCACGGAAACATCTGGTTTACCGGTCTTCCCTCGCTTCTCCGTCAGGGTCTGGCCAGCCTCTCCACGATCTTTCTGAACCAGCAGGGCGGCGATCTGGCCGGGGATGCGGCCCTCTCTGCCATGGGTATTTTCTCCAAGGTCACCATGCTGATCTTCTGTGTCATTCTCGGAATCGGTCAGGGGTACCAGCCTGTCCTGGGCTTTAACTTCGGCGCGAAGAAATGGGACCGCATGAAGACGGCCTTCCTCTTCACCTGGATCTTCGGTACCGCCGTCATGCTTACCTTTGCTGTACCACTGTTTCTCTTCGCCCCCCAGCTGATGCCTCTGTTCATCGACGATGCCGAAGTCATCGCCATCGGCACACGGGCGCTCCGTCTCGAAGCCTTTATCCTTCCTCTTCTCACGGTCAATGTCATGTGTAATATGACCTTCCAGTCTACAGGAGAGCGCTTCAAGGCCTCTTTTCTCTCATGCCTCCGTCAAGGCGTCTACTTCATCCCACTGATCTGGATCCTTCCCCGCATATTCGGCATATCCGGACTCGAAGCCGTCTATCCGGTCTGTGACCTTCTTACCTGCCTGACCAGTCTGCCTTTCGCGCTCCATTTTCTCTACGCCCTGTCGAATAATAAGCTTCCTTCCCAGAGGGAATCGGAGAACTGATTCTCCCATTTTCAGCCTTGCCGTATCTTTTCCACCATTTCCATGTAAAATAGTAACCGTAAGTTTTTTTCTAATGAAAAAAAACGACCCCATGTATGTGTCTAACTATTGAAAACCAACGACCGGTCAGAAAGCAGTGAAAGACGAAGAATTCTTTAACAGAATAGAGAAAATACGTGGCAGACTGTATGCCATCGCCTACTCTTATTTCTATAGTGAGAGTATGGCCGTGGATATGGTGGACGAAGCTGTGTACAAGGGCTATCTCAAGAAGAACACCTTGAAAGAGGAAGCCTTCTTCGAGACCTGGCTCACGCGTATCCTGATGAATCTGTGCTGCTCACATTATAAGAAGATGAAGCGGCACAGCAGTTTCGAGGAATACATGGTCGACCACGAGCCTTCCTCGGATTTCTCTACGGAACGGATGGAGCTGATCGACGCGATTTCACATCTTCCGGAAGAGTATAAGGAAGTGATCACCCTGAAGTATTTCGGTGATCACACGACACAGGAAATTGCCGATCTGCTCGGGATCCCCATGGGCACGGTCGGAACCCGGGTCCGAAGGGCACTGGCCATTCTTAAGGCAGAACTTGAAGGAGACTGAAGATGAATATAGAAGATAGATTATCTGCTCTATCTGCCGAGGCGAAGTCTCTCCCCGAGCAGATGAATATGGAACGGATCAAACGCCGGGTAAAGAGGCGTAAGATGATCCATAGTTTCGGCACGGTCGGTAAGATCGCCGCGGCTTTATTTGTCGCGTTCTCGGTCTCACTCGGCATCGGCGTCAATTCCTCCGTGGTCTTCGCTAAATCTGTCGTAGATGTTCCGGTCATCGGGTCCTACGCCCAGCTTCTGATCGTAAGACCAGAGATCAAGAATGCGCTGAAAGAGCATGAAGATCTTGAATCTCTGGTCGACAACGGCCGGCTCCATGAAGTATCCATCACCCAGCCGGGTGCCCATTCTTCCATCAGCATGACTCTCGACTCCTTCTTCGCCGACGAGATCGCACTGACCGGTTTCTTCAGGATCGACGGAATAGAAGGGCCATTTAATCCGAAGGAAGGATACTATGCTCTCGCGAATATGCGGATCACCGACCGGAGAACCGGTGAGGTCCTCACGGTCATCGAAGATCTCCGTGCCTTTGACACGCCGGGGGATCTCTATCTGAACCGTTTCTTCTGGAATCACCCGGCGAAAGATATCGATCTGGATTTCGATCTGGAATTCGTATCCGATGATTACGTCCAGCGTACCGTGATCGACAGCTACCACATGGAGCTGAAAAATCTCGATATTATTCCTGCCAAGCACATCGAGCTGGATCAGACAGTTTCTGTGGAGGGTCATGACGTACATCTCGTAGAGCTTCTGGTCAGCGAGAGCGGAACGATCGTCACCTACGATATTCCGGATGATTTCGATCTGTATGTTCTGGAAATCGAGATCACGGACGTTGGAAGAGAGATGACCGTCTCCGAATCCCTCCCGGGCATCTGCGAATATATAGACAATGGTGTCATGCGACATATCCTGTCCACCTTCTTCTATCAGGATATCCATACTGTACGCGTCAACATCGTCTCCGCGTACTGCTCGTTCACTTACGACGAATATGTCCGCATCGATCCGAACGCCATGACGGCCTCTTTCCACTCGGAAACCTTCCCGGTCCGTGTCTATACTTCCCAGTATTCCTATGCGGATTTCGGTCTGCCCGCCAATGACTATCTGGACTCTATCAACAGCATGATGTTCCTGATCCCGTCAGCGAAGGTTCCGAATCTGACATCGGCATATTTCCCCGCTACCGGCGAAATGACTTATGACAGGCAATATCCGCACGTAAAGATCGACGATATAGACTATCTCGTCATCCAGTGCCCCTCATACTGGGTCAATGACGAGGACGGCTGCTACTACTTGATCAACGGCACCGAACCGGCCACATATCCTGTCGAAGCCGGATTCGAAGTAGAGATCCCGTAAGCGGGGTCTCTGCTTCAGTCACCCGTGATCTCACACCACAGCCTCGTCCGCATCTCATTAAGCGCATATCTCGGGTTCTCGGGAACTTCAATATGAAGGCTGTCATACCAGGATCTCCACAGGTTCTCATAGACATTCTCCTCGTCATAGAGGACCGGAAGATGGCTGCTCCGCAGAAGTGTCACCATCGTTCCCTCCTGCCGGTGTACCGCCGCCATCTTGTGCGTCTTATCATAAAGAAGGAAATTCACGTTCAGGAATCTCTTCTCGAAGAAATTCGCCAGGAACGGGAGCACCCGGTTTCTCGGGGTAATGCAGGAGATCATAACATCGGAATACGAACGGAACCGCAGTTTCCCCTCGATATTCTTCACCTCGGCCCGGTAGTTCCCTGCCGCGGCAAGCACCGTAAATACCAGTTCTGCCTGCTGCACCGACTCACGGAGCCGGCCTTCTCTCTCCGCTTCTTCCCAATCCTCCGGAGAAATGACTGCCCGGCCCACTTTATAGCCCAGGCAGATATAACGGAAGAGGAGCATCTCCTTATTCGGCAGATGTGTAAGGAACACTTCCTTCACGATGTCCTGTGCTTCCATACCGATCTTCCTGCTCAGCGACACGTACACACTCTGGGCCTGCTGCCAGTTCGTCGTGATCCATGTCGCCGTCTCTCCGAGAAGAGGCAGTCCCTCTTCTACATAGATATGCATCGGCACTTCTCTTCGCACATAACTTGCGTAAATACAGCACAGAAATCCTTCGAAAGTCCCGTCGTAGATATATTCCAGGTCATTATCCATATCCGGCTCCTCCTTCCATTACAATAACGAATTTATGTTCGTTTTTAGGTTGTGAGGTTATTGTAGTACCGTGTCTGTCTTTTGTCAATGGAATGTTGGATCGGTTTTCAGAAGGAATTTATACCCTGCGCAATATCCGCTTGGCCAGCCTGACCGCCTTGATTCTGCACTTCTTGCAGAAGATGCGGACCGGTCTGGTAACGCCCCAGAACCAGACGTAGAAGCGATATCCGGAATCGGTCATATGGATGATCTTCCCCTTACGGTTGACCTCGGTAAGTATCCCCATGATGTCCTCGAGGCGGACATTTCTCTCGGCGTTGACACAGTTGTCTCCGAGGCACACGTACGTATCCCCCGTTTTCTTCCACACACGGTGCAGGACATATCTGACATCACCGGTCGAGGAATACCTCCGGAAAAGCACTACATCCTTCGGCTTCGGCATTTCTCCCTTTTCGAGCCGGCGCACCGTAAATGCGTCCCGGTTCTGCTTAATGAGGGGAAGCATGCTCGTGCCGGTATTGCGGTATGTTAACGTACCGTGTTCCGCCAGATATTCTTCGAAAGAGAACTTATTCTGCAAATGTTCCACGTTTCATCCCGGCGTTATGGCCAACGCATCCTTTCCTTCGTTTCACGGCTTAGATACCTCCCCGTTTGATCAGGTACAGGATCAGGAAATGTACCGGATAGATTGCGTAGAAAGCATACTTCATGACCTCCCCGTGTATGAAGCCGCGTTCACCATTATAAAGGGAAATCGGGATGAATGCGATACCCGCCCGCCAGGAAGTAAGTGCCGATCCCACCAGCGCCATAAGAAGTTTGCTCTTCTGAAGTGCGTAGATCGCCAGGATCAGCCCGTATCCTTTTACCCCATAGTCCGCATGGGCATAAGAACTTATGAGGAGAAGCCCCACCGTGATCAGGATCGCTTTCCTCTTTTCCTTCTCGAAATATTCCAGTGCCCAGATCCCGAGAAGACCGAACAGCAGCGTAAAGAACACATTCTGTGACTTATAGTTCCACGGAGCGCCCCCGTGAAGCAGATTCCACGGGATCTCCGACCAAAGGGCAAATGCAGCTAAATTCAGCGCATACTTCGTGCGGTTCCGGGTATGCCGGAACCCCTCCACGAGGAGGAAGCAGAAGATAGGAAAGGCCAGTCTCCCCGGGAAATTCCGAAGGATCGTCACCACAGAATACTTCGTCCCCGCAACCGTAAACAGGACCTTGTTCAGGCTTTCGTACCGGGACAGGATATGCCCGGCCACATGGTCGATCAGCATCGAGAAGACCGCAATCACCTTAAGGACACTGCCGCTGATCCCGAAAGCCGCCGTCCCGTTATGCTTCTGTTCACTTAGTTCATTCCGTTCCATGCAACCTCACAAGCTTCCTTATCCATATTACAGTGCAGATGATAAAACTTCGTTTCCTTCATCAGAAGATCTACAAGTTTCATCGTACAGATCAGACTTTCCGCAGATTTCGGCCGATAGATCTGCTGAAGAAGTGTCGGATACTTCTCCATCGGATCGATCGGATGGATCTCATTTCTCTCCCCTCTATCCAGAAAACAGATCGCCTTCAGCGGAACGGCCTTATTCGTGCTTAAGTGGTGCTTCCCGTCCCATGGCGTGCCGTAGGCAAGTACATGTCCCTTCTCGATCCGGATCAGGGGTTTATCGTCGTTGATCATCTCGGCACGCTCCCCGAAATGCTCTCTCCACAAGCGTGTATGCGTAGACTTTCCTGTCCCGCTCACCGCCGTAAAGAGGTACCCCTGCCCGTCGACCGCGATCACAGAACCGTGAAACAATATCACATTTCTCTTCGGCATCTCATCGGCGATCTTACGGTAGATCGCCAGCTGTTCCAGATAATCCTTCGGCCAGATATGGGCAGGAAGCCCTTCCACTTCCCGCTCTCTGTCGGATTTCTCCTGTTCCTTCGTAAGCTCCTCCGGATCGATTGCTACAGTGATCGGATCCGGAGCCAGCGCCTGCTCCTTCGAACTTTCGTAAGGCGCAAGAAAGTCCACTGTCTGTGGGTACAGACAGTGGACCTTCACCGGTTCTTCGGCAAGTGTGACATGAATCATATTCTCATTTCCGGACACAGAACCCATCGTTTCTTACTCCTCCGCATCGGCTGTCGCCAACTGACGCGCTTCCTTCTTTCTGATAACGATCTCGTCGTTTTCGACATCCACGATGGCTGTCGCTCCCGACTCGACCACTCTGTCGAGCAGTGCCTCGGAGAACTTATCCTCCACCATAGACTGGATCACACGCTTCAGCGGTCTGGCGCCATACTGCGGATCGTAGCCCTTCTTGGCCAGAAGTTCTCTCGCCGCATCTGTAAGCTCGATATCGATGCCCAGCTCCTGCACGCGCTTCCTGAGGCTGGAGGTAAGAAGATCCACGATCTTGAGGATCGACTGCTTACCGAGCATTCTGAAGAAGATGATCTCATCCACACGGTTCAGGAACTCCGGATTAAATGCCTTCTTCAGTTCCTCCATCACGACCTCTTTCGCCTCGCTGTAGGACTTGCCGCCATACAGTCTCTCGGAATCGGCCTCATCCGCGAACGGATCGTCCTTCTTTTCTGACGGAATGGAGAATCCGATATGGCGTCCGGCCGACGTGGTCAGCATTCTCGCACCGATATTCGATGTCATGATGATGATCGTATTCTTAAAGTCTACGACTCTTCCCTGACCATCTGTCAGACGGCCATCGTCCAGAATCTGCAGCATAGAGTTGAAGATCTCCGGATGCGCCTTCTCGATCTCGTCAAAAAGCACTACCGAATACGGCATTCTTCTTACCTTCTCGGTGAGCTGGCCGCCCTCTTCGTATCCGACATAGCCCGGCGGCGAACCGATGAGCTTGCTGACATCGTGCTTCTCCATGTACTCAGACATATCCACACGGATCAGAGCGTTCTCATTACCGAACATGATCTCGGCCAGTGCTTTTGCCAGCTCGGTCTTACCTACACCGGTGGTACCGAGGAAGATAAAGGATCCGGACGGACGCTTCGGGTCCTTAAGACCCAGACGGGATCTTCTGATCGCTTTCGCAATCGCAGTAACCGCCTCATCCTGACCGATGACACGCTTCTTCAGTTCTTCTTCAAGAGTCTTCAGGCGCTCCGCATCGCTCTCCGTGATCTTCTTGACCGGGATACCTGTCCAGTTCGCGACGATATCCGCAATATCATCCGGAGTCAGCGCCAGTTCCTTCTTCTCGCTGGAGCTGACGACCTGCTGACGCAGTGTGCTGAGTTTCTCCTCAAGGAGCGTCTCCTCATCTCTTAACTTCTGCGCCGTCTCGAAGTCCTGATTATTCACGGCCTCCTGCTTCAGACGCATGATCTCGTTGATCCGCTCGCCGATCTTCTTCGTCTCGTCCGGTTCGGTCGAGGCCTTGATGCGGAGCCGCGATGCCGCCTCATCGATCAGATCGATAGCCTTATCCGGAAGGAAACGGTCCGTAATATACCGGCTGCTCAGAATAACGGCCTGGTCGATCGCATCGTCCGGGATCTTGATCCCGTGATGCTCCTCGAACTTGCTGCGGATCCCCTTCAGGATCAGGATCGTATCCGTTGTACTCGGCTCCTTAACAAGGACCTTCTGGAAACGGCGTTCCAGAGCAGAATCCTTCTCGATGCGCTTCCTGTATTCATTCAGCGTCGTCGCGCCGATCACATGCAGTTCGCCTCTGGCCAGAAGCGGCTTCAGCATATTGGCCGCGTCCATCGCGCCCTCCGAGTTACCGGCGCCCATGATCATATGCAGCTCGTCAATGAACAGGATCACGTTACCGGCCTTCGTGGCTTCTTCCAGACTCTTCTTAAAGCGGTCCTCGAATTCGCCTCTGTACTTCGTTCCGGCCACCATCGAAGACAGATCCAGAGAGAGCACTCTCTTTCCCGCGAGAAGCTCCGGGACATCGTCACTTACGATCTTCAGGGCAAGTCCCTCTGCGATGGCAGTCTTACCGACACCAGGCTCACCGATCAGGACCGGATTGTTCTTCGTTCTTCTCACCAGGATCTGCATAACACGGGAGATCTCCTCCTCACGTCCGATCACCGGATCGATACGGCCCTTCTTCGCCTCTTCGGTAAGATCCTTACAGTACTTATCGAGAGTCTTCGTCTTCGTGTTCTTGTCTTTTTCCTTCTCGTCGTCACTCTTCTTCGAGTGTCTTCTCTTTACGGATTCGCCGCCGAAGAAACGGGAAACAGGATCTTCGTTCTCCTCGTCCTCGTCTTCCTCGTCGTTCTCCTCCTCATCTTCGTCCTCGTCGTCATCGTCATAGCGCGAACCTTCATCCTGCGCACGCTCGCTGAGAAGGTCGATCAGTTCCACTGTCGCCGCCTGGGCATCGAAGTCGTGATACGCCAGGATACGGAAAGCCGTGCACTGTCCGTCTTTCAGAATAGCCAGAAGCACATGCTCCGGCTCCACGACGCTCTTTCCTTCTTTCTTCGTCAGGAATTCCGCCAGATACAGCAATCTCTTCGTGCGGTTGGTGCACTGGTTGAAGATCTGGTTCGGATCCGCCTCGCGCTCCACCAGAGCACCCGGCTCTCTTCCGGCAAGTTTTGCGACTTCACGCATCACGTCTGTCTTGCTTACACCATGACGGTCCAATATCTCATCGACCGGAGACATGCTCTCATCCGTCAGTGCCAGAAGGATATGTTCCGTTCCGATAAATGTAAAATTAAAGGATGCTGCATACATATGCGCACGTGTCAGCATCTCCATTGTTCTTCTAGAAATATTCACAGGTCATTCCCCCTTTTCATCTTCAGTTTGATTCTCTTCTTTTTCCTTAAGTACTTCTCGTATCAGTTCGGCCCGTTTCATCGCCAGATCCTTCGGCGTAAGCATCTCGCCGCATCTCTTCTGCACCGAGGCATCGCCGATCGTATTCAGAAGCAGCATCAGCTGCCGCTCATTTACGTTCTTCAGGAACCCGCAGGCCACGCCCATCCGTAGGTCACTTAAACGGTTCATCGCCTCCACGGACGAGATCATCCTCGCATAGGTCAGTTCTCCCAGAGAACGGTATACGCGGTCTTCCAGCTTGTCCTTATTCTTCTCGTAGAACTCCTGTCTGAGACGTCTCTCCAGTGCGATGACCTCGTTGATCACCTTCGTGAACTTCTGAAGAGTCTGCTTCTCGGAGATCCCCAGTGTAATCGTGTTCGAGATCTGGTAGATATTTCCCACCGACTTGCTGTTCTCTCCATATGCACCGCGCACCGTATAGCCTGCTTTCTGGAGGGATTCTTTCAGTGCCGTTCCGCCTCTGATAGCCGTTAACGTCGGCAGATGGACCATCACCGAGGCCCGGAGTCCCGTACCCGTATTACTCGGATACGCGGTCAGAAACCCGTATTTATCAGAGAAGGCCACCGGCAGAAGTCCTTCGATATAGATCGCCATGTCCTCCGCCTGCTTATAGGTGTTCTCCAGGGCAAACCCCGGCGCCATCACCTGGATCCTTATGTGATCCTCTTCATTGACCATCACACTGATGTTCTCATCCTTCGAGATAAAGACGCTCTGTCCTTCCTGTCCCTTAGAAAGTTCCTCCGAGATCAGATGTTTCTCGATAAGAGACCTCTTATCCGTCTGCGGCAGAGGCGCAATATCCATCCGCATCAGAGGATTCCCCGGAATATTCGTAAGGACATCAGATACCTTCTCCAGGACGCTTCTTCTCTGCGCATCGTTCATGCAGTTCGGGAAATTAAACCCGCGGAGATTTCTCGCCAGACGGATCCGGCTCGAGAGAACGATATCACTGTCATTTCCTGCTTCCAGATACCAGCTCATTTGTCGTCCTCCTCTCCCTTGATCGCACGGATCTCATCACGAAGCTTCGCCGCTTCCTGATAGTTCTCTGCCTTCACTGCCTCTTTAAGAAGCTTCTCCTTCTGCATGATCAGAAGTTTCTTCGCCTTCTCCTCTTCCGACAGATCGCCCATCTCATCCGCAAGTGTATCCACCTGCCTGATTACCGGTTTTTCTTCCTCATCATCCATCGGGAGCTCGATGTTTCCTGACGCACCCGGTTTCCTGCCGACATGCTTCGAGCCCATCTGGGTCCTTCGGAACATCGGGTCGATAAACTGGGCAAATACATTATAACAATCCGAGCATCCCAGGAATCCGCTCTTCGTAAACTGGCTCCTCGTCATCTTGCACGTCGGGCAGCTCTCTTCCTCTGAATCGTCGAGCAGCCCCTCCAGTCCCAGTCCGAACGGCGAGCCGAACGCTCCGGCCAGCATCTCAAGAGGATTCGGGAGCGCACTCTGACCCGGTACTCCGAGAGGATTTCCTACCGTATTTCCCATGCCGGCACCGAAAATTCCGCCGTTCATGAGATTCCCCGGAAGTGCGATTCCGAGTTCCCTGGCACACTCATCGCAGAGCATAAGCATCTGCGGCGCCTTACCCGACACCTGCTTCATGATTTTGACATTTGCTTCTCTTTCCTTACAACGTTGACACTTCATAATGTTCACTCCTATCTCATCCGATCCCGTCATTTCCGTAGGGCCGGCATTTCTTTTCTCCTTTCTACACGTGCGGTTCCTCGGTTTCCTTCTTCGAGACTGTTCCCGCAACGCCCTCATGCTACTTCGTGATCAGACTGATCAGCATATTCTTAAATATGTCCATCCTGACCGAAGCCTTCTTATCCGCATCGATCCCGGACAGGGCCCGGTCCGAAATAGCCGCCTTGATCAGCCGCGCGGTCCGCTGATCCATCACCCCGTAATCCACGAAATTCAGAAGGAAGATCTCGGCCTCCTGCTGAGAGATCGTATCTCCCAGGGAATTGATCGTATGCATCAGATAATTCGTACCCGGCATCCTCTGCACACGCGAGATCCGGATCTGACCACCGCCGCCACGCCGGCTCTCCACGATATATCCCTGCCCGTTCGTAAAACGCGTCGAAATAACATAAGTGATCTGGGATGGCACACAATTCACCCGTTCAGCCAGATCACTTCTGTTGATCACAGCTGCACCATTATTCTCGTCCAGCATCTCTTTGATCATCATCTCGATCACATCGACCAGTCTTGCCATATCCCTCTCATCTCCTTACTGACTATTTCTTCTATTTGCTTTTGTCTTTTGACATTTGACTTTGACTTTCTTTGACTAACTTAATTATACAACGCCCCATTCAGATGTCAACACCCATTTTCAAACAAAAAAGAGAACTCCCGAGCGGCCTTCTCTCAAAACGAAACACATCATCTGGCTTAGACAAACAAAAAGAATCTCCGATCGGCAAGTTCCAACAGCCGTTATCTTCGAAAAGCAAAAGAGAACTCCCGAGCGGCAAGTTTTGCTTCAGCAAACTGTCTGAAGCCGCAAGGGAGTTCTCTTTGGTTTTTGGATATAACAGATTACTTCTTGAGAACCTTTCTCCACAGATAGATGAGTCCGCACGCACCGATCAGCGATACGATAAATGTACCGATATATCCGCCGGCACCGAGTCCGAGAAGACCGAAGATCAAACCGGCAACGAAGCCACCGACAACACCCAGAATGATGTTCATGATCAATCCGTTCGTCTCACCCATGATCTTGCTTGCGCAGAAACCGGCCAGACCACCAATAACCAAGCCAACAATAATATTCAGAATCATACTTTCATCCTCCTTAAATCATCTCTGATATGTTCAGTATAGCACTTTTGAAGAGGTATCGTGCCGGGGGAAAATAGCATATTCTGTAAACTTCTTATAGAGATTGCCTCTTCTATTTAAAGCAAAAAGAAAAAGCGTCTCTTGGATGGGAGGCGCTTCTTCAGTGCTTTTCACTTCATTATTCTACGATGCGATGATCCTGCGGATCGTTAGGATCGTACCCATATCCAGGCTTCCGTATACGACCGAGTCCCTACTTGAGGATGCATGGATCACCGATCCGCCGCCGGCATAGAGGGCAACATGGTCTGCGATTCCGTCACCGCCCTTGAGGTCATAAACGATGACATCGCCGATCTGAATATCCGAACGGCTGACACCGTCGCCCGTATAGCGGAGTGAATTCGATTGATGCGGAAGTGACAGACCCACCTGCCTGTAGCAGTACACCACCAGACCGGAGCAGTCCACGCCGCTTCTGCTCTCACCACACCAGACGTAATCCACACCCAGCATGGATTCCGCGATGTTGATGATACTCTCGCCGTTTACACCGGTGATCTTCGGAGGCGTGTAGTTACTGCTGCTGCCGCCTCCTCCGCCGCCTCCGCCACCGCCGGACTTCTTCGGCTTCGGCGTGGGCTTCGGTGTAGGTGTCGGCGGTGGTTTCGTCGTCGTATAGGAAACATACACATATCCGCGCGTACCATCGTCAAGTTCTACCTGATACCACTGGTTCGCAGCGATACCGGAACAGTGCAGGTGCGTCCATCTGTCGAGATACTTGATGATCTCACACTCTGTATTCGGCTCGGAACGAAGTCTTAAATCATTCGTATTGACCCAGACATCACGGTCGATCTCGTTAAAGACCATCTCCTTCGACAGGGAAGCCGAGAGCACATAGCCTTCCACGCCGTCAGCCGTGCGGATCAGAGACCACGTATCACCCACGGCGATCCGAAGGACCTCAGCCGAACGGTCGATGTTCGCGATCGTGGTGCTGTCCATATTCGGGATCTCTTTGAGCTGGGTATTCGTCGTCTTAATATACAGTTCTTCTTCTACAGGGGTAAAAGCACTGGTATCGAGCATTTCGATCGGTAAGTCGGAGGAGTCGTAGGTCTGGATGACCTGCGCCGTCATTACGTCCGCATACTTCTTCTCTTTCTGCTCGTAATCATCGATATAGGTAGCGTTTACTGTCTGACCTTCGCCGATGACGATCAGTTCCATGCCAGTCTCCGGATCGATGATCTTCTCCGGTCCCTTAGTCGGTTCCGGTGGCAGTGTCGTATCAGGATTTTCGGGATCTCCCGTTACTTCCGGATCATCCGGATTTACACCCGGATCAGTATTCGGAGTCGTCTCAGCCGGAACGATGGCCCATTCCTCGATGCCTGATTCTTCCTCCTGATCCGAATACGGATACGCATCCGCATAGGCGCGCCCTACCAGCACCCCCGCCGGTGTGCTCTCACGCATACCGACCGGGATCATCATAAGCGGGAACGTGATCATGGTGCATACTGCAATCGCCACGATCGCCATTCTGGTGCTGCGTTCTTTCCTGCGCTGTCGCATCCTTCTCCGGTCATGCAGATCCATACGGGATCCGCGCGCCCCTGATCCTTTCTACCATCTTCCGATCCGGGCAGACAGAAATACATCTACCTACCCAGCATCCGTTATCATTTTACTCTCTCAAGGCATCCTATTCAAATATTGTGACATTTCTCTTATTTTACAATCGTGTTTCCGGAACGGCGGTTTCCCGACTATATAAAGAAGGAGCCGCCCTGCACAGGACAGCTCCTTCGATTATCTGTTACATGTCGTGAAAGTGATCTTACGATCAGGCTTCCGTACCTGCCGGGATCATGCTCGGGATCACAACCGGCTCCTTGCCAAGTAGCTCGTTGTTCTCAGGAAGTACCGGAACAGCGGTAAGATTTCTGTACTTCGGCATACCTGTACCAGCCGGGATCAGCTTACCGATGATAACGTTCTCCTTGAGACCGTAGAGCGGGTCGACCTTACCCTTCACAGCAGCATCGGTCAGGACACGAGTGGTCTCCTGGAAGGATGCAGCGGACAGGAAGGAGTCTGTTGCCAGAGAAGCCTTGGTGATACCGAGAAGGATCCGCTTGCCCTTAGCCGGCTCTTTGCCCTGTGCTTCCGCCTTTTCGTTCGCTTCTTCGAAGTCGAACATATCCACGGTAGAACCGGTCATCAGTTCTGTCTCACCCGGATCGTCCACTCTTACCTTACGCATCATCTGACGGGTAATAACCTCGATGTGCTTGTCGTTAATGGTAACACCACCGTTCTTATACACCTTGATGACTTCACTGACGATGTACTTCTGTACGCCACGGACGCCCTTGATCTTCATGATCTCCTGCGGGCTGACGGTACCATCTGTCAGCTGGTCGCCGGCCTCTACGAACTGACCGTCCTTTACCCTTACGGTTGCAGAGAACGGAATCGCGTAGTGCTTCTCTTCGATCTCGATCTCGCTGTCCGGATTCGGGTTCGCTGTTACCACTTCACCTTCCGGTGTGGCCGGTGTTACCACGATGACCTTCTTATGCTTCGCATCTTCCGTGATCTTTACGATACCGTCGATCTCAGAAATCGTAGCCTGGCCCTTCGGCTTTCTTGCCTCGAAGAGCTCCTCAACACGCGGGAGACCCTGTGTGATATCTTCACCGGTAGCAATACCACCTGTGTGGAACGTTCTCATGGTCAGCTGTGTACCAGGCTCACCGATGGACTGGGCAGCCATGATACCGACTGCTTCACCGCCGATCGTCGGCTGGCCGGAAGCCAGGTTAATGCCGTAGCACTTGCTGCAGACACCATGACGGGAACGGCAGTCGAATACGGAACGGATCTTGACCTTCTCGTAACCGCAGGCTTCGATCTTCTTCGCCACATCTGCAGTGATCAGTTCGTTTCTGGCTACGAGCAGGACCTTCTTCTTACTGCTGAGATCATAGATATCTTCAGCAGCATAACGGCCTGCGAGGCGCTCGCTGAGAGTCTTAACCGACTCCTTCTTATCACCGGCGATATTCGCGATTTCCTTCACCCATGTGAAATCATCTGTACCGCAGTCTTCCTCGGTAATGATGACATCCTGGGCAACATCGACGAGACGACGTGTCAGGTAACCGGAGTCAGCCGTCTTCAGAGCTGTATCGGACAGAGCCTTACGGGCACCGTGCGAGGAGATGAAGAACTCGAGCACGTTCATACCTTCACGGAGGTTGGACTTGATCGGGATCTCGATGGTCTTACCGGATGTATCGGCCATGTTACCACGCATACCGGCCAGCTGCTTGATCTGCTGAGAGGAACCACGGGCACCGGAGTCAGCCATCATCTTGATCGGGTTGTACTCACCAAGCGAGTTGATCAATGCCTTTGTGATCGCGTCTGTAGTTTCTGTCCAGATCTTTACGACAGCAGTATAGCGGCCGTCCTCATCGAGAAGACCTCTCTTATACATCTTGTTGACATACTCGACCTTATCTTCTGCCTCGTGGACCATCTTCTCCTTAACATCCGGCACGATCATGTCTTCGATACCGATGGAGATACCGCCACGTGTGGAGTACTTATAACCCATAGCCTTGACGTTGTCGAGGAGTTTGGCTGTCGCACCGATACCATGTACACGAATGGAGCGAGCGATAATGTCAGCCAGTTTCTTCTTGCCGACTACGAAATCGCACTCGAGAACCAGTTCGTTGCCCTTCTTGGAGCGGTCCACATAGCCCAGATCCTGCGGGATGATCTCGTTGAAGATAAAGCGACCCAGTGTAGATTCAACAAGACGTGTCATCGGCTTGCCGTTTACTTCACGTGTGATGCGGATCTTAATCGGGGCATGCAGTTCGAGGTGGTGATCACCATAAGCCATGATCGCCTCATCGATAGACGAGAAGACCATATTTTCACCCTTCTCGCCCGGCTTCGTGATCGTCAGATAGTAGCATCCGAGGATCATATCCTGCGTCGGAACGGTAACCGGGTTACCATCCTGAGGCTTCAGGAGGTTGTTGGTAGAGAGCATGAGGAATCTGGCCTCCGCCTGTGCCTCTGCAGAAAGCGGTACGTGTACAGCCATCTGGTCACCGTCGAAGTCAGCGTTAAACGCGGTACAAACGAGCGGATGGAGCTTAATGGCACGACCCTCGACCAGTACCGGCTCGAAAGCCTGGATGCCGAGTCTGTGGAGTGTAGGCGCACGGTTGAGCATAACCGGGTGATCCTTGATAACGTCTTCGAGGATATCCCATACGATATCTGTTGCACGCTCGACCATACGCTTCGCAGCCTTGATGTTCGAAGCATGGTTCTCAAGAACGAGACGCTTCATAACGAAAGGCTTGAAGAGCTCAAGAGCCATCTCCTTCGGGAGACCGCACTGGTGCATCTTCAGTTCCGGTCCTACAACGATAACGGAACGGCCGGAATAGTCAACACGCTTACCGAGAAGGTTCTGACGGAAACGGCCCTGCTTACCTTTGAGCATGTCGGACAGGGACTTAAGAGCTCTGGAGGAAGCACCTGTTACCGGACGTCCGCGACGGCCGTTGTCGATGAGAGCATCGACTGCTTCCTGAAGCATTCTCTTCTCGTTTCTTACGATGATCTCAGGAGCACCCAGCTGGAGGAGCTTGCTGAGACGGTTATTTCTGTTGATAACACGACGATAGAGGTCGTTGAGGTCAGATGTAGCGAAACGGCCGCCGTCGAGCTGTACCATCGGGCGGAGTTCCGGCGGAAGAACCGGGAGAACATCCAGGATCATCCACTCCGGCTTGTTACCGGACTTCTTGAAGCTCTCGAGGACCTCGAGTCTCTTGATGATACGGGCCTTCTTCTGGCCTGTAGCGGACTGGTAGTCCTCGTGGAGCTGAGCGGTCAGCGCCTCGATATCCAGTTCCTGCAGCAGGATCTTAACTGCTTCCGCACCCATCATGGCCTTGAAAGCAGACTTGCCGTATTTCTCTACATTCTCGTGATATTCCATCTCGTCGATGATCGCGCACTTGGCAAGGCCTGTTGTGCCCGGATCTACAACGATGTATGCACCGAAGTACAGAACTCTCTCGAGCTGCTTCGGAGAAACATCAAGAAGCAGGCTCATACGGGACGGTGTACCTCTGAAATACCAGATATGGGATACAGGAGCAGCGAGCTCGATGTGGCCCAGACGCTCACGACGCACCTTGGAACGGGTAACCTCAACGCCGCAACGGTCGCAGATGATGCCCTTATAACGGATCTTCTTATACTTACCGCAGTGGCACTCCCAGTCCTTGGAAGGTCCGAAGATACGCTCGCAGAAAAGGCCATCGCGCTCCGGCTTGAGCGTACGGTAATTGATCGTTTCCGGCTTCTTTACCTCACCGTGGGACCAGCTCTTGATGGTCTCCGGAGATGCCAGGCGAATACCGATCGATTCGAAATGATTCATTTCAAACATATATTTGCAATCTCCTTCCCTACTCACATTTCTTCATTTTCCATGGAAGCAAGATCGT
>JAEEIT010000185.1 GCA_016281535.1 Clostridia bacterium | reverse complement strand
GATGATGCCGATCCGGTCGCACATGAGCTGCATTTCATTCAGAAGGTGAGAAGAGACCATCACGGCCACGCCTTCTTCGTGCGCCAGTTTCTTCAGGATATCGCGCAGAAGGTGGATACCGGCCGGATCCAGACCATTTGTCGGTTCGTCCAGGATCAGGACCTTCGGGCGGTGCAGGAGCGCCTGGGCCAGACCGATACGCTGCTTCATGCCCAGAGAGTATTTCTTCACCGGATCATCGGCGCGGTCAGTAAGACCCACCAGTTCCAGTACTTCGTCGATCCTTTCCACGGTCACGCCTTTATGTAGGCGGGCATACATCTTCAGATTCAGCCTGGCAGAAAGGGTCTCGTACATTTCCGGATTCTCGACGATGCCACCGATCGAAGACATGGCTTCCTCATAGTGCGTCTTTCTGTTAAACCCGTTAATGATGATCGTCCCCTCATCCGGCCGGAAGAATCCCATGACCATCTTGATGATCGTGGTTTTTCCGGCTCCATTCGGTCCGAGAAAACCGAATACCTCACCCGGATAAAGGTCGAAAGAAACCTGATCTACGGCGGTTTTCTTGCCGAAGGTCTTCGTAACTTTCGATATCTCAAGTGCAGGTTTCTTACTGTCGGCGGTCATCGTATCACTCCTTCATTCTTCAGCCGTACTCTATATAATCCGTGTCGGATTGGAAGGAGGACATCAGACCGTTCGAGTATGCGGCCAGTTTCCACTGTCCGTCCTGATACAGGAAGAGCAGGGTATCTGTCATCGTACTCGTGGTGGAGAAGGAATCGCCTTCCGCATTTCTATATTCGATCACAGTATTGGAAGTTACGTCTACTGTCGCGGAGCCCCGATATACCTCGATGATATTGATCTCGGTCGGTGTGCGTGTACAGGATATCGGATAACGCTCATTAAAGAAGCAGCCATACATGAAATTGTAGCATCCATCCACCAGCGACATACGAACGGCCTCATTATCGACCATGTACTGGAAGAGAGGTGACACATTCTGTGACAGGACGGGAGTCAGGTTCTCCTTCTTTACGGCTTCACGGTCGGATAGATCCATTTCAGAGGGGAAAGTAAATAGTGTATGTGAGTCAGAAATAAACTGATAGGAGAGATCGCGAATGACGGCCTTCTGCTGATTCGTCTTGATCGCGTCGAAAATCAGGAAGATGAAGACACCGAGTACCACGATAGCCAATAAAATGATGCCACGGTTGGCATTGTGCAACCACTTCTTCATGCTGTCCCTCCAGAAAATGTTATGTTTATTTTACCATACCCTCTAAAGATGAAATGACTAATTCGTCATATCCTTAAATATGACGATTTTGTAAACTCTTCCGGGGGTTTTTAGCCGGTTTTGAGATGATCCGGCATCGCATCTTCATCGTGCGGGAGGGGGAAATCCTTGCAATCAGGGCGCTTGAAATATTTCTGTAACACAAGAAAAACGTGAACGTAACGTTTTGTGCAAGATGCATAAATGCAGAAAATATTTTGTTCATTTCGTGGTAAAGGTGTTGACAAATGTATAGTAGGTGCTATACTGAAACTAGCTCCAGGGAATGCGGGTTCACACCAAGTCCTAGTCGGAGAGCCGCCACTACTGAATGCACAAGGCGAGGCTGAGAAAAACAGAAAGACCGGAGAGCGGTCAGGAAACGAGACGGATAGCGCGGATGACCGGATCCTGTGAGGTTCGGGAGGCGAAGGAAGTCAGAGCCGTCGGAGCCATAGCGTGAGGGGATGTGGAGAGCGAACAGCGATTGACGGTACGCGATGGCGGACACAAGTCGCAGGTCAGGTTGAAGGCCACCAAGGATCGGGCTGGTTGGAAAGGGACTGCTTAGCAGGTACCGAGTAATTCCACAACGAGGGTGGATGACCGGATCGGGAAGGTTCGCAGATAATAAAGGGCGACCGGTGGAATTGGATGGAAAGTTGGTTCGCTGGAGCTATTGTTTGTCCTCATATCTTTAAAGGGGCGATTCCGGATACGGAATCGCCCCTCTTTTTACGTTGTTTCGGCTATTGGTGTCATCAGTGTTCCATCTCGGCGATGAAAGGAAGATTTCTTCCGTATTCGCCCACATCCATTCCGTATCCGATGAGCCAGGACCGGTCGACCTCGAATCCGTAATATTTTACCGGAAGATCGATCAGCTGCCTGTCGGGGTTGTAAAGAAGTGTACAGACCTCGACCGTCTTCGGCTTTCTTGCTTCTAAGGTCTGAAGCAGATAGGCGGTGGTAAGTCCCGTCCGGATGATATCCTCCACGACGATCACATGTTTTCCGGTAATGCTGATATCCACATCTTTCGTGATACGGACAATGCCTGTGCTGCTGGTCGTGTCCGGAATACTTCCGATGGCAAGCATATCGAGCTCGAGCGGAAGTGAGATGGCCCGGGCCAGGTCGGTAAAGAAGAATAAAGAGCCCTTGAGTACACCCAGCAGGACCAGCTCCTGCCCTTGATAGTCCGAAGTGATCTTTTCTCCGAGTTCAGAGATCTTCGCGTCGAGTTCTTCTTTCGAAAAGAGTATCTTCTTGTAGCGTATCTCATCCATCTTAGGTTGTTCCTTTCTTATTCAGATTCAGCCGCGCAGGCGCTCGGCCAGTTCAAGGAAGTCTTTCTTATAGACGATCTTGATATTGGTGCCGGGGTAGAGTTCTTTAACCTTCTTAAGCTTACGGTTCTTCTTCGTGACGTACTTCTGGTTCATGGTAGTCAGTTCCAGATAGGTATCGAAACGGGGAAGATAAAAGTCAGGGCTAAAGGCCAGCGTGACGTTCCCTTCGCTGTCCCACTCGACAGGGAAGGTCTTCGGTTCGTATTTCCACTCGATGTGGTACATATCCAGTATCTTGGCAAACTCCTCTTCGGAGGGGTTCTTGAAGACCGGTGTTGCCGTCTGATGATCGGCGGATCCCTCTTTCTGTGTCTCTGATGCGATCCGGACACGTATCTCGTGTTCCTGGAGTGTGGCCAGGATCGCAGCCACGCACTCATCGACGGACATATAGCCGGTGTTCAGGATCAGGTGATACAGCGTCTCGTCCGTCGAATCGACAGAGAAAACGTGAGACACGAACCGTTTATGCTTCCTGTCTGTAGAAGCAAGAAGCGTCTGCGCCGCTTCTTCGGAAAGGTGGAACTGTTTCCTGATGCGGGAAAGACGCACTTCATCGGGGGCGATGATCCGTACATGGATCGCGTTCTCATTGCCGGAGAACAGAAGCTGGGAGCCGAAGCCGAGAAGGATGGCGGACGTGCTCCGGGACATCTCTTCAAGAGACTCCTTGAGTACGTCGCGGAAGGAGCGGCCGTCTTTATACTCGGACAGGTAGAAGCGGGCACTCTCGGCCAGCCGGGTACGCTGATCTGCGCTGCTCTCCGGGAAGAAACGCTCCATGAGCAGATCCCTTGTTATGCATTCCCATCCCAGTTTACGGGAAAGAGCAGACGCGACCTCGTCTCCGAGGCTTCCCATCTGTCTGGAAATGGTAATGACCGGCATACGCACCTTTCTCCTTTCACTTCTTCCGCAGAGTCACTTTACCGAACTGGTTGAGCTCGTATTTCTGGGCGAAAGCGGGATTCTTCGCTGCCATTTCCGCGTAGGTGGCATGGCCGTTGTTGACATAGTTATAGGCAACGATCGGGTCGGTGTAGATCTTCTTCTGGAAATTTTTCCTGGCGATGGATCTTCCGACGAAATGTCCCAGAAAGATATAGAAAAACAGGGCAAGGACGAAAAGAAGAAGTCCGATGATAACGAATTTTGCACCGAACCAGACGGAAAGAAACAGAAGAACCAGCCCTACGATGGAGAGTCCGTAAGCAATCAGATCCATGAGTATGGCGAAGATCGTGGCCTTGTTGGAATACTCGAAGGTAGTAAAGAAAAAGATCATGACGGATACCTCCACGTTGCTTTTCTAGTATTGTATCACATTCGAAAAAAGCATTGAATTACCGAATGATATATGCGAAAATCGTATAAACAATTTTCTTTACTATTTAGAGGAGGAAAAAGGAATGGGAGTTTTTTACTACGGTGTAGAATCTTTTAAGAAAGTGTACGGTCCGAAGGGGGAACCGAAGCAGTGCTCTTTCTGCCATAAGACCTACCAGGAGACATATGTGAAGTTTAATAAGTGGGGACATTTAGATTTTATACCGTTGATCCCGCTGGGTGCGGACTATTATCACTTCTGCCCGGTCTGCTTCAATGGCGACAAGCTCGTGAAGGAAGATAAGAAGGCGGCGAAGAAGCTGGTCAAGGATAAGTCCGAGCCGACGACGAAACTGGTTCCTCGCGGAATCAATCACAAGGCGGAGAAGACATGGGATCTGGTTCTTGACGATAAGACCACAGGTGAGACGATCGCCATCGAGAAGGGCATGAAGAAGAGCGATTATAAGGCTCTTAAGAAGAACCGTTTCTATAAGAAGATCGAGGAAGTGGAAGCATAAATGAAGAAAGAATTTGCTGACAAATCCAGGCGGATCATGACAGGACTGCTCGCATTAGCGGTAGTCCTTTCTTGCGCTTGCGGGAAGAAAGAAGAAACAACGGAGAAGACGAAGAAATCCCGTAATGAGACGACGGAAGACACGTCTTCGGAAGAACCGTCCGAGAGCGACAGTCTGGTGACGGAAGTGAAAGATACATCGGAAGATACCGACGCTTCCACCTCTGAAACTTCGGCTTCGACGGACACGTCTGAAACGACAGCGCCGGCTAAACCGAGCACGTTCCGGACCGATGATGCCGAAACGTATATGGATTCTGTGAATTTCGAAGGAGTCTGCCTCGTCGCAGAAAACGATCAGACGGTATGGACGTATGCTTCCGGTATGGCGGACCGTGAGAACAATATCATGAACACGATGAATACGGTGTTCGAGTTCGGCTCCATTACGAAACAGTTCACGGCCGTGGCGATCATGCAGCTGGTCGAAGCAGGGAAGATCAGTCCCTCCGATACGCTCGACAAGTATCTTCCTGAGTATTCGCATGCCAAAGAGATCACGATCCACCAGCTCCTTAACATGACGTCGGGTATTCCCGATTACTTATACTGCGGGGTGCTGGGTGTTTCGCTGGGAGATTTCGAGGATATGGATTTCTCGCAGCTCATGGATCTCGAAGAAACAGTAACGAAAGTGGTCACCACGCCGATCGACCATGCTGACTTCGTGAAGAGGATGTCGGAGTATGAACTGAACTTCACGCCGGGGTCGCAGTTCGAGTATTCGAATACGAACTATTATTTCCTGGGACTCATTATTGAGCAGTTAAGCGGTATGCCCTACGATGAATACATTCGGAAGAATCTTCTGGAACCTCTGGGAATCACGGAACTGTATCCGGATACTGATCATCTGACCTCGCATGGACGGACGGACCTGGCGCTGATCAGTTTCGATTTTCCTTCGCAGGATGCCAGTATCAGCTATGCAGTAGGT
>JAEEIT010000184.1 GCA_016281535.1 Clostridia bacterium | reverse complement strand
TTCTTCGTATCTTATGGGCTTCTATTCGAATATTCAGGATATCCAGCCGTTGGCCGCTCGCGGAACGGCTGAACTGAAGGCCAGAACGCTTTTCAACGGGAAAATGCGGGAACAGTCTCCGAAGAATTTCCTGAAAGTGGTGAAGTCAACCCCTGTTCTGAAGCTCCAGCGCACAGGATATGTACTGCTTCCGGCATGGTTTATCACGATTAATCCTAATGGAACTCCATATACATTCCTCGTAAACGGTCAGACCGGTAAGGTCGTCGGTACTGCCCCCTGGAATAAAGTCCTGGTCACCGGTGCCATGATCGCTTCCTCCCTTGCCGCATGTCTGCTTCTTTTCACCCTCTATGTGGCAGTCATTACGGATTGGATCGCGAATCTTTCTGCGAAAACGGCATTGGCAATTTCACAGGATACACTCACCTGGACGAGCCTCTGTGTACTCTGGTTCGCCGGCTTAAGTCTGTTCGTCTACGCCGTACACAGACTGAAACGCCTGATAGATAAGAGAAACCGCACCGGTTCGATCATCACGTTTATCTTCTCCCGTAAGAGACAGGGAGGTGCCAAATGAGAAATATCGTAGCACTGTATTCTGTATATCAGGACCTTCGTGATTACGCACTTCTGGCCATTATCGCACTTTGTTTTCTCATCGTCGGAGCCATCATTCTTCTCTTCACTCATCTTCTGGAGAAGTCGAATGACTACGGTGACGACGACACGCTGGGGCTTCGTAAGGGCGATTCGGAATCGAAAACGATCGGCTCTTCCCTCGGAGAAGATCTGGCCGTCGGAGCCCTCCATTCCATGAAGAACTTCCGGGCGGATGAGGTCTCAAGAAAATAGCCCGACTACAGAAGGAAAAGATCAGAATATGTGAGTTCTCGGCCTACTGGTCCGGCACTCACAGGATCTGCATACCTCCGCAGGCGCGTATCTTCAGAATATGACATGCACCGGTCCCGAACACGCTCTCAAGCTCCCTTGTGTATTCTTCTACGAGGTCATCCGGGACGAAGGCCTGGATCGTACCGGCGAATCCACCGCCGTGCACACGGCAAGCTCCGCGTCCTCCGAGTATTCGCCGGCTGAGCAGAAGCCCCACCGGAATGGCCTGTTCCTTCGGTGTTTTCGTGCAATAGAGATTCTGAAGAAGCATCGCGGAGGATTCACCCGATTCGTTAAGAAGGAAGAAGATCTTCTCGATATCTCCTGCTTCCCAGGCGGCTGCTTCTTTCTCCACTCTTTCGTCTTCTTCGAAGAAATGGGCGCTTCGAAGGATCGCACGGTCTGAGATCTCGTCTGCCTTACGAAGACGCGCGAGGCATCGGTAGAAATCTTCCTTTCTCACCTGCCGCAGATGCTTCCTCCCGAAGAAGTGCGCGACGCTCTCCATCTCTTCGGGGATCGCCGAATACTCGTCAGACAGATCGGCGTGATTTCCTTTCGTGTCGGTAATGATCAGCGTAAAACCGAGCATATTCTCGTTATATTGACATACATCTATATATGGTTTCTCCTGGTCGGAGAAGTCGATCAGAAGAAGTCCCCCGACCGAGCTGACCATCTGATCCATAAGGCCGCAGGCTTTACCGAAGTAGAGGTTCTCCGCCTTTCTACCGATCTTCGCGATCTCCTGTGCGCCGGCACGTCCTTCGTTAAAGAGAACATCCAGTACCGTTCCTATCAGGACTTCGAATGCTGCCGAAGAAGAAAGTCCGCTTCCTGACAGCACATCGGAAGTAATGTACATGTCCAGCCCTTCCAGTCGCGCACCCCGTTCGACAAACTGGGCCGCCACGCCTCTTACCAGAGAAGCGGTCGTACCTTTCTCCGATTCCTTCGGATCCATTTCCTGAAGATCCACCACAACCGGATCGTACCCCTCGGATCGAAGAGAGATCCTGTTCTTCCCGTTCGGTGCGACGATGGCAATGGCATCCAGATCGACCGCCGCCGCCAGCACTTTTCCCTGCTGGTGGTCCGTATGGTTTCCTCCGATCTCCGTGCGTCCCGGTGCCGAGAAGATCGAAAGAGACCGCTCCTTCATGCCGGCATCACCGCCTGCTGAGAAGGTCTCTTCAAATGCTTCTACCGCCCTGATATAGCGCTTCCGCTGGTATGCGATCTGTTCCGGATCGTCGCCATATACCTTGGCAAAAGCACTGTCCATTTTATATTCATTGATGTTCGTCAATATTTCTTTTCCCGTCATTTCGATTTTCCTCGCACGTGATGTCTTTATCTGGAGTAATGGCCGGTAAGTACTTCCCTGGCATACGCTTCCGCAAGTGGAAGACCTTCTTCTGCCAGCGCGGTATCGGCGGCCTTCCGGTTATCGTAAGGAACGGAAAGGATCGTAAAATAGATCGGACTCAGCGTCTCAGATCCGAGATCCCCCTCTACCAGTAGTGCATGGGCACGCGGCACGCCGATACTGTTTCCGACACTTCCCGTGTTGATGGCATACCCATCGTGCAGCGAACGGATATACGGACGGTGACTATCGGCGCAGATGTAACTTTCGTACTTCGTTTTCTTATCACAGGAGAGAAAACCCTGCTTCAGCTTCTCATCCGGTTCGTATCCCTGATAGAGCTGGTCCGCAGGACGCCCGTGAAACAGACGGAAATGCACGCCGGATATCAGGACCTCTGCTTCCAGAGGCAGCGCATGCAGCCACAGAATCCGCTCTTCGCCCAGCTGCTCATAGTAGAAGCGGTTCTCCTGGATATACGGGGAATCCGATGTTTCCCTCTGGAAGTAGCTCTCGCAGATCCAGTCATCCCAGTTCCCTTTCAGGAAGAAGTCACAGTGGGATCGGACCCAATCGCAGGTCTCGATGTTGGACGGTCCTTTTCCCACGGCATCACCCAGAAACCAGATCTTCTCCGGGGCGATCCTTGCGATTTCCTTCTCCATTGCCAGGGTCGCCTGGTAGTTGCCATGCAGGTCGGAAAGGAATAAGAGTTTATTCATGAAACACTGTCCTCCGTAGGTTTTTTATCACTGTTATTCTGCCCTTTCTTCCAGGAAAAAACAGAAACGATGAGATATATGAGAAGGAACGATCCCCAGAGGATCGAAGGAAGCATCACCCAGATCGAGACGGAATTCTCCGAACCCGGGATCCAGTATCCCGCTTCCCTCCAATGCGTCCAGATCTCATAGGGAGTATATAAGGAGACCACAATCGTGAACAACCCGAGAAACACAGATACATACTCGAGAAATGCCGCGGACCGTTTCTTCGCCGAATTCCGGAAGAATGAGACAGAAACAAGTATAGAAGTGATATCCCCGATCCCCCAGACCATCGCATATAGAACCGTGGTCGCTCCGCGGCTCAGCAGCGCTACAGCCAGTATTACACCGATCGCAGCCTTTCCGCCGACTCGGATCCTCCCTATTGAGGAAAGGGATTTCAGACTATCGATAGAAACACCACTCTCTTCGACGATCTTGAAGACCGGACCTGAAAACTGCCTCAGAATATACACCGCGATACATATGCCAATAGAGAGAAACACGGCCAGAAACATGAGTACCAGAAGCACCGATACTTCTTCCCGTTTCTTGTTCTCGAGTTTTCTCCCCATATCCGAAGGCTGTGTCGGAATGACAATATTACCGTAGGGATCCTGCGGCTGGGCGGGGATCTCGCTCTGCCGGCCCATGGACGGAGCACCGGAAGACGGCTTCGTTCCTGTCTGAGACTGCTGCCTGCCATATCCCCGCATATGTGGCCCGCCATAACGATAGATCATATCAATTCTCCTTCGTATCCGTTCTTCGGGCAGATCTACGTTCCTGTTGATACTTCCGGTACATGGCCTCTGCCGCGATGCGGGTCTTCGCCGCCACATCTTTCTGCTTCGGGAAACAGTAATAGAGACAATCCTTCTTGCCGATACAGATTACGTCCCCGATCTCATACCAGAAGAAATCCGAGTTGAGACTATAGCTGTCTTGTGGCTTCTGCTCGTAATGCAGCGCACCGTCACATCCGTCCAGTACGAACCCGTTCTTATCATGCGTCAGCGTGCCGTTTCCCACGATATAGAAGGCCTTATAATCCTTGAGAATGCCGATCTCTACTTCGGTATTCAGAATATATCGACCGCTGTCTATGTTTTCTGCGACACAGTCTCTTTCCCAGGAGAACCAGTCCGGTACGTGGTTGAAGATACGACCCGCCGCCATCTCCTCCGGATGAGAAGGATCGTTATCCACCAGAAATCCGTATTCATCGAGTGTCCATGTATGACCGCAGGCGTGGCAGATCAGACCGGTACCCAGACCTTCCATCTCCCCTTCTTTCCCGCAGCAGGCGCATCTATACAGGATACGGTGCAGCCCGTCCGCGCGTGTCGGTTCATCGATACGGATATGATTCTGCTGCTGCCAGTGGAAATAGTCGAAGGAGAAGGCCTGATCCAGGATCCCGTCGATCTCCTCCACACTCTTGGCCGCAATCTCGGAGGACGTCAGAAGACATTCCATCGTCGCCGTTACGTGAACTTTTCTCTTCTGAAGATTATTGTAGAGCGGGTCCCTTGCGAAGGATCCATAAGTCGTGATCATGATGACCGGCACTTCCAGCGATTTGAAAAGAACGCCCATTCGTCGTGGCAGGAGCGTCGCCGTACCGTCGAGAGAATATCCCGCCTCCGGATACATCAGCACCGAAGTCCGGTTCGTCGTAATGGCATAGCGGATATCGTTAATAAGGGTCAGATCCGGGACGAATTTCTGTGTCGGGATACACCCGAGATGACGCATCAGTCCTTCCTTACCGACTAATGCGTCTGTTGTACAGACGATGTTATATCTCTTTGGATAAAGGATCTTCGACGCGATCTCCAGATCCAGAAAGCTGGCATGGTTCATAAGGATCAGCCAGGGACCGGATCCCGCCTGCTCCATTCTTTTCTTCTCGTAGGAGAACCGGACCTGCCTTAGGTCAGGAACAGATCCCAGACGCATAACGGCTCCGAGAAGACGGCTCGGTTTCCTCGGCTTCCGATGCAGGGGCTTCGGAAGCGAACGAACTTCTTCCCATGATTTCCGTATGGTCTTGATCTTCATGCTTATGCCATAGAACCGGGTTTATACGTAGGAACGATCTCCTGAACATACTTCTTAATGTTCTCGTCGTCTTCCTGGCTGTCGATGTCGAGAACAGCGATCTTCTTCTCGAACCACTCATCGTCCATCTCGATCGGCTTCCCGATAAAGATCAATTTGTTCGACGTAGTCTGCATACCTTCTTCGTCCATGAGTTTCTCTTCGAAGAGCTTCTCACCCGGGCGAAGTCCTGTATACTCGACCTTGATATCCACATCCGGTGTATACCCGGAGAGCTTGATGAGGTTTCTGGCCATATCATCGATCCTGACCGGATCCCCCATATCCAGAACGAAGATCTCTCCGCCTTTCGCATACCGGGAAGCCTGCAGAACCAGAGATACGGCTTCCGGAATCGTCATGAAGTAACGGATGATGTCCTTATGGGTCACGGTCACCGGACCGCCTTCTGCGATCTGCTGCTTAAAGAGCGGAACGACCGAACCATTCGAACCCAGAACATTACCGAAACGCACTGCAACGAAATTCGTATCCGCACAGCGGCGGTTCATCATCTGGATGATCATCTCGCAGATACGCTTCGATGCACCCATGAGGTTGGTCGGATTTACGGCTTTATCCGTGGAAATCAGAACGAAGGTCTTGACTCCCGCTTCTGCTGCCGCCTGCGCTGTCTTATAGGTGCCCATGACATTGTTCTTGATCGCTTCGTTCGGGCTGTCCTCCATAAGCGGAACATGTTTGTGTGCCGCTGCGTGGAAAACGATATCCGGCTTATACTTCTTCATGACGCTTCCGATACGGTGCGTGTTACGTACCGAGCCGATCAGGGTAACCAGATTCAGTCCGCCCTGATACTTACGTACCAGTTCCTGCTGGATGTCGTAAGCATTGTTCTCATAGATATCGAAGATGATCAGCTGCTTCGGCTGATGTGCGGCGATCTGACGGCAGAGCTCCGATCCGATGGATCCGCCACCGCCGGTAACCAGGATCGTCTTGCCCTTAAGCAGTCTGAATACTTCGTTGTTATCGATCTCGATCGGATCACGGCCGAGAAGGTCGGTAAGCTCAACATCCTTTAATCGGGATACGGTTACCTCTCCGCTTGCAAGCTGATACACACCCGGAAGGATACGCACCTTCGCACCGGTTTCCTTACAGATATCGAGGATCGCTTTCCTGTTCTTCGGGGATGCAGCCGGCATGGCCAGTACAATAGAATCGATATTGTATTCGGCAGCTTTCGCCACGATATCGTTACGCGAACCCACGATCGGTACACCGTATAGTTCTCGTCCCAGTTTCGCCGGGTTGTCATCGATGATGCATACCGGACGCTGGTTCTGATGCGAATCATTATTCAGGTCACGGATCAGAAGGCTGCCTGCAGATCCGCCACCGATGATCATGACATTCTCCACATCTCCGGACCGATACTCCGTACTCTTGACATACCGGTTCGTGATATAGCGGATGATCCTGTATGCGAAACGCACGAACATGTGGAGCGCAAATGCGATAAAGATCCCGAAGAAATAGAAGGATCGTGGCATATCGATCTTCAGGATGAACTTCGAGAGGATGTAGCACAGGATCAGCACCGCATATGCCTTCACCATGGTAAAAGCTTCGTCGATACTGACATAGCTCCATATGCTGTGATACAGTTTAAACGCGAAGAAAACCACGACTGTGATCAGACACCATATCGGAATGATCTTCAGATATGTCGAGAAATACTCACTCGGGATGTTATTGAAGTGCATGTCGAAACGGAGCCAAAGTGCGGCAAAGTAAGAGAACACCACTACCAGCAGGTCGGCAATCATCACGACGATCGAGCGTGTCACCCACTGCATATCTATCTTTTTCTTAGTTTTCGATTTCTTATTCTTATAACTTTCCATGTATCTCCCTCTTTAGACAAGAATATCCAAAAAAAGATGAAAATTCGCTTAATACCTATAATAGCACGAATTCTTCACGCTTACGAGATAGTAATATACAATCGTACCTGTGTCAATTTGTCACTATGACGAAAAAGACCCGAACAGATAAGGTTTCTCTATCACTTCATGGATCCGTTTCGATCATCTTATGTGTGGAATGTTTCTTCCGGTCCGCAGTAGGAATCCATCGGGGCATCGCCGGAAAGATAGAGTACGACCTTCGAGAGAACGAAGTTCGGGCTCAGTGCCGTGATGTCGATATCGTTGCTTCCTGCCTTAAGGTCAAGGCTTACTTCCGTCGTGCGCAGATTATTCAGCACACCTTCGCTCCAGATATCGTTTCCGTCTCCGACCGCGAACCCCTCACGTATCGTATTGATCCGCATCATCCGCCCGCCGTTGACGGATACGCCGATGAAGAGTTCCGGAATCCGGACAGACGGATTTCCGGGGTTACTGAGAAGGCGGAGCGTGTACTTTCCGTCCTTCGGGACCACCACGCGATAAGTAAGTGACGGTGCCTCTTTCTTACTGCGGAAGACCCGGTCCTGCGGGAATGCCTTCATGGATGTGATTCCTCTGTTATAATCCGGGATCTCTTCGAACCTGCCCTTGTCGCCGCAAGTACTCGCGAAATAATGGGAGGCTTCGATAGAGATATACCCTTCTCCACACCAGAAGAATGTATTGGCCGCCTGCCGGTCAGATACAGACACGCTTCCTATCGGTATACGGATCTTTACGAATCCGTCGCCACAGCGCACGGTCAGTCCGGCCTCTTCGGTGTTCTTGCGCCGCTTCATCGACTTACGGTCCAGTTTTATAACGAGAATCTCACGGGCATAGGCATGAGCCGTCCCCTTCATTTTCGAAACAGACAGATACGGTGCATCGCACTCGATGGTGAAAGGAAGATCTTTCGCACATGCCGTCGTCAGCTCGATGTGACCGATGTCAGAACGCGGATCCAGGAAAGCCGGAAGGAGCAGTTCTTTTCTCGTCCAGGGACCGCATTCGGAATATAGATCCGTACCCGGAATACCTACGATCAGGCGTTCTTTATTGGCCGGAGCGAAAGTATGCGCCACCGGATACTGACACCCTTCTTCACACCAGTTCTTAAAGCCGATGTGCTCAGAAAGACCCATCCCGTACCACATACCTCCGTGGATCTTGTGCAGTTCCTCTACCAGCTGCTTGTCCAGCTCAAGAGAAACCGCCACTTCATCTGCGAGTGTCATGGCATAGGTCGACCCACGCTTCGCATAGGCGTGGTTCAGCGTCGTAAGGAGCCACATCATCTGCACATTCAGATTCGCAATAAGGGGCAGGTACACGATCTCATAGAAGCGGTATTTCGCATTCCCCGTAAGTTTCTCGTGAAGCGCCTCTGTATCTTGCATCAGATCCGAGATCTCGGACAGAATTGCTTCTGCCTCTCCGTATGCAAACGGTGCATAGACGGAATCATGCATCGCCTCGGTGCGGCGCGCATGTGTGATGCGGGTGTATCCGAGGAGGAGTTCTTCGGTCTTCTTTCTCTGAGAAGGAGTGAGCACATCACCGAACTGCTTCTTCACGAAATACTTCGTGTATTCATGGGCACTGTTCTTATTGTCCGTGCCCCATTTGTCGAAATCATACGCCAGATCGAGGAAGAACGACAGCGGATATTCATTACTGAAAATATCGCCGACATTCACGATCCACAGTTCGCGGATGCCGAAGTCATATGCCATCGTCATCTGCTCCCATACCTTCGCCAGGTGCGTCGTGTTAAACCACTCGAACGAAATCGGGAATCCGTGATAGTCGAAGTGATAGTACATGCCGTAGCCGCCCTTATGGTCACGCATCTCTTTCGTCGGGACGGTGCGGAGATTACCATAGTTATCGTCACAGAGCATAAGCGTAACGCCGTCCAGTTCCGGGTCTCCCATCAGGCCCGGGGTCGTCTCATCGCCATAGAAATACGGCTCGACTTCCTTATAGAGTGCCAGCATTCTCGGCACCTCATCGAGATCCTGATCCACATATTTCCTGATCAGTTTATTCTGCGTTTTCAGGACTTTCCGGAGAAGACCGATATTATCCGCAAGCGTCGCATCCTTGCCCATGATGGCTGTATCCTGCTCGCCACGCATACCCACGGTAATGACGTTCTCGAATTTGCCGCTTCTCTTTAAGCCGTCTTCCCAGAAACGCGTGATGCCCTTCTCATTCTTAATGAAGTTCCAGGCATCTCCATAGATCGAACCCGGTCCGCGGAGATATCTGTATTCCTCACCCTGTCTGAGGCACGGCTCGTGGTGGGACATACCCATTACGACACCCAGCTCATCGGCCAGTTCCGCATTCGCAAGACCCGGGCCGTCATCCGGGAAGATCGCGGACCACATGGCCGGCCACATGTAATTACCCTTGAGGCGCAAAAGCAATTCGAATACATGCTCGTAGCACTTGGCGTTAAATCCGCCGAATCTCTTGCTGCTCCAGTTTCCGAATGCCGGCCACTCGTCGTTGATAAAGAATCCGCGGAAGCGAACGGATGGTTCGCGGGAAATGAAACTGTACTTATCTGAAATCGTAAACTCCGTCTTCTTCGCCGGTCTTACGTCCAGCCAGTCGATGAAAGGCGACACCCCCAGCATCTCCGAAAACGAAAACAATCCGTAGATCGTGCCGCGCTTATCTGATCCCGCGATGACCAGTGCCTCGAAAGATGCATCTTCTGCACTTCCCTTCTTCGCTGGAAGAAGCACTTGAGACGGAAGTTTCGCAATGACTTTATGGATATAAACCTCACGTTTCCCGGAGACTTTCGAGACATCCAGGAGGCCTGATTTCTCAAGCTTTGTAATAATGTTACTTGCGGTGGAAGGACGGCTCTGGGCGCGCTTGTCCACACCCAGCGTACCTACCAGTATCGGATACTGAAGACCCGCGATCTCCTCTTCTGTCCTCCGGTTCGCTCCCTTCTCTTTTCCACTCTTTCCGGTCGAATCGATCTCGATGAGCTTCGGCCTTACTCCGAATACCGCCTCTACATCTGAGGCCACCTTCGATGCGATCTTCTTCACTCCCGAGAGCGCAGATGCATCGTAAAGGATCGCTGTTTTCCCTGACTTGATCGTCTTTGCCGAAATAATAAAACTCATAACTGACCTCC
>JAEEIT010000183.1 GCA_016281535.1 Clostridia bacterium | reverse complement strand
TGCTCTTTGACTGCCAGGTCAATGGGTTTATTTTTCAGACGCCGGAGGATTTCGAGATCTTTAAGCAAAGAACGCATCTGGTGCCGGAGGAGGTTGTTCTGAATGATTTCGACGTGGTTATGAGCGAGCAGCTGGCAGAGAGTGAAGATCTTAAGATCGGCGATCTGATCGGCAATTCACAAAAGCTGAAACTTGCGCAGACTTTCAAGGGAGAGGGTATGCGTGTGTTTGGTGTGGCAGATGTCGGCGGGACGAACGATATGCTTGTCGTGAGCAATGACGGAGTCTGCGACCAGAAACTGCATGATGATCTTCGCCGATGTGCATCGGAACTCTCAAGAAAATATCCGCATGTGGCTTTTGAGACGGCCAGCACTTATGTTCAGGAAGTAGAAGACCAGATGGGCTTTATGTACTACATCTTCGCTGTTGTTGTCATACTTGTGGCCATCGTTCTTCTGGTGACGATCAATGCGGTGTTTACAGCGGCATATGACAAGAGGAAGCATGAGTTCGCGATCTATAAGGCGATGGGATTCACGAAGGGACAGATCTTCTGGAAAGTGGCCTCAGAGGTGCTGCTCCTGAACTTAGGCGCATTTATCTTCGGTATGCTCGTGAATGTGGGGCTGATCCTCGTGCTGAACCAGTGCATGTGGTCCAGTGGCTATCACTTCTACCGTGTGACAAAGTCTGCCGTGCTTGGGACTGTGATCACAGAGGTTCTGGTTATCCTGACCATTATCCTTCTGAACTGGAGGAAAGTCGGGAAGTATGAAGTGACGGAGGAGTAAGGAAACCGGTCTTCTTATTTCTTCCGCGTCTTAACCCCACAATGCGGTGAGCATCGGGATGATCTGTTTCTTTCTGGACATGACGCCCGGGAGGAAGACGTGGTTGTCCTTCGGCTCGACGTTGAAGGCGAAGCGGATGGTGTCATCGTCGCCGACGTAGAGGAGCTCGGTGCCTCCCTGCAGGACATCGGTGAGCATCAGGATCACGAAGTCATAGCCGCGCTCGGAGCGGAGCGTATTCATGTGAGCGAGGAATTCGTCTTTCCGATCGAGCATCTTGAAAGAGTCGATGCAGACGATCTGTGCCACACCGAGGGTGTGCTCGGCGATGTGGAATTCCTTGAAGTCGGACTTCATCAGTTCCTCGACAGACTTGGTGTCGAAGGAAGCATTGAAGAGGTCATGCCCCAGTTCGTCGATGCTTACACCGGCGATACGGGCGAGACGCTCGGCCATCGCGATATCCCTCTGGGTGCAGGTCGGAGACTTGAACATAACGGTATCGGAAAGGATCGCGGCACACATCAGGCCGGCCATCTTCGGAGACGGCATGACACCGTTCTCCTGGTACAGTTCCGTGATGATCGTATTTGTACTGCCGACAGGTTCATTACGCATCGCGATCGGCTGCGTGGTCTGGATATCTGCAAGACGGTGATGGTCGATGATCCCAAGGATCTCTGCCTGCTCCAGTCCCGGCACGGACTGCGCCAGTTCGTTATGGTCTACGAGCACGACTCTTTTCCTTCTCGGACGGAGGAGGTGGAAGCGCGCCAGCGTACCGATGACCTTATTATTCTCGTCAAGGACCGGATAGCTTCTGAAACGGCTCTTCAGGACGACTTCCTTTACGTCATCGATATAGTCGGTAAGGTGGAAACAGGAGATGTCTCCGGTGAAGCAGGCCCGCGCGATCGGGGTCGCCTGATAGATCAGCTTCGCTACCTTGTTGGCATCCAGCGGAGTGGAGATGATGCAGGTGGAAGAACCGGTGGCCAGCCAGGACGGATCAACATCCGTCTGACAGAGAATCAGGCAGTTGACACCGATCTCCAGCGCACGCTTGACCATGTCCGGCTGGTTTCCGCAGATGACGATGGAATCCTTCGAAGAGAAAAGAAGGTTCTCATTGGTCTGGGGAAGAGCGATGGAGATCTCGCCGGAAATTACGTCCACTGTAATGTCGTTCTCGTTGATGATACGTCCTTCGAGTACGCTCAGAAGATTAAAGAGCGGGACATCGTCGATGCGCGGTTCGTGAATGGTATTCATGTTGTAGGAGGCAATGTCGCTCGATGAAAGCGTACCATGGAGCGTGCCGTCCTCGTTGATAACCGGAATGACGGTATATTTCCCTTCGGTCATGGTCTTCCAGGCCAGGTCCAGCGTAACGGAGGCGTGCAGTGCCGGCGGCGTATCGAAGTCCAGATCCTTCACTTGCGTTCTCACATCCCGGAGACGCATCGGTGTCTCGAACCCGAATCTTGCCAGCATCCGCTTCGTCTCATCACTTAAATGATCGAGACGGGCGGCGGTATAGTCCTGCTCGCCGAGCGCATGCTTCAGCGCGGTATATGCCATCGCAGACACGACGGTGTCCGTATCAGGATTCTTATGACCGACTACATAGATCTCACTCATTTTTCATACCTTCAATCCTTATATGTTTCTCCGGAAATCATGCCTGTCCGGCACATTTCCCTGGCAAAAGCACTTGTTCGCCGTTTTTCTACTCGATCTTCCAGGATCAGACCTGGAAGACGAATCCGTAGAAATCGAAGAGGTTCCTGCCGTCCATGTAGTGACCGCCCCAGCCCTTGTATCTGCCTTCGACGAGGAAGTAGACCGCATGCCGGCCGGTAAGACCTTCGACGGTTGCGCTCACGATGCCTGCATTCGAAGAGAACTCCGCGCAACCGATCTCGTGCCCCTCGCGGCAAAGACCGAAGCGGGAGGTATATTCAGGCGTGCAGAACTCTTCCAGAAGTTTCCCGCTGAATCCGTAGGCCTTGGCCGATGACTCTTCGCGCTTCGCTTTCTTCTCGTCGGCGAAGGGTTCGTCATCGAAGATCGGGCGGGCATACTTCTTGATGGCGTCCATCGGAACGCCGTCGGCAAAGATGTGGATCCGGCCGCTCATATAGCAGTTGTCAAGCTTGATGACACACTTCATCTCGGAACCGGAATGCTCGCCGAAATCGTAATACTTGAAGCCGATCACAGAACCGTCGGAGATCTTCGTGATGCACTGGTCGAAGGGCGTTCTCTCCGTGATCGTCGCGCCGTTTGTCAGGACGCAGGCCATCTGCGGATTCGTCGCACGATACGGATTCAGCACCTCCTCGAATCCCTGGGAAGTCATCTCCGCCTGGGTAAACGTGCCGTCCTCGTTGAGTGTAAGCTTATCGACGCAGCCCACACGGCTCATGATGGAACCGTTGGTCATCTTATGGTAGAAGATGTACCACTGGTCTCCGATCTTCGCGACAGAACCGTGGTCGTTACCACCCGGATAGTCACATCCGGAATCCACGAGCGTACCCTTATATTCGAAAGGCCCCGTCGGGGAGTCGGAGACGGCATAGACCAGCTGGCTGGTCGGTTCGGCGGAAGAATAGATCATGTAGTACTTGCCGTTGATCTTTCTAGGGGAACATGCCTCGAAGAAGTTAAACGGCGGCGTATTCGGGATGATGTCCATC
>JAEEIT010000182.1 GCA_016281535.1 Clostridia bacterium | reverse complement strand
TTTTCCTGGAGAAAAAGAACTATTCCTACTACCTTTGTGAGGACGGGATCCATCCGAACGTGAAGGGGCACAAGCTCATCGCGGAGGCGATCAAGGACCACGTCCGGAGAAGAAACATCTCGTTCGGAAAAGACGAAGAGTGAGCCTTCGCGGCGCATCTTGCGAAAAACGAAGGCGCGCCGGGAAGCGGACGCGCCTTTATTGTAATCGTTGATTCAGTTTGGAAATGGCGTGGCGCGCCGGCTGTTAGTGCGACGGCTCGGCGATGTACTTCTTGTACTCGCGGCTGATGATGTTCCAGTCGAGCTCGAATCTCGCCATATGCTTCTGGAAGGCGGCACGCGCGGCGGCTGGATCCTTCTTCTTGATCGCCTCGAAGATCGCTCTGTGATCCGATACGATCTTCAGGTCTTTTACCGAATGAAGACTCAGGCTTCTGACGCGGTCGAAGTGCATGCTCATGAGGCTGACCATATAGTGGCACTGCATCTTGTTGCAGATGCGGTAGATGATCTCATGGAATTCGTTATCCAGAGTCAGGAGTTTCAGCGGGTCCTTCACCAGATAGAATTCCTGCAGTTCGAGGTTGTCCTCGAGAAGCCGCAAGTCTTCTTCTTTCGCCAGTTCGCAGGCATCCTCCACCAGCGCCGTCTCGACCGTAATTCTAAGGAAACGCGCTTCGCGGATCAGTTCCGAGTCGATCATGGACACCAGGCAGCCCTTCTGCGGGAGAATATCGACGATCTTCGATTTCGACAGTTCCAGAAGTGCCTCGTGCACCGGTGTTCTCGACAGGCCGAGCATCGTGGCGATCTCCTGTTCACCGATCATGCTGCCGGGTTCGATATCCAGGCTGATGATGTTCTCGCTGATCGTGCGAAAAGCATATTCTCTGTTCGATTCACTGGGGTTTTTCGGTGTGATGACCATGGCCGCTACTCCTTCGGATAAATAACAAATAACATATACCTGTTTAACTATACAATACTTCCTACTAGCATACAAGTAACTTGCATACAAGTTCCTCAGATAAATTTCTGCAGCGTCCTCTTCACGGCTCCGGGTCCTGTCAGCATCTCGGAGAGCATGAACTCGATCTTCGGCGCCAGCCCGCATGCCACCAGGTCAGAAGCGAAGAGCGTCTTGTTCGAAAGAAGCCCGGTAAGCTGCCCGTCCACACTGTCCGGGTTACCGAACTGCACGTTCTTGAGCTGTTCCTGAAGGGAGGTAAGAAGCGGGTCGGAGCTGAGCGGCATCGGGTTGCCTTTGTCGTCCACGCCGATGAGATACCGAAGCCATCCGGCGATCGTCAGCGGGATGTAGTTCAGAGATGTCACGTCGAGTGCAGGATCCGCGATGTAGGACTTGATGGTCTCGCCGAAGCGGATCGGCATCTTCAGGCTCGTATCGGTAGCGATACGCTGCGGTGCATCCGGGATATACGGATTCGGCAGTCTTTCCACGATGACCTCGCGGATGAATTCCTTCGGATCGAGGATCTTCGGATCGGTCACGACAGGGAGTCCCTCTTCGTAGCCCATCTTCGTGATCAGGGATACCAGAAGCGGATTCTTCATCTCGTCGGAGATGCGTGTGTATCCGAGAAGACATCCGTACACAGCAAGACAGGTGTGCAGCGGGTTCAGACAGGTGGTGACCTTCATTCTCTCGGCTTTGTTAACGGTCTCACGGTCGGTCATGTAGACGCCGGCTTTCTCGAAGGGCGGACGGCCGTTCGGGAACATGTCTTCCATGACCAGATACTGCGGGACTTCCGCGTTGACGAACGGAGCGATAAATGTACCTCTCGAGGTGGTGATCGGTGCCATATCCGAGATGCCCATCTTCTCGATCATTTCCTGGACCGAGGCATCCGGACGCGGCGTGATCTTATCGATCATGCTCCAGGGGAAACCGACGCGGCTTTCATCGTTGATATAGGAAAGGAAATCTTTCGTGACGTATCCGCGGTCTTCCCACGCTGTGGCGATCTCCAGAATGCTGCTACGAAGCTTCTCACCGTTATGGCTGCAGTTATCCATCGAGGCCAGTGCCAGTGGGGCGGCGCCGTTCTGGAAACGCGCCCACAGTAGTGCACAGACGATGCTCATGGCGTGTCTCGCGCTGGCGGGACCTTCCTTAATGTCCTGCGTCACGACGGGAAGAAGTTCGCCCGCCATATTCCGGAGGGCATAGCCCTTCTCTGTGATCGTGAAGCTCATAAGCTGAAGGGAAGGGGCGCACGCGATCTGCTGAAGTCTTTCCATCTGCGCGGCGTCTGTCGGATCGGCCTTGACCGCTTCGGTGACACTGCCGATGATCTCGTAGCCGACGTTTCCGTCCGGCTTGAGGTCGACCATCAGGGTAAGGTTATCGTGCGGCCGGTAGATCCGGTCGATGATCTCATAGTCGAAGGTATCCGCAGCGATCACGCCCTCTTCGACGAGGCCCTGGTTAAGAAGGTCCTGCTGCAGGCGCGCGATAAATCCGCGGAAAATATTGCCGGCTCCGAAATGAAGCCAGGTAGGGGAAGAGGCGGTTTTATCCGCCACTGTTTTCAGGTCGAACTTGGGAAGAGCGATCTTGTTACTTTCCCAGAATTGCTTGTCCGGAAGACTTGATCCGGTGAGAGATATCGATGGCATAGCGCATGATCTCCTTTATTTCGAAGATTTTTCGACAGCCTCCCACAGCCCCTGAATATAGGCGGCACCAAGTGCACGGTCGTAAAGACCATAGCCCGGACGGGACACTTCGTCCCAGATCCTTCTGCCGTGGTCCGGACGGATATACCCGTCGAAACCGTTGTCGTGCAGTGCTTTTACGATGGCATACATATCCAGATCTCCTTCGGAGGACAGATGTGCGCTCTCGTGGAAGTCGCGCTCGCTGGTGTGCTTCACATTACGAAGATGTACGAAAGGCACGCGTCCCGTGGAGGCGAATTCCTTCGCCATGGCCGGAATATCGTTCTCCGGGTTGGCGCCGAGGCTTCCCGTACACAGAGTAAGGCCGTTTCTTTTGCTGTCATTGAGCGAGAGAAATGTGCGGATCGATTCTGCATTTCCGACTACCTTCGGAAGCCCGAACAGAGGCCACGGCGGATCGTCCGGATGGACGCCGAAATCCAGGTCGTATTCCTCGGCATAAGGCATCACGGCAGCAAGGAAATAAGAGATGTTCTTGAAATACTCCTCGGCGGAAACATTCTGGTAGAACTCGATATCCTTCGCCATGGCAGGGAAGCGCTCCGGCTCCCAGCCCGGAAGTGTCAGATCGTTCGATCCGTCCATCATGGAATGGATCATCTTCGAAAGTGTCAGTTCTTTAGCGAAAGCATGCTCGTAGCCCATCGCGAAACTGCCGTCAGCAAGAGGTGTTTCGAGGTTGCTACGGAACCAGTCCATGACCGGCATGAAATTATAGCAGATGCATTTCACGCCTGCTTCACTGAGATTCTTCATAGTGGTGATGTAATTGGAGATATACTCGTCCCGGGAAGGAAGTCCCTTCTTGATATCTTCGTGGATATTCACGCTCTCGATGACTTCCATCTCAAGCCCGGCCTCGTGTACCTGGTCGCGGAGAGCGAATATCGTCTCCTTCGGCCACACTTCGCCGGCAGGAATTCCCGAGAACATCGTCGCCACGCCGGACACGCCCGGGATCTGACGAATCTGGGATAAAGTTACGGTATCATCTCCGTTTGGCCACCAACGGAAAACCATCTTCATAGTCTACTTCCTCGTTTCCGCATCAATTCACAAGCCTGCAACTAGAATACTAGCAAACTAGCATAAAGTCAAGTGATTTAGAGAAATCATTTTCGGCTGTTTTCGTATTGTGCCCGCACTATGCAAGCGGTGCGATGACTTCCGAGGCAGACGCGTCTGCCTTGCCCTCGTGATCCGTTCCGGTGCGGGGGGCCGAGTGTGCCCGAACCGCGCCCGCACGACGCTCGCACAAATAGGACGCACCGGCTAACTCCCTAATCGATGCATCCGACAAAGCTTGCATATTTCACATACTTATCTAAATCTATACTTCGCCGTCCGCACTTTCAACGGAATTATTCTACGAAAAAACCCGATAATTTCTACTTTTCTTTCCCTCCGGCGCTCCGCACCTTCCGCCAGTTCCGCGCGCGCCACTTTCTCATGTCCACTTTCCACCTATTGCCCCCTTTCCCAAGTGCACTTTTCACGCGCCGCTCCTACACCGGACCGCCCCCCCTTCGCGGCGGACACATTAATCTTCCGAAATTGACGGTTCAATGTGTTATCTTGACGTCCTCACGTGGGGCGGACACATTAATCTTCCGAAATTGTCGGTTCAATGTGTCAATTCAGCCCTGCAAACAGGTGCGCAACACATTAAATCATCAGAACTGTTCGTTTAATGTGTTTTTTCATGCTCGAAAAGCACTTGGACCGGTGTTTTTACACATTAAACCGGGGGATCGTGGATGTTTAATGTGTCTTTTCGGTCAGCAGAGCCAGTGCGGTACTGATTAAACATGAGAAATCCTCATTTTAATGTGTCGGGGTGCTGATTGAACTTGAAAATGTCGCATCTTAATGTGTTGGATGATCTCGGGATGCCTCTATGTGTCGGATGTCCCCGGCATCGTCTCAGTGTGCCGGATGATCCCGGCATCGCCCCGCCACCTCGACAGACTAAACTTGAAAAAACCGACATTTGGTAGGTCGTTTTTTGCGCTCGAAAACGAAAACAGCATACCAAACCTTGAAAATGAGAGGTTTGGTATGTCGAAATGGCTGAAAAATCATGCACGCAACCAACCAAATCATCAGAATCGAACATTTGGTATGTCATTTCCTGCTCGAAAAGCACTGGAAACAGTGCTTTTGACAGACTAAAATGCCAGAATCGGAGATTTGGTATGTCATATCGGCCATAGAGCCGTTCTGACGACAGACTAAAATGCTGAAATCGAGGATTTAGTTGGTCAGGCAGGCGTCAGGATTCGGAATCTTCATCCTTGACATCTTCGGAAGCCTCATCGGCCTCGGCCTCGTAGTCATCTTCCGCTTCGGAGGAATCGTCTGCATCGGAATCGTCCTCCTCGGAATCTTCGTCGTCACCTTCGCCGTCGGCCTCATCGGAAGATTCCTCGTCGTCGACCTCAGCTTCCTCATCATCAGACTCCTCAGAATCCTCGCCCGCAGACTCCTCCTCAGAAACCTCGCCCTGCGACTCTTCGCCCTCGCCCTCGCCGTTCGCGGCGGCCTCCTCACGCTTCTTCTTCAGATGCAGCGCATAGCCGAAATCGCGCTCGACCAGCCGCCAGCACAGATAGCAGCACAGATACGGCGCGAAGAGAAGCGACGGGAAGAAGAAGATCATCAGCGCGATGGACGCGATCACCAGGAGCCACATGAGGATCGTGTGACCCAGGTACATCGTCGAGAATGTAAAACTATGGAAAAGGATGTTCCTGACAGAATTCTTGAAGCGCGCCAGATACGGGAAGACGTACATGGCCGTGAAGAAAAACGGCAGCACCAGAAGGATGGCGACCAGCCAGTACCAGCTCGGAAGCGTCACGCCATTCCACCCGTTCAGCGAGAAGTAAATGTTGAAGACCGTCACGGCGAGATACAGAAGCAGGATCACGGTCAGCGCGATGCCCTGGAAGAAATTCTGCTTGAACGAACGCCAGAAATCGGCCAGCGGTGTCTCCGATTGATCCGCGTGGCGTTTGTTGATCGCGTAATACAGCGCGCTCGTCGACGCCCCCATCGTCACCACCGGAATGCTGAAGATCAGCCAGAAAAAACTCAGAAGGAAGACGTCGCCCAGCTTATCACCCAGCGCGTAAAGCCGGCTATTCGTAAAACGTTCAAATGAAGATTGGTCCATCGGTCATTCCTCCTTCTGTCACAATATATTAGACGGAAGCCGGAGAAAAAACAAGTGAAAACAAAAAATCTTAAATACTAGTATGCACAGTATGGAAAAGCACTGTTCTTTGTGTTACTCTATCCTTATAGTAGCGGACGATCGCCTCCGCCGGCGCCGATTCAGACGAGTGGCAGTAGGAAACAGGGGGAGGCGGCACGGACGATCGGAACAACCAGGAAACAGTGAATTTGAGGTATATATGTTAGAACTTGCAGGCATTTTTTCAAATGGAATGATCCTTCAGAGAGGGAAGCCCTGCCGGATCTTCGGCCACGACGACGCGGCGAAGGAAGTGACGGTGGAGCTACTGGGCAAGACCTACCAGGCCGAAGTCGAGAACAGTGCTTTTGCCGTAGAGATCGAAGCACAGGAAGTAGCAACGGATATAACGATCGTAATTCAGGGAAGTGAGACGGTTGAGCTTACGGACGTATGCTTCGGCGATGTGTTCTTCCTCACGGGGCAGTCGAATATGGAGCTGCCGGTGTCAAGAACGCTCGACCTGTCGAAGGACGAGGTCGATGCCTCGAATTATCCGTACATCCGCCAGTTCCGCGTGACACCGCAGTACCGCCTCGCGGAAGATCAGACCGCGAAGATCCTGCCGCTTAAGTGGACGCGGGCCGTGCCGGGTGAGATCGGCGAGATGAGCGCGGCGGGATTCTACTGCAGCAAGCGGATCTATGACGCGGAGCAGGTGCCGATCGGGCTGGTGCTCGGGGCGCAGGGCGGATCGACGATCGAGTCCTGGATGCCGAGAGATGTGCTCAATGAATTCGGCGATTTCGACGGGAAAATAGCGCCTTTCCTTCCGGATGGGGCCGTGCAGGCGTACCTTCAGGAGCGGGAGGAGCACATCGCGGCGTGGCGCCGGGCGCTGGAGTCCGAGGACGATACGGATCTGGTGGCGCATACGCCGGAGCAGATCCCGGAGGATGCCGAGCCATATACCGTGCCCTCCATTCTTTATGGTAGAACCACGCCGGCCGGCGCGGACGGGGAGAAGCCCTCAGCGCAGAGCGACGGCGCGGCAGCAGATGCCTCAGGCGCACAGAATGCCGGAGCGGACGGATCGCTCAGGCCCTGGCGTGGGGTGGTGTGGTTCTATAAGGAATTCGAGCTTCAGAATGAGCCGGATCCAGACGCATTTCTATATGTAGGTAATCTGATCGATGCGGATGTCACCTATGTGAACGGCGTGCAGGTCGGCCGGATCGAATACCGTTATCCACCGAGAAAATACCCCTTCGACGGTTCGATCCTGAGGAAGGGCAGGAATGTCATTACCGTGCGGCTGCTCATCGAGGGCGGCGCCGGAGGATTCGTGGGAAGCCATCCTTACTATATCCGTAGTGGCGCCGAGAAAATCTCCCTCGAGGGACCGTGGCTTCGGAAGTGGGGGAAAGAAGCTCCGCTTCCGCAGAAGTCTTTCCTGATGGGACAGACGATCCCGACGTCTCTTTACCGCTCGACGGTCTTCCCGCTGCGGCAGTTCGCATTCCGCGGGATCTGGTGGTACCAGGGCGAATCGAATACAGATGATCCGGCCTGGTATAACGAGAAGTTCTCCCGCATGATCGAATCGTGGAGAGATCTGCTTCAGCAGGATCTTCCTGTGATCGCGGTGGAGATGCCGGACTACCAGGATCCTCTTTCCGGACAGATGCCGGAGGGCTGGCCGGCCGTACAGGACTTCCAGCGCCAGGCGGAAGTGGAAGTGCCCGGCTGCGCGGTCGTCTACGCGCGGGATCTGTTCACGCCGCTGGAGCTCCATCCGCAGAGAAAGAGCGAGCTCGGCGCCCGCATGGCCGAAAAGGCACTGGTGCTTTACTATAAGTAACATGGCCGAGAAGGCACGAGTGCTTTTCTATAAGTAATTACACGTGCGCACGTGTATAAGAAGCAGCGCACCCTGGGCAGGATGCACAGATGAGTGCCCGGGAAATAACAAATTTCTTTGTGATGGGGCCGGACGAAGGTCCCCGACAGAATCGATGATCAACACGCCCGATGGAACGAAGTGCCGTTCTGTCGGGCGTTTCCGTATGTGCAAAGTACCGAAGCGCGTTTGTGCATGTTCGCTAAAAGAAACTCGAAAAAGCGTAAGTCTCCTGTTGACAGATTACTAGTATGGTGGTATTCTGTGGGCGTAGACAACTAGCATACAAGTGTGGAAGTGAAAGAGCAAATCAAAAACGAGCACATGGCACTCGGTTCGTACCAAGCCTCCTGATTACCCTGTGTACCATGTGCCGCTCTTCCCACTGGACTAGAAGTAGACATGACGATTATTTGAGAGCAGAGGGGAAACTATGAGCAGTAACGAATGGAATTCGGAGTGGAAACCTTCGAAAAAGTCATTTAACATGAGGCGTCATCTCGGACTGTACTGGCAGATCTATCTGATGCTTCTGATTCCGGTAGCGTATTACATCGTTTTCAGATATATACCGATGTTCGGTAATATCATCGCGTTCCGTAAGTATAGGGCCGGTGGTAATATCTTCGGTTCTGAGTGGAGCGGGGTGAAGTACTTCAAACAGTTCACGAGAGACAAGACCTTCTGGAGAGCCTTTAAGAATACTCTTACTCTCAATATTACATACCTTGTCTTCCGCTTCCCGCTGACCCTGATCTTCGCTCTTCTCATTAACGAGATCAGAAATCTCCACTGGAAGAAATTCGTACAGACCGTATCCTATCTCCCGCACTTCATCTCGATGGTTATCGTGTGCGGTATCATCAAGGAACTTACAGCGACCTCCGGTCCGATCAACAACCTGATCGAGTTCCTCGGCGGTTCGAAGATCCAGTTCCTGGCCGTTGCCAAATACTTCAGCGCGATCTTCACGATCTCCGGATTGTGGCAGGGTCTCGGCTGGGGCACCATCCTCTATCTGGCAGCGATGGCGAACATCAACCCGAACCTTTACGAAGCTGCAGCGGTAGACGGTGCCGGACACTTCCAGCGTGTATGGCACATCACGATCCCGAGCATCCTTCCTACGATCACCACACTCCTTATCCTCGATATCGGCGGTCTCGTCGGATCGGGCGGAGCTTTCGAGAAGGTATTCCTTCTTTATAACCCGATGATCTATTCTTCGGCAGACATTGTCTCCACGTATGTATACCGAATGGGTATCGGATCCGGTAACTACAGTTATGCAACGGCCGTCGGTCTCTTCGAAGGCTTGATCAACCTGGTGCTCCTGTCGATCGCGAACTTCGCATCGCGGAAGCTCACAGACAGCAGCTTGTTCTAAGGGAGGGATGAAAAGATGATTAAGATGAGCATTCCGACCTTTAAGAAAAAGAACAACACAAACAGCGCGGCAGCTGCCCGTTCGATCGGTGTCCGCGAGAATACAGGATATAAGGTATTCCTCGTATTTAATACGATCCTGATGGCGATCATCGCCGTGGCGACACTGTATCCGTTCCTGTACCTGGTGGCGCAGTCCTTCTCCTCGGAGAAAGCAATCATGGCCGGTCAGGTGAAGCTCTTCCCGAAGGACTTCAATATCAGCACCTATAAGTACGTGCTCTCGACGGGCGACTTCCTTAATTACTACAAGAACACGATCATCTACGCCTTCACCGGTACGATCCTGTCCCTGGTATTCTCTTCCTTCCTGGCATACCCGCTCAGTAAGAAAGAACTGAAGCTTACGAAGTACCTGACGCCGTTCATCATCTTCACGATGTACTTCGGCGGCGGACTGATCCCGAACTATGTACT
>JAEEIT010000003.1 GCA_016281535.1 Clostridia bacterium | reverse complement strand
GTGCCACTTTTGAAGCTACAAAAATCCATGTAGTGGTCCATGTTGAAACGATTTACATGGACCACTTCATTGACTTTTTCCATTATTCCATGCAATGGTCACTGTTGAAACGTTTTACATGGACCACTTCATTGACCAGCAGGGATAGGAGCACGCAGCTCACACAATATTCCTTATCCCTTCGCAGATCCTTCTGGCCACAACGGGGTTGTTCATCGTATAGAGATGGATGCCAGGGATGTCGCTCGCCAGCAGATCGATGATCTGGCTCAGTGCATACGCCATACCTGCATCGAACAGTGCGTCTGCCCGATCCTCATATTTACGCACGATGCGGTTAAACCTCTCCGGGAACGAAGCATTACACAGCGAGAGCATACGGCGGATCTGTGCGGCATTGATCACCGGCATGATGCCCGGGATGATCGGAACATCGATCCCGGCGATCCGGCACCGTTCACAGAAATCATAGAATTTCTCGTTATCGAAGAACAGCTGGGAAAGAAGGACCTTCGCACCGGCGTCCACTTTCGTGCGAAGTCCCTTCATATCGCTGACTTTCCCGTCCGACTCCGGATGGCACTCCGGGTAACAGGCCCCGAGGAAACAGAAATCATGGTCCTTCGACAGATAGGAGATAAGATCGGACGCATGGGCGAAATCGTCTTTCTCCGCGATCCGCGGCGTGCGGTCTCCCCGCAGCGCCAGGATATTCTCGATACCTTCCGCTTCCATGACCTTGGCAAAAGCATCGATCTCCGCCTTATCGTAGTGAAGTGACGTCAGATGCACGACCGGTTCCACACCATACCGGTGCTTGATATTCTTCGCGATCTCGATGGTACGGTTGCAGTTACTTCCGCCACCCGCCCCGAAGGTTACGCTGATGAAATCCGGGTGCAGTTCGCACAGCACCTCCAGTGTCTCATCAATACTCTGAAGCTCTGTATCCTTCTTCGGCGGGAAGATCTCGAAGGAGAGACTTTTCTTATTCTGTTTATACAGTTCTGAAATCTTCATTTAGTTCTCCCGGATAATCTTCGCAGCCGCAACCAGATTGCGAAGGCTCTTCACCGTCTCCTCTTCGCCTCTCGTCTTCAGACCACAGTCCGGATTTACCCAGAGCTTACGGTCTTCCGTCTTCTCACGGATCTTTCTCAGCTGCCCGACAAGCTCCTCCACAGATGGCACACGCGGGCTGTGGATATCGTAGACACCCGGACCGACTTCCGTCTTGAAGTGATTCTCCTTCAGCGCATCAAGGATCTGCAGATCCGAACGGCTCGCCTCGAAGGTGATCACATCGGCATCCATCGAATCGATGGCCGGGATGATATCGGTAAATTCGCTGTAGCACATGTGGGTATGGATCTGTGTCTCTGCCTTCACACCGCTATGTACGAGACGGAACGCAGGGATCGCGAAGTCAAGATACTCGCTGTACCAGTCCGATTTACGGAGCGGAAGCTTCTCACGGAGCGCCGCCTCGTCGATCTGGATGATGCGGATCCCGTTCTCTTCCAGATCCAGCACCTCATCCCGGATCGCCAACGCGATCTGCTGGATACTCTCCTTGATGGAGATGTCCTCACGCGGGAACGACCAGTTCAGGATCGTCACCGGACCTGTCAGCATGCCCTTCACCGGCTTACTCGTGCAGGACGCAGCGAACTTCGACCACGCCACCGTGATCGGTGCCTTACGGGATACGTCGCCCCAGATGATCGGCGGCTTCACACACCTTGTGCCATAGGAAAGCACCCATGCCTTCTCGGTAAACACATAACCACTTAAGTTCTCACCGAAGTACTCCACCATGTCGTTTCTCTCGAACTCCCCGTGCACGAGCACATCGAGTCCGAGCTCCTCCTGCAGGCGGATGCACGACCGGATCTTCTCCTGATTAAACTTCACGTACTCCTGCCGGCTGATCTCTCCCTTACGGAATGAGCTTCGGTTCTTCTTGACATCCTGGGTCTGCGGGAAGGATCCGATGGTCGTTGTCGGGAACAGCGGAAGCCCCAGCGCCTCCTTCTGGATCGATTCTCTTTCTTCGAAAGCGGGAAGGCGCGTATAGTCCGACTCCCTGATCGCCGCCACACGGGCACGCACCTTCTCATCCACACTGTCCACTCTGTTACTAAGAAGCGACTGGTTCTCAGAAAGGATCCCCTCTGTGAGATGGCTCAGATCTCGAAGTTCCTCGAGTTTCTCCTCGGCGAAAGCGAAGTGCTTCTTATACTCTTCCGGAAGTTTCGTCTCACTTCTCAGCGTATACGGCACATGCAGAAGCGAGCAGGAAGTGCCGATCACCACATTCTCTTCCGGCACCATCGATGTGATCTCCTTAAGGATCGCCGCCGACTTACCGTAGTCATTCTTCCAGATATTCTTCCCGTTCACGATACCCGCCAGAAGGATCTTATCCTTCGGGAACCCTTTCTCCTTAAGAAGCGAAAGTGTTTTTCTCCCCTCCAGGAAATCCAGCCCGATCCCGTCGAAGTCAAGACGGATCACTTCGTCATAGATGTCACGGATATCTCCGAAATAGGTCTGAAGGAATACCTGAAGACCACACTTTCCCGAGAGGATGACGTCATATATCTTCTGAAAAAACACTATATCTTCGCGTCCCAGGTCTCTTACCAGATACGGTTCATCCAGCTGGACCGTCGATGCACCCGCTTCCGCCAGTTTCCCGAAGAGCCGGACATATTCCCCGGCGAGGATCTCTGCCACATCTGCAGCCTTCTTCGTACCTACGAACTTCGTAAGCTTCAGGAAAGTAAACGGCCCTACGATCTGCACCTTGGTATCCACACCCAGTGCTTTTGCCTCGAGAAATTCATCTACGGGCTTACTTCCGGAAAGACCGATCTTCGTGCTGTCCTCGAACTCCGGAACGATGTAGTGGTAATTCGTGTTGAACCACTTCTTCATGGGAAGTGCTTTTACATCGCCCTTTTCGCCCTGGTAGCCACGGGCCGCCGCGAAGTAAGTCCGAAGCGAAGAGAGCTTGAGTTCCTGATATCTCTCAGGGACGATGCCGAACAGGAACGCCGTATCGAGCACATTATCGTAGAAAGAAAAATCGTTGGAACTGATGAAGTCCACCCCTGCGTTTTTCTGTGTAACAATGTTACATTCCCTGATATTCCGGGCAGTGTCAGAAAGTGCGCTCTCCTCGATCTCACCTCTGAAGAACTTCTCCGAAGCGAACTTCAGCTCTCTTTCTCTTCCGATCCTCGGGTAACCGACTACTGATGTTTTCATAAATCTTTCTCACTTTCTCTCTTCGTTAAAGAAGTTTTGTCCTCTTTCTTTTCCGATCCGGTTCCTCTGCTTTCCGGTTTCGATAAGCGAAGTATAGACCTAGTGAAAAGATAGGTAAAATACATCTTTTTCCACTTTTGCCATAGATAATATCTATGACGAATGGTATAATAATAGGCAGCATCTATTATTTCTTATAGGGAGAACTTATAACATGACTTTGAAACAATTACGCTATGCCGTCACCGTCGCCGATACAGGAAACATGACCGAGGCCGCACGGCGCCTGTTCATCGCACAGCCGAGTCTGACCTCCGCCATTATGGAATTGGAGAAGGAATACAGTATCACGATCTTCTCGAGAAGCAACAAAGGCATCGAGGTCACGAAGGAAGGTGAGGAGTTCCTGGGCTACGCCCGGCAGATCCTGGATCAGGCCGATCTCTTTAACGAGCGCTACACGGGAAAGACCGACAGTAAGATCCGTTTCTGCGTCTCGTCCCAGCACTATTCTTTCGCTGTCGAGGCCTTCGTCGAGCTTCTGAAGAATCATGGCGGAAGTAAGTATGAGTTTCACATGCGGGAGACGCAGACCTACGACATCATCGATGATGTGGCCCACCTACGTTCCGAGATCGGGATCCTTTATCTGAACGGGTTTAACGAGACCGTCATCCGGAAGACCCTCCGGGACAATAACCTTCTTTTCGAGCCGCTCTTCACGGCGACACCCCACGTATTCATCGGGAAATCCTCTCCCCTTGCGAAGAAAAGAAGCCTTACCCTCGAGGACCTCAAGCCCTACCCGAGACTTTCTTACGAACAGGGAAGTCATAACTCTTTCTATTTTTCCGAGGAGATCTTAAGCACCGTCGACTCCGACCGCGAGCTGATCGTTCGCGACCGCGCCACGCTCTTTAATCTTCTGATCGGTCTTGACGGATACACCATCTGCAGCGGTGTCATCAGCGAAGAACTGAATGGCCCGAACATCATCGCCAAACCTCTCAAGGTCGACGATTACATGGAGATCGGATACAT
>JAEEIT010000181.1 GCA_016281535.1 Clostridia bacterium | reverse complement strand
GAGGAGGCGTAAGCCGTCGTAGGCGGCGAAGTCCTCGGGGATTTTTCCCCAGGGACGGTATCCGCGCTGGTTGTCCGCGACGCCGCATATGGCGATCTTTCCGTCTTTTGTCGAGAACTCCAGCCAGGTGTCGAGAAGAAGCTCGGCGCCCATTTTAGAAAAGTCCTCCGTCGAGAGTTCCCAGTCGTGGTTGCCGTAGACGGCGAGAAGGCGGATCCCTTTCTCCTTGAGAAGGGCGGACACTTCGGTGAGCATCCGAAGGTCGGACCGATGGACGGATCTCCGATGCACGCAATCCCCTCCGAAAAGCACGATGTCGCAATGGTTCTCGATGAATTGGCGGGCGATCCATCTGGGGGAACGGAGGCACCCGAATCCGTGGGTATCAGAGAAGAATCCGACGGTGATGTAGCGGGTGTTCGGTATACACGCTGAAGAAGCGGAAGCCGGGCCTGATTTTCCCAGAGTACTTGGCAGCGGAACGCTGTTTTCGGAATCCTTTTCGTGATTTCCGGAGCGCTTCTTTGCTCCGGTGAAGAAGTCGCGTTTATGTACCTTTACACAGGCGGCGCTGATGACCATGAACAGGACGAAGAGTATGCCGAGAAGGATCAGCCCGAGAAGGACAGAAGACCAGGAAATGAAAAGAAGCTTCTGCGCTTCGCCTTCGAGTGTATATAGCATAAGAAACAGCACTTCGGGTAAAGGAAAGAGGCAGGCTCTTGGCGTTCCCGGTGGACTCCTTTCGGAAGAATCACTTTTTGTATGTATATAATTTTAGCATATATGATATAATCATGTGGAATTATCAAGAACAGGTTTTCGCGACGGGCGGGAAAGCCCGATAGGTTCGCGAAGGGAAGGAAGTAGAGATATGGCAGAAATCAAGTCTGAAGTCGTAAAGGAGATCGGTATTCTTTCGACAAGTAAGTCTAACTGGAACCGTGAGGTCAACATCATCCGTTGGAACGACGCTAAGCCGAAGCTGGATATCCGTGACTGGGCACCGGAGCATGAGCGTGCAGGTAAGGGCATTACCCTGACAGCAGAAGAAGTGGCGGTTCTTAAGGAGCTTCTCGCGGATTACGATCCGTACGAGTTCGAAGAGTAATAGAGATCCTGATCTCGAAAGGTCGAAGACGTGCGAAGTGATATACGTGCACTGATCGTTTCCATATTGATGTTTCTTCTTTGGGGAACGGTGCTGACGTATCCGTATCGCATCGTTACGGATCTTATTTGTCAATCTACAGAAGCAATAGCGGGCAGAATACCTTGGCCGGCTATTGCTTCTGCTGTTTTCTGCCTGATCGTGGTCATGGGGGTCACCTGTGTGCTTCTGTTTCTCGGCAGAATGGAGATCAGCGGGCATTTCGTACTGGGCATGTCGATCCTGGCCGGTGTGATCTACACCGTTTCCGTGATCCGGAACCGTACTTTCTCGATCGAGGTCGTTTTCGTTGCGATCGCCATCGCGGCGTCGCTTCTGCTGATGCTCATGCGTAAGGAGGAGATCTCGAGATACCTGGCCGATGCGTATATCATGGCACTGCCGGTCAGAATGGCTTATGAGTGTGTGATGAATCCTCTTTATCGTCTTCTGAAAGCGGATCTGGATAAACTGTCACCGTTTATGACGGTACCGTCGACAGGTATATTCTCGAAGACGGGAAATATGCTGGGGATCCCGCTTCTGGTGTGGAGCGGTTTCTTCTTTATCGTAACGATCCTTCCGGTCATTTATTTCACCGGAGGAAGAAAAGAAGGCAAAATCAAGGAACGCTATTAGAAAGGGAGACGGGGTATGGAAATCTGGGAGAGAATGGAGTTCCTCCGTAAGGAACTGGAAAAGAACAATAAGCTCTATTACGAAGAGGATGCACCGGTCATCTCGGACTTCGAATACGATGCCATGCTCCGGGAACTGGAGGATCTGGAGGCGAAGTATCCGATCTATGCGACACCGGATTCCCCGACGAAGCATGTGGGCGGCCGTGTCAACGAGAAGTTCTCGAAGGTGACGCATGCCGTTCCGATGAAGAGCCTCGGGGATATCTTCTCGAAGGAGGAGGTCCTGGAGTTCCTCGGAAGAGTCCGTGAGAGCGTGGGAAGCGATGCTTCCGGTCTGTCTTTCGTCGTCGAGAGAAAGATCGACGGTCTTTCTGTCTCCGTCGAATATGAGAACGGGCGTCTGATCCGCGCATCGACGCGTGGAGACGGTCTGGTCGGGGAAGATATTACAGAGAACGCCAGAACGATCCGCAATCTCCCGAAGAGCATCGATCCGTCGATCCCTTATCTGGAGGTGCGTGGCGAGGTCTATATGCCTTTTGAGGTGTTCCTGCGTGTGAATGAGCAGGCGGAGCTCTCCGGAGAGAAACTGTTCGCCAATCCGCGTAATGCGGCGGCCGGTTCTCTTCGCCAGTTAAATGCGAAGGTGGCGGCGGAGCGGGAGCTTTCGATCTTCGTCTTTAATATCCAGCAGATCCGAGGAAAGGAATTCTCAAGTCATGCGGAGAGCCTTCGGTTCCTGTCTGATCTGGGATTCGAAGCCAGCCCGGGATTTATCGAGTGTAAGACGGATGAGGAGATCTGGAATGCGATCGAGATGATCGGCGAGTCCCGTGGTGAG
>JAEEIT010000180.1 GCA_016281535.1 Clostridia bacterium | reverse complement strand
CCCGGGATCTACGGGGTGGATACGAGGCAGATCACGAGAAGTATCCGCGACCTCGGTTCACGCCGGGTGATCATGACATCGATCGATACGCCTGTCGAGGAGGCGCTGAAGATAATCGCATCGACGCCGGTACCGCACGATCAGGTCTCCCGCGTCAGCTGTAAGAAACGCTGGTATTCCCGTACTCCGAACCCGAAGTTTAATGTGGTCGCCATCGACTGCGGCATCAAGCTCAACATCATCCGTAAACTGAATGCCTACGGCTGTAACGTGACCGTCGTTCCCTTCGATATCACACCGGAGGAGATCGAGTTCATGAAGCCCGACGGCATCTTCTTAAGTAACGGCCCGGGCGATCCGGAAGACGTGACGCCCGTCATTTCTACGGTAGAAGCACTGTCCGGCAAGTTCCCGATCTTCGGGATCTGTCTCGGTCATCAGATGATCTCCCTGGCCTACGGGGCGAAGACCTATAAGCTGAAGTTCGGCCACCGTGGCGGCAACCACCCGGTGAAGAACCTGGAAACCGGTAAGATCGAGATCACGTCGCAGAATCACAGCTATGCGGTAGACCTGAACAGCCTGAAAGAGACGAAGCTGGAAGCGACGCATATCAACCTTCTGGATAATACGGTCGAGGGTGTGGAGTGTAAAGAAGACATGGTCTTCTCCGTGCAGTATCACCCGGAGAGTGCGCCGGGTCCGCAGGACAGCAGCTATCTCTTCGAGAAGTTCACGGGGATCATGCAGGAATACTGCGAAAGACGTGACGAGGCATCTTCTTCTAAAGTTTCTGAGAGCGGGGTGATCGCACATGCCTAAGAGAACAGACATTAAGAAAGTACTCGTGATCGGTTCGGGTCCGATCGTCATCGGACAGGCCGCGGAGTTCGACTACGCGGGCACACAGGCCTGCCTGGCCCTGAAAGAAGAAGGCTACGAGGTCATCCTCGCCAACAGTAATCCGGCTACCATCATGACGGATACCTCCATCGCGGATAAGGTCTATATGGAGCCGCTGACGCTTCAGTATCTGGCACGTATCTGCCGCCTCGAGCGTCCGGACGCCATCGTGCCGGGCATCGGCGGACAGACAGGATTGAACCTGGCGATGCAGCTGGCGAAGAAGGGTGTTCTGGAAGAGTGCGAGATCGAGCTTCTCGGTACCGATGCCAAGAGTATCGAGTGTGCCGAGGATAGAGAACTTTTTAAAGAATTGTGTGAACGGATCGGCGAGCCGGTCGTGCCGTCGCAGATCACATACAGTATCGAAGAAGCCCTCGAGGCGGCGGAGAAGATCGGGTATCCGGTCATCCTGCGTCCGGCGTTTACCTTAGGCGGTACGGGCGGTGGTTTCGCCAACGATCCGGAGGAGCTCCGCGACATGATGAAAAATGCGCTGGCGCTCTCGCCGGTGCATCAGGTGCTCGTAGAGAAGAGCATCAAGGGCTATAAGGAGATCGAGTACGAAGTGATCCGTGATGCCAACGATACGGCGATCACGGTATGTAATATGGAGAACCTCGACCCGGTGGGTATCCATACGGGTGACTCCATCGTTGTCGCACCGTCCCAGACGCTGACGAATAAGGAATACCATATGCTCCGTGACAGTGCCCTGAAGATCATCCGGGCGCTGGGCGTGAAGGGCGGATGTAACTGCCAGTTCGCACTGGATCCGCATTCCTTCCGCTACTACGTCATCGAAGTCAATCCCCGTGTGTCGCGTTCGTCGGCACTGGCCAGTAAGGCCAGCGGATATCCGATCGCGCGTGTCTCGGCGAAGATCGCCGTCGGCATGAACCTCGATGAGATCCAGCTTGCCAACACACCGGCCTGCTTCGAGCCGGCTCTCGACTATGTGGTCACGAAGATGCCGCGATTCCCCTTCGATAAATTCCCGGCCGCGATGAATAAGCTCTCGACGCAGATGAAGGCGACAGGTGAGGTCATGAGTGTCGGCCGCACCTTCGAAGAGAGTCTTCTGAAGGCGATCCGTTCTCTCGAGGACAGCAAGAACCATATCCATATGACGAAGTTCGACTCCGAGCATATGAGTGTGGATGACCTGCTCGAGTACATCAAGGAAGGCACCGACGACCGGATCTATGCGATCTCGCAGCTGATGTGGCTGGGTGTCGACCACTCCCGTATCTGTAACATCACGGGTATCGATATGTTCTTCCTCGATAAGATCAAGAAGATCGTAGACTTCGAGCGGGAGATGGAGGCGAACCCGAATTCCTTCGAGCACCTGATCGAGGCCAAGAGAATGGGATTCTCCGATTCCTATGTGGCGGAACTGTGGCACAGCACGGAGGACGAAGTCTATGCACTTCGCCTGGAGAAGGGCATCGCACCGGTGTATAAGATGATCGACTCCTGTGCGTCGGAGTTCGACAGTTACATCCCGTATTTCTACTCGACCTATGCGTCCGAGAACGAGTCGATCGTGTCAGATAAGAAGAAGGTCATCGTGCTGGGCTCGGGTCCGATCCGCATCGGGCAGGGCGTGGAATTCGACTACTCCACCGTCCATGCGGTACGCACGATCCAGTCGATGGGCTACGAAGCCATCGTTATCAACAACAATCCGGAGACGGTGTCGACGGACTATACCACGGCCGATAAGCTCTACTTCGAGCCGCTGACCACGGAAGACGTCATGAACGTGATCCATCTGGAGAAGCCGATGGGCGTCATTGTGACCCTCGGCGGGCAGACGGCCGTGAACCTGGCGGACTCCCTGACCAAACGCGGCGTGCACATTATCGGCACGGACTCCGAGGCCATCGAAAAGGCCGAGGACAGAGATGCTTTCGACGCGGTCATTAAGTCCCTCGAGATCCCGAACCCGAAGGGTGAAGCAGTGACCGATATCCCGACAGGTATCAAGGTTGCCGAGAAGATCGGCTATCCGGTACTGGTGCGTCCGTCCTTCGTACTTGGCGGCCGTGCGATGGAGATCGTGGCCAATGAGACCATGCTGGTGAAGTACCTGAAGAATGCCGTAGAGGTGGACGAAGATAAGCCGGTACTCATCGATAAGTACCTCGTCGGTAAAGAAGTCGAGGTCGATGCGATCTGCGACGGAAAAGAAGTCTTTATCCCGGGCATCATGGAGCTCGTCGAGCGGACCGGTGTCCACAGCGGTGACAGTACGAGCGTATATCCGCCGTTCTCGATCTCGGATAAGGTCAAGGAAACGATCTGCGACTATACCCGCCGTCTGGGCCTGGGTATCGGCATCGTGGGACTCTTCAATATCCAGTTCATCGTGGATAAGGATGACAGCGTCTATGTCATCGAAGTCAATCCTCGTGCATCGAGATCCGTGCCGTTCCTGTCGAAGTCGACGGACCGGAACCTCGTGACCATCGCGACGAAAGTCATGCTGGGCGAGTCGCTTGCGGATCAGGGCATCCTCGAGCTGGATCCTCCGAAAGACACTTCCCGCTGGTATGTAAAAGCACCGGCCTTTAGTTTCCAGAAGCTGGACGGCATGGATGCGTATCTGTCGCCGGAGATGAAGTCCACAGGTGAGGCCATCGGATACGACAAGAGCCTGAACCGTGCTTTCTTCAAGGCCCTGCAGGCATCCGGCATCAAGATGAAAGATTACGGTACGGTCAT
>JAEEIT010000179.1 GCA_016281535.1 Clostridia bacterium | reverse complement strand
CCTCTGCTTAATGACGAAGCGGCTGACGCCGAGGAGGAAGAAGAAGGAAATATTGTACATGACGAAGATGCCGAACACCATGACCATCTGCAGCGACGCTCCGCCTTCGATCTTTGCGATGACCGGATCGGTGGTCATCGCAAAAATGATGTAGGTGATGGTGATCATCATGATGGTGGAGATGATGTAAGGAACATAAATGATCTTATTCTTGGCAAGTGAATTTCTTGCCAGGCTTCTGTATATATTTCTCATGTTGGCGCCTCCGTCTTCAGTCGTTCACTGCGCGGAAACCATCGCCCATCAGCGCGGTCAGTGAGTCGGAGATGCGTCTGTAGAATTCGCTGTTGCTTTCGTTGCCACGGTAGATCTGGTGATATACGATGCCGTCCTTGATGAACAGTACGCGCCCTGCGGTACTTGCGGCCTTGACAGAGTGTGTGACCATCAGGATCGTCTGGCCTTCTTTATTGATGTTGGCGAACTGCTCGAGAAGCTCGTCCGTCGAGCGGGAGTCAAGGGCACCTGTCGGTTCATCGGCCAGCACGATCTCCGGCTGCGTGATGATGGCGCGGGCCACGGCGACGCGCTGTTTCTGTCCGCCGGAGATCTCGTAAGGATATTTCTCCAGAAGCTCGGAGATCCCGAGTTTTGCGGCGATCGGCTTGATCCGGGATTCCATCTCGGTGTGATGGATATCCGCCAGCACCAGCGGCAGGAAAATGTTGTCTTTTACCGAGAAGTTATCCAGAAGATTAAATTCCTGGAACACGAATCCCAGACGCTCGCGGCGGAACTTGGCCAGTTCTTTCTCCTTAATGGAGCTCATCTGCTTGCCGTCAAGCAGGACTTCGCCCTCTGTAGGCTTATCGAGTGTTGCCAGGATATTCAGAAGCGTGGTCTTACCGGAACCGGATTCGCCCATGATGGCGACATACTCGCCGCGCTCCACCGTAAGATTCACGTTCTGAAGTGCCACCACTTTATTTCCGCCGAAGCGCGTGGTGTAGATTTTCTTCAGATTTTTAACCTCTAACATAGACATAGAAGTATACTCCTCTCTTGGCGGCATATGCCCGTCCGAAACCTTTCTTCAGCTGATCCTTCCGGATCCCGGGCAGGCCGCACCTATCAATTTACAGGTACATCTTATCGTTCCAGAGGAAGTGCTTCCATCGATGTATCTTACAATCTTCCGTGCGTATCTTACATTTTCGTAAGATTGCGAGGTAAAGTGCCCGGCCACCTGCTTCTTCTAGGATTCCTGTTTCCTTCCGAGAAGCACTGTCACCTTTGTTCCTTTTCCGACTTCGGAATCGAAGATCACATCTGCAGAGATCATGTCGGCCGCCTTTTTCACGAGGTAAAGGCCAAGTCCCGTGGACTTCTTCTCGTTATGTCCGTTATATCCGGTATACCCCTTCTCGAAGATGCGCGGCAGATCCTCTCTGGCAATGCCGATGCCCTCGTCTTCGATCACGAATCCTTTCTCCACGCCATAGAAATGCACGGTTCCGCTTTTCTGGTATTTGATGGCGTTCGAGATCAGCTGGCCGACGATAAAGCCGAGCCACTTCTTATCCGTCGTCACCTCCAGCTCGAAAGGCTGAAAGTCCACCGACAGGCCCTGGGCCAGGAACATCGTCATCGCACGTTTGATCTCGGAACGTACCACATCCTCCGCCTTCACCTTGGTAAAAGCAAGGTCGTTGCTTTCCGATCCGAGCCGCAGGTAATTGAGTGCCATGTCCGCGTAGTTTTCCACCTGCAGGAGCTGTGAACGCAGCCTCTCACCCGTCTTCTCATCTTCCATATTCTGGATGATCAGAGACAGCGCCGAGATCGGCGTCTTGATCTGGTGGACCCACATCGTATAGTAATCGAGCATCGCATTATAGCTTGCCGAATGCTCTTCTTTCTCTTTCGACAGGGCGTCCGACAGTTTCACCAGAAGCAAACGGTAATCCGCCTCGATCAGATCGATCCTCTCCTCGAGATCCGGCACGTCCGTATCCTCTCGCAGTTCCGCTCTCGCCGCGAATGATTCGGCCAGCGACTGCGGGAACTCTCTTCCCCGTATGAGCATCTGGTGTTTCGCGGCAAAAGCACGGTAGCCGATGATGCCTGTGATCACTCCGATCAGAAGGAGTATCACGGCCGTAAGGACAGCGGGCATGATGGACGTTCCATAGATCCAGCATACGAATCCCGTAACCAGGACACACACGGCACCGCTGATGATTGCACTGATGCGGCTTTTCAGATAGGCACGAAGCACTCCCTTATTCAATGATGTACCCCTGCCCTTTCTTCGTTACAATAAAGTCCGGAAGCCCTGCCGCTTCGAGCTTCTTCCGAAGCCGGTTGATGTTGACGGACAGCGTGTTCTCATCGACGAAGCAGTCGTCATCCCACAGCTGCTGCATCAGGGTATTTCTGGACACGATCGTTCCTTTTGAGGTCAGAAGTGCCGACATGATGCGGTTCTCGTTCTTCGTCAGATCGATCTTCTGGCCGTTGACGGAGATCGTGGAATCCGAGGCATTATAGGACGCACCACGGTGCTCGATGACGTCGCTTCTCTCTTCGGAGAAAGCATACGCCCGGCGCAGCACGGCCATGATCTTCGCAGTCAGTACATTGAAGTCGAAGGGCTTGGCGACGAAGTCATCCGCGCCCATGTTGATGGCGGTCACGAGGTTGATATTATCCGATGCCGACGACAGGAAAATCACCGGCACCTTCGATACTTCGCGGATCTTCGCGCAGCGGATGAACCCGTTAGCGAACGGAAGTCCGATGTCCATCAGGATCAGGTGCGGTGCGAATGCCTGGAATTCTCCGAGGATGTCCTCGAAATTCTCGGTGAGCTTGACCTCGTATCCCCAGCCGGTCATCATAATCTTCAGCTCGGATGCAATGGTGAAGTCATCCTCCACCACCAGAATCTTATACTTCATAAATTGTCATTCCTTATACTACTATCGTTCCTTAACGTTTCCTTCGGTCATTATACCATACTGCAGCTCTTCCTGTTTTCCCTCCACGCAGACGAAAAGAAAGGATCCGCATCCCTGCAGATCCTTTCGTTCCAACCGGAATAATGATGAAATCATGCCCACGGATTTGCCGCAACCGGTACACGGATCCCGACGAGAATGAACTGCTCCCACAGGAACCACTCCCCCGTCGAAGGCTTCGTACGGAGCTTGATCTGTCTCGGGCTGTCCGCTCCGCCGGAATTGAGGTTCAGTATCAGATACCCGTCTTTGAAATTGTCACGGCTGTGCGCCAGCTCGTAGATCTCCACCGAATACGGACGCTCCGGGATATAGTTGTTTTGCGGCGTCGCGCCTTTGAGATAGGAACGCGGCACATAGTCCGCATCACGGAAGCGGTCCGCGATAAAAGCAACCTGCATCGGAGACAGCGGCTGCGGTCCCTTCAGGTAATTCAGCATCTTGATGCTCTCTTCCTTGTTGGACGGATACACGCAGAGTGCCGCCACGGTAAGTGCCGCCACGTCGAAAGGATCCTTCATGGAAGCCTGAGGAAGTGCCTTCATCTG
>JAEEIT010000178.1 GCA_016281535.1 Clostridia bacterium | reverse complement strand
CGCCGAAACCCTCGGCAGACTCGTCACCCCCGAAGAATACGACCAGCTCGCCTTCGCCTCCGCGATCCGCGCCTACCGATAAGCTCACCGGCGCCCATTACGTGCGAAATCCCGGTTTTTGAAAATCCACACATAATCCCAGACGCCCTCCCAAGAAAACTTACGTGCGAAATCCCGGTTTTTGAAAATCCACACGTAATCTCAGACTCCCTCCCAAGAAAAATTACGTGTGAAATCTCGATTTTCGAAAATCCACACGTAATTCCAGGGAACCCACCAAAAATAATTACGTGTGAAATTCCACTTTTGGAGATTTCACACGCAATGACCAGCAAACAAAAGATGCCGCTTTCTCAGAGCATCCCTTCTCAGCGCCCCGTCTTTCGTTTCTTCGCGAAATGCACTAGCCCCGCTACTCTTCGCCTGCTCCGGCACCGCCATCTGCGCCCGGCACCTCGATCTTCTCGAATTCCCCGGTCTCCGTATCGATCACGATCATCGCCGACTCTCCGATCTGCCGGCCGTCGCTGTAAGTAGAGAACACATCCGTCGAGATGACTCCGCACTCCTCGTAGATCTTCTCGACCGGCGTATGCCCGACCACCTGCTTATATTCTTTCGTCCGGAACATCTTCACTTTATCGTATTGCGGACGGAACCACAGAGGCGAGTTATTCCTCCACAGATCATTTCGGGACGCCTGGTTCACCATCTCCACCACTTCATCGATATCCGCTTTCATGAACTTCTCGTCCTGCCAGCGCACGAACAGCTGAGACAGGCCGCCGTGCATGAAGAGCACCTTACCGATCCGATGGATCATGGCAAGCTGACTTTCATCCGGTAGCGCATCCCGGAGCTCGCGAAGCTTCATGACCACCACGACCTCCGCATACCTCGAATACCCGGTTTCATCTTTCATCCATGGATAACTGACATCGTGATTCCCATAGCACCAGAGCGTATCCGGATGTGCTTTTGCCCAGGCGATCGCACGATCGAATGTCTTCTCATAGAGCCCCAGATTCTTCTCCTGTCCCCAATCATCGGGAATATCCATGAGACACACGGCGCGTTCCGCCTTCCCCGCCGCCATAATGTCCTCGGCGCGGTCGAAAATCCAAGGTTTCAGATGAATATCCGGTATCACTAATACCTTCATTGGAATCACTCACTTCTCGAAAACAACCAGTCCGACCTGTGTCGGGTGGTCCATAAGGATCGTATCTTTTCCCTTCGTCTTGTACCGGATCAGCATGCTGGTAATGAGGATATCTCCCGCACCACCCAAGGTCTGCGTCACTCCGATCGCGAGCAATAAGATATTTCCGACGAAAATCGAGATCACACCCAAGCCGATTCCCAGGATCGTCATCGGCATCAGGGACCCGAAGATATACATCGGCTTACTTAGCGGCGAGAGGCATGTGCAGTAGGGCGTCAGTTTCTCTTTGATGAACCCGTACTCGATGTCTTTTCTTCCGTTTTCCGTCGCGAAACTCCAGCATGTGCCGTGGATCCACTCGTGCACGACGGCCAGCGGCACGAACGATACCATAAGGAGGACAAGATAGATGAAATACAGCGCCAGGTTTTCATCCAGAAGTTTACTGATTCCGAATCCGCCATTTTTGAAATAATATCCGACTGCCATGGCCACGATAAAAGGCACTGTCAGCAAGGTTCCTACCAGATTGGCCTTGGCGATAGAGATCGTCAGATCCTTACGCGTATAACCCTTCTCCAGGATCGCCGCCTCTTTCACCTTGAAATTCTCGGCTCTTCTGAGTTCCGCCTCCGTCAGCTGATGCTCTTCCTTCGTTGTCTTGTCGTTCTTCTGTCCCATTTTCTGTCTACCTCGTTCCTTGTTGAAAAGAAAATTTTGAATTCACGCCTTATCCAGCAGGTCTTTCACCACTTTAATGATCTCATCCACCGGCTCGATGCTGTCTACCGTGCTGGCAATGATGTTCGGATCCTCGATGCTGCCGTCCTCGATATCGTAATGCTCCTTCGAGCCGCCGATCTGACCCGGCTTCGGAGCCATGCTGATGATGATCTTCTTCGGCTGCGCGTCCACATAGACATAGTTTGTCTTGTTCGCCTGATTGTAGACGATGACTTCCCGCTCTTTTCCGAAAGCCCGGATCCATCCCATTTTCGGCGTGCCGTAAAAAGTCTCTACGCCCCGCAGGAGCTCGAGCATCTTCGCGTTATCCCAGCCCGGTTTATTCTTCAGGGCCTTATACCCGTACGATGTATCCTCACTTGAACTGAGCCAATCGAAAAATCCCATAACCAACCTCGCATCTCCGCCCGGTATCCCCCGGACCTGTCTTGTTTCACTTCCGATATTATACCCTATTTTACGAAAGCAATCTTCGCGAAGTTATAGATTCCCAGATACCAGATGTCGAAGTCATGCCCGCCGGATCTCTCCTGCCAGGTGAAGTTCACGTCCGGGATCATCAGGTCACAATCCTCCGCCAGTGTTTTTGCCGCGGCAGATGCGCTCCAGTAGGCCACATCGTCCTCCGTACCGCAGAGGTTATAGAAATAGTCGATGGCGAACTGTGCATTCTTGATCGTCTCCGCTGTTGTGGCCGAAGGGTTCGATGTCGGTGCCGCGGAAAAAGCACCGAACCACGAGAATGCGTCGAGGCATTCGCCGATGCCGATGTTGATCGTCTGCATGCCGCCCATCGAAAGACCGGCCATCGCGCGGTGCTCCCGTGCCTTGGAAAGATCGTAGCCGTGATCCGAATACTCCGCATAGGTCGAGTAATGCGAATCGATATACGGGATCAGGTCTCTCCTGAGCTCATACCCGAAGTTATAGAAAGAATCGAAATCCTGATCATGCTTACAGCCCAGTGCCTTACCATTCGGGGTGACAAGGATAAAAGGCTCCACATCGCCGTTTCCGATCAGGTGATCGAGGATATTCTTCAGCGTCGAGTTGGTCGAATTCAGCCCCCACTCGTTCTCGCTGCCGCCGATACCGTGCATGAGGAAAATGACATTATACTGCTTGTCCGTCGAATACCCCGCCGGCAGATACACATACGCGTTCTTGTCGCAACCCGATCCGCCGCCGATGTAGTCCTTCGCGAGGTATGTGATCTTCTCGACCGTTCCGGCCTCGCCCGCTTCGTACTTCGTCTTATAATCTGCCGGCACTTCATCTTCATAACGGATGACCGGCTCCTTCGCCTTGGTCGTCTCCTCCGTGGTCACTTCCGTAGTAGAAGACTCAGCTGCTTCCGTTGTCACAGAGCTGTCTGCGCCCGACTCTTGCTTCGTCGCATCCGACTTACCGCACCCTCCCAACATCGACAAACTGATTCCGATTGCCAGCAATCCGGCCATACATTTCTTCATACGATACCTTCCTTATATGTTTCCTGATCGCCCCCCCTTTCCTTCTGCAAAAGAACTGTCCTTCCGGGGATCTTCATGGCAGAAGCAATTTTCCTTTCGGGGGAACATGGTTAATTCTACTCTTTCCGTCCCCTCGGCGATACCGAGAAAACCTAGCAAAACACCTCACGAAATGATGGAGTTCGTATGCTTGGAATGAGAATGCACAAAAAGGTTTAGTACGTAGTACTTGTTCTACTCTGCTATTCCACGTACTTCGTTCTCATATTCCTTCAGGAACTGTTCCAGGAACGCATGGCGTGCTTCGCCGATCCTCTTTGCTTCTTCTGTATTCAGTCCGTCTTTGAGAAGGAGGAGTTTGTCATGGAAATGCTCGATGGACGATTCCATTGACCGCCCGCTCTTCCCGCCATAGGCGAAGGTGCGGGCGATACCGATCGCGCCCATTGCATCGAGCCGGTCCGCATCCTGAACGATCTTGCCTTCGAGGGTGTCTGGTCTTCTTCCTTTGTTCTTACTGAACGACACCGTATTGATGATGGCACAGATCTCATCGATCCGCCCCTCCTCGACATTCTGTCCACGGAGAAAATACCGCGCATTGGCATTGTTCTCTGTATGGAAAAGCTTCGCGTCGTCCACATCGTGAAGCAGCGCAGCCAGTGACACCAGTTCCAAATCACACTCCGGATAATGTTCCGCGATACGCACGGCATTCCTGTACACCCGCATCGTATGCCCCACATCATGCCCGTCCGCATGATTTCTGAAAAGCATCTGTATATAGTTCTTCGCTCGTACTACTAATTCGTCTCCCATTATTCTTCCCGACTTTCATTCATATGGCATCTACATTGTACATTTTGTATAGTGTTTCGCAATACAATCTGGAAAGTAGCCATCAAAGGTCAGATTAAAAATCCACCAGCAGGATCTCGATATTGATCACCCGGAATGTGCCTTTCGGCTCGATATTCTTGATGCGCCCGCAGAGGAGCTTGCCTGCGTCCATGAGTCGGGCGAAGATGAGATTATCGTTCTCCGGGATATAGCCGAGTTTCGCTTTCCCTTCGGTCATCACGAGGATGGCGTTATTATCGAACTTATTCTCCTCCCGCTGGAGAAGAAGCTTGTCGCCGCGCTTAAGTCCCTCGAACACGGATGTATCCTTGATGAACATCGTTCCGGAGACATATGTGTCGAAGAGGTGGATCTCACGGCTCAATGGCTTGATCACCTCGCCCAGGTTTCCTGTGTCGACAATCGTCGCAAGGGCATCTTTCCCGCCCAGAACCAGTTCCCGATTTTCTTTCGTCATAGGTCTTCCCTCCTTCGACATATTTCTTCCCCATTCGTAATCGTCTGTTCTCGTTCGTCCCGGACCCGCTCAATCCTGGATCCAGACGAACTCTGCACCGCCCTCACACAGCAGGTTCCGAAGCACATCGGAGAGTTCCTTGCTGTACGCCCGGTACTCGTCGATCTCTTTGTGGAACTCTTCTTTCTTCCGTTCCACCTGCTCCGGGTCCTCGAGCATCTCGGCATAGATGTACGGTGCCGTCGTGAGGATCTCGTTGAGTTCTCCTTCGAGCCGCTCGATACGCTCTTCCAGATCCGAGATATCGGTCACTGCCATCTTCACACCCTGTTCGCGCAGGACGCGGCGCACAAGGATCTCAAGATTCTCCAGTTCCTCGTCGTCGTTCACGTGATACGCGATCACGATACGTGTCCAAAGCTCTGCGATCTCAGGAATCGCCGCCGTCTCCGGATGAATATCGGGGTGAAGTGCTTTTGCCAGACGACGATAGATCCTCTTAGATCTCTCGATCTGAAAGTCCGGAGACCTCTTCGCACCTTCCGCCCTCTTCTTATTGCCCAGCATCTCCTGAAGTTCCAGGTTATAGAGCGCCATTGCCTTCTGGATAAAGGTCTTCATCTCAGCAAGGTCGATCGGCATCGCACGGTTGAGCGCCGCCTGACAGAAACCGATCATCTTTTTCTTCTTGATGCACTCGACCTTCAGTTCGAAGTCCTCAAGGATGAGCTCGCCGAACTTCTTGATATAAGCGGTATGGATCGAGCCTGCTTCCTTCTGCAGCTGGTCGCGCCGGAGCAGAAGCTCTTCGTACTTCTTGTACTGGTCCTGGTCTTTCCTAATCAGTTCGTCCATCGTACACCTCCATGTCATAGAATTCATCGTACAAATACACGATCTTCTTTCCGTCGATCTGCGCCTTCTCGAAGAAGTCACGCGGATCCTTATACCACTTGTTCTCCACTCTCAGCGCATCCCCATCTTCGCCCGGCTCGATGTCGATGATGAAGCGTCTGTCGCCATACAGCATCACGACCCGGCTCGCTTCCCTCGCCATCCAGAAAAGGTCGTAGATGTCGGGTCTTCTGTCCGCCTTACCTTCCAGTTCGTGCATCAGTGTGACGACCTCGTCCATCAGCTCGATGTTGCCCCACCAGTTCGGGTTATCCCTTATATCCTCGCACAGACGCCGTCTGGCATTCTTCAGAAGCTTTACCGCCTCTGAAGTTTCACCCTGCTCTGCGCGGATCCCCGCAAGCCGGTAGGCAATATCCGGAAAAGATGGATAGTTGAACCCGCACAGCGATCCCATCCGCTCCGGATCATGGATCCTCTTGTAGATCGATTCCATCATGCTCCTGTACTTCTCTTCGTCCTTCTCGACGAAATAGCCGTTATGGTACATATCCGCCAGCTTGTATTTGCAGCAGCTGGCGCTGATGTCGTTCCCACATTCCACACCCTTACTGAAGTACTCGAAAGCCTTCTTGTAGTCTACGGTTCCGGTCTGGCCGTAATACCAGATATACCCCAGTTCCTCAATAGCCGGAACATATCCGTATTCTGCCGCCATCTCCAGATACCTGACCTCGAGATCGAACCGGCGTTCTTCCAGATAGAACCACGCCAGATTATGCATGTCACTCGGGTTGTGATACGTATGGATGAGGAAGAGCTGCGCTTCCACGAACAGGAACTTGTCCTCCTCAGTCGGGTTGTCGTTATAGTAGTAATCCGTAATAAGATTCACGGCTTCCTGTCTTGTCATGCCAACTCCTCCTCTCTGCATGTAATCGTCGTTTGCTACCTCGGGCACCGCTATCTGCGTTCCACCGATACGGGTTTCTGATCTCACATCTCGTCCAGCTGTGCGTAGTCGTAGAGCGTGATCAGATACAGCCTGTACTCCGCGTCATTGGCGAATCCAAAACGGCTGCGCTTCTTCTGCCTGGTGAGGACGTCGTACTGCGCACGGTTGACGATCAGATCCACATCGTCCACATACTTGTAATCATCCTCCGGACACTCAATACGCCCATCCCCCTTGTAGTAGGCGATCTCTTCCTTCGTCAGGCGCTTGCGGTTCTGCACCTCCTCCGGGTACTCGAAACGGATCTCCACATCATCATCGAGTTCCTCGAGGCACCTTACATATTCGGCCAGACCGGACACATACTCCGCGAAGCGCTTGTCCTCATTCATGTACTTGTAGTTTCCGGTGCGGAAAGAAGCCAGCGCCATATTGAAGAGGTCTTCCCACATTTCCATCTCCAGATCCGGCAGCGCCTCCATCTTACCGTCTACCACCTTCCAGCACTTGATGTGCACATCCTCTGGCGGCGTGTACTCCCACTCATCCTCATCCTCGCAGCCTTCCCAATCGGTTCCGCTGATCTCCTCGAACTCCACTTCGTCGAGGGAATTCCATTCTTCGTCTCTGCTGATTTTTGCCATCTGTATCGCCCTCCTTCATTTTTTCCGGCGTCTCTTTTACTTCTTCCGAGGTTCTCCCGGTCTTTATCTTGACTAGATTATCTCAAGAGAACTGTCCAAATATCTCCGCATACAAAAAAGGCAAAAACCTCGGCAAACAAAAAAAGAAACCTATTGATATGAAGTGGCAAACACAGGCAGAAATGATGTCAGACAGTGCTTTTGACGGAGAAAAGGAATTCCCTTATCATTGCCTCATTTGCCGATAGAAAAGCAACAGCGAGGCAATCGGCACCATAAATGTGCAGAATTGCCTCGCTTTTGACTATCAATCGCTATTCGAATCAACTCTCAGCGAATCCTCACGAAAAGCCGATCACTTCTCCCCGAAGCAGTACTTGAGGATCTGTTCGGGGGACATGTCGCGCGCACCGAGTTCGTCGGACAGTCCTGCTCCAGAAGTGGTATCCCAGGAGAATCTTCCGGCGTCATCGGCGTCGGAATTGAAGTATTTGTCGGGACTACTCAGGGACACGGTGTAGCGGCTGTACCACTCGGGATAGAACTTCGACATATACGTATCGGCCAGTTTCCAAGCCTCACATTCCGTGTCCGTTCCGATGGCACCGAGCGCAACGCCACCGCCGGGCTGGCCGGTACGGCTGACAAAACCGTTGGTGGAGTGGACGATCAGGACGCTGCCGTCAGAGCAGGTACCCAGCGAGATCCAGACGTGGCCTTTGATGCTGACGATGTCGCCGGGACGGAGCTTGTAGCCGTCGGGCTCGGAGGAGGCAATCGTCTTCGAGAACGTCCCCCATCCGTATTCTTCCGCGAACCGGCGCGCCATCTTGGTGGACGATCCGACATAGCCGGGGCGCCCGTTTTCCGTTTCAAAAGCATTGTACACCGCCCATCCGACGTAGCCGGAGCAGTCGAGGCCGGCGTAGTAGTATTCGTTATAGCCGCCGAACGGATAGTAGCTGGTGGTCGGGTCGCGCTGGCTCTCGTCATCGTCTATGTCGCGGAACGTGTAGTTCTCGTCCTGCGATTGGAAGAAACGCACCCAGTCGGAGGACACGCCGAGGGTTCTGGCCTGGATCGCGCTGCCCGTGTCCTGCCAGTCCCAGCCGCCGCCGAAGACATAGAGCGTCGTGCCAACGGGCATGAGGGCGGATTTGATGAAGTTGATAACCGTGTGCTCGCCCGGATTTCCGGAAACGACCGGTGTAAAGGCAACCGGCTCGGTCCCGGTCTCGGCGACATCGACGATGATCCCGTCCCGCAGGAGCACGTCGAAGGTGTAGCCTTCTTTCAGTTTATTCTGCACCGGGTACGCAGGAGCGCCGGATGCGTCCTTCTCCGAGTTATCGATGGCGTAGACCTGTTCAACACCATCCACGCTGAACCGGTAAAAGAACTGTTCTGCGTTTTCTTTCTTCGTTTCGGGGGCGCCATAGTTCTGGACGCCGAGGAATACGGCGCGGACGACCTGCTCGTTCTCACCGGGTACGAAGGCAGCGCCGCTCCCCTGGCCGCTCTGTCCGGCCGGGTTCTGCGTATCACCCGGGTTCTGTCCCTGCTGACCCGAAGCTTCCTGTCCGTTCTGTGAGTCAGACACGCTCTGCACCGCATTGGCCGAAGTGTCTGTCGGATCTTTCTTCGACGACTTCCACGGCTTTAGGATAAGGATGACTGCCACAAGAAGCGCCAGCCCAAGAAGTACACCCAGCCATCCGGTATTTTTCTTCTTTCTTCGCGCCACGGCTGCCCCACGGCGATACTTGCCCGGGCCGTTTGCCTTCCGCATTCTGTTCTGGTAGATCGTGCGCACATCCTGCATGGCGCCGTTCGTGCGCGATGTCCCGGCCGGCGTTCTTCCCGCCGAGCTGTTTCCTCTAGATGATGGATTCTGTTTTTGAAATCTTGAGTCAGGCATTTATGTCAGAATGAATCCCTTCTTTACTCGTTGCCGCCGCAGAGACGGAATGCTCTCGGGCGGCAACCGTAATCGTGCCTCTATTATACACCAGAGGAAAGAGGGCAAGTGCTTTTGTAGTATAATGATCGCATACATATGCGCAGCATGAAGGAGGATCAGCATGGAATCCAGATTGATCGATGCGGAAGCTCTTCTTTCCGTGGTATATTCCCAGAAGCAGGTAACAATAGCGAGAGAACTGAAGCACAAATATGCAGGTGAATGGAAAGATATGAGCCCTAAGAGTATCCAGCGCTGGAGATCGTTAAGCGAGATTCCGAATAAGGATAATCTTGAGAAGCTTTGCACAAAGGTAGCCAAGGTGCCGGTACTTGATATTCTGAACATACCCGAAGTACTTCTTCGTGTGAATCTGTCGAAGGACAGTATATTATCCAGCAATGCCAAGAAGGTCTACAATCTTCTTATGCTGAGCGATGGTGCGTCGATGCCCTGTTCGAAGAAAGAGGGCGACATTTATGATTATCTGGTGAAGGATTTAAAACAGCCAACAGTAAGCTACGCCGACGGAGAACTGACCAAAACATTCAAGTACCTGCCATGCCGGAGCGTCACGATTCCCATGCTGGTAAAAGCCGGAAAGCCTTACGAGTATAAAGAGAGCGGGATCATGAGCGGGCTGGAGAATCTGATCGCACGCGGGCTTGTGAAGAAAGAGCATTACGGCTCGACCGATTTATACAAACTAAGTTTTAGCGGGATCCGAAGATTCCTTCATCCCGAGTCCAGATCGTCTCAGGGGAAAATTTCATAAAAAGTCCGACTTATAGATAACTCCCTTACGAGCACTTCGTCCGATTCGGTAGAATCATCTCAAACTTCGAGGCACACCCGGGAGGCCCGAAGCGAAGAAATTCTGCAACCAGAAAGGATGAAGAAAAATGAAAAGCTTTACTACCATCAAAACGAGAAACTATGAATGTGAGCAGTGGTTTCTGGATAATATCCGCAAACCTGCTCAGGCTTTCCTCGCCAGCGAGGAGGGACACGCTTTCGTCAGGACCCACTTCGGTGACGAGTTCGCTGACACGATCTATGAGCGCATGGACGAACCGCTTTGCCGGATCTACCTCATCCGCTACAAGGGTATCCCGCTTTACCGCGGCGAATCCGTGAAGCCGTATGCACGCCTGGGAGATCATATCTTCCACATGCATGAGGACTCCCGCTCCTACTTCGGGCTCGAGGAGCATGAGGTGCAGTTCGTGACCTTCGAAGTCGGATCCCTCAGCTATTCGTATCTTTCAGAGCGCCGTGCCGCCGAAATGGCCGCGATCCAGAGCGATCTTCCTATCCTGCAGGGCAGAAACCACCTCTGTATCCTGCGGAAGGACAGATATTACGAGGTCCATAAGTGGTACAACGATCGCGACGAAATCGCTAAAGCCATTGACAAGTCTGTCTTCGGACCCGGCCGTTACTGCATCGAATGGCGCGATTTTGTACACGGGAATCCTTGTCTGAATTGGTCAGAACAGGAGCTTGACGAGACGCTGACAGTGAGGATCGGACAGTTTGTCGACGCCCTCTCCAGAGAAGACCGTCGCAAGCTCCTCCACCAGCTCGCACAGAATCTGGGAAGCTCCGGCTACGTCACCACGCGCATGGCCAAGCTGATCCTGACCCGACTCTTCGATGGCAACGAGACGCTTGACGACTTCTTCAAGATGATGCAGTTTTCCTCGGACATCATCTCGGAGAATCTGAAGGTCCGCGTCACCGAATAGCCATCTCGCACAAGCACGAATCCTCGTCTTTTTGTCGAAAAATGTCGAATCTAGGAACGCCTTTTTCCTGTATAATCGCGGGTAAATAAGCAAAGTGACAGCGTGGACGCCAACTGTATTGGACCAGTGATCACGGGCACGAGAGGAACAGAGGTGACAGGAATGATTGCTGCAGAGTTTTACCGGCTGGCTTTGGCCATACGAAAACAAAACCTGAACTACATCAACAGCAGACTTTCCAAACTTCCCTGTGTGAAGTTGGGAGTCAAAATGAGAGGCAGCAAGCGCTATCATGTCGCTCGGTACTCTGAGTATATAGACGGTAAACGAATCACCCATGAGTACTTTCTTACCTCTCCCTGTGCTCAAGATCTCTTATCCAAAATGGCAGAGGCAGATGCTCTTCGCGAACGATTGGACAGACTCATGTATCGAGAAGAACTTGATCCCCTTTCTGCGTCGGAATCATCTGCCTCCCCGCTATTCCCTTCGCCATTCAATCGTCAGGCCTTCGACGCCCTCCAGGAAAGGAACGATCCGGACGTCCCGCGAAACAACCCCTATAACGGGCGGTTCTTCCGTTCGAAGTCCGAGGTGATGCTTGCGCAGTGTCTTGAAGAACTTGGTCTTGAGTACAAGTACGAAGTCTTCATTAAGATCAACGGTGAATCGTTCTATGTAGATTTCGCCGTGTATTGCCCCGAAACCGGTCGTTTCTTCTTTATCGAGCATTTCGGCAAAATGGATGAAGAAAACTACAGCATCCGGTCTCTGAACAAGACAAGTCTCTACCTTAACAGCGGCATGAAAGAAGGATACGATATTCTTTTCACCTATGAAAATACCAACGGCGGAATCAACATCGAGGTCGTGAAACTGAAGATTCTGTGCGTTCTGGCCGCCCACGCCACCATTTTCATCAAGTGAGCCTTAGTCGGGGGAAGCTTCGCCGTTAGAAATGAAAAAAACGAGCGGGTTCGGGGCTCTTGTCCTACAAACAGTCCCACATTTTGGCTTGATTTATAGGACTAAACGTAGGATTCCCACCAACAGTCCCACACTTCGCCTTGATTTGTGGGACTAAACGTAGGATTCCCACAAACAGTCCCACACTTCGCCTTGATTTGTGGGACTAAACGTAGGACGCCCACCTCACCCGCGGTTCAGATACACCCGCATCGCACCTTCGCCGCGGTTCGCCCACAGCCTGTACGGAATCATCCGGATCACGCACGCCTCGCGCCTTGCGCCCGACCACGTGCGGTACAGGCCTCCGGCGAACCCGGCGCCCTTTTCCTCCGGCACGATCCGCCATCCTCGCACATCGAGAAAATCTGCGCACTCTTCCTTGGCAAAAGCACTTTCGCCCGTGACCTCCGGTTCGTATTCCGTATCCACATACAGTTCCCCGAGTCCTCGGCCGTTATCCGCCTCCTCGGCGCAGTACACCACCGGCCCACGCACCACAGCGGCTTTTCCGAGATCTTCGGTCACCTTCCGGTCTGCCACCACGAACTTCGCCCGCATCTCGAAGAGAAGCTCGATCACCGTCTCTTGATTTGGCACCGTTACGTACAGATACCCGTCCCGCACTTCGCCAAGACCGGAGACACGCTCCCCCTGCACCTGAAACAGCACCTCATACTTATCCTCGCACCAGGACGGGATCCGGAGCGCCAGAACCAGCGGCCGCGCCGCCCCGCACGCATCTTCACGCCCCGAGGCCGCCTCCGCCCTATCGCTTTCCGCAACCGAAGCCGCACCGCCGTCGCACGCGCCCACACGCACGACCACGCGCCCGCTTCCCGGAAGAGAACTTTCCACCGAGATCTCCCGCCCGTTCTTACGAAGCGACGATCCCATATACAGATGCACGAACAGCGTCTCCTCATTTTCGGTATATGCATACGTCCCGATAGACGCCACAAGCCGCGCCAGATTCGGTGGGCAGCACGCACAGCCGAACCACTTCTGCCGCACAGGCCTCACATGCATCTTTCGCTCGTCGAGACGGCACGCCTCCGGCAGCACCTCCAAAGGATTGACATAGAAGAAACTCTTCCCGTCGAGCGCGATCCCCGACAATATCCCGTTATACAGCGCCAGCTCCATCACATCCGCATACTCGCGCCGCGCCTCGATCTGAAGCATCCGCCGCGCGAAGAACACCAGCCCGATCGACGCACACGTCTCCGCATAGGCCGTGTCATTCGGAAGATCGAACGGGAACGAGAACGCCTCGCCCATATGCGTCGCCCCGATGCCACCGGTAATATACATCTTCTCGGAAACAATACTTCTCCAGAGATTCCGGCACGCAGCAAGAAGCGCCGCATCGCCCGTCCGCCGTGCCAGATCCGCCATGCCCGAATAGAGATACACCGCACGTACCGCATGTCCCACGGCCTCCGACTGCTCCCGGACCGGCACATGCGCCTGATGGTAATAGTCCACCTTATACGGCTCGCCCGGTGCCTGAGGATGTTCCATATCGAAATACAGCGGCGCCTGCCCTCGCTGGTCGATGAAATACTGCGCCAGCTTCGCGTAGCGCGCCTCACCCGTGACCTCGCTTAGCCGCAGCAGCGCCATCTCCGCGATCTCATGTCCCGGATACCCGTGGATCTTCCCTTCCTCGGTCCCGAACCGCGCCTCCACATAGTCCGCGAAACGCATCGCCGCGCGCAGAAGCTTATCCTTCCCCGTGCCCTGGAAGTACGCCACCGCGCCCTCGATCAGATGCCCCAGGCAGTAAAGCTCATGGTGGTCCCGAAGATTGCTGAACACTTTGTCCATGCCGTTGATGATGTAATATGTGTCGAGATAGCCGTCCTCTGTCTGCGCCCGGCACACCAGGTCGATGGCCTCGTCCGCCGTCTTCTCCAGCTCCGGATCCGGGTGCGTCGCGAGAGAATATCCCACGGCCTCGATCCATTTGGCAAAATCACTGTCCTGGAACAGGAATCCGTAGAACTCGTCGTCCTTCGGGTTCCGCGGGTCTTCCGGCAACGCCTGAAATCCCCGGTACGTATACTTCGGCGCCTCGAAGACCTTCCCCGTCTCCTTCGCCTCCCGCGCCTGCTCCACGATCTTTGCCGCCGCGCGGAAATTATGCATGCAGTAGCTCGGTTCCGCTTCCGGGACCCGGTCATTTAAGACTTCCCACTGATAGGGGATCACCTCGTTTCGGATCAGTTCCTGTTTGCTCTTCCAGAACGGATCCTCGATCCGGACTCTTCTGATCTCTATCGGCTGACTTCCCATATTTTCACCTCTTCGTATGTATTTCCAAGTTGTTTTTTCTTAAGTGTTTCCAAGCTGTTTTCCTAAGGAATCCGCGCGTGTTTTTCCTACGGAAAATGATAATATACGCACGCCTGGAAAGCAACCAAACACGCCGTTTCGAAATATGGTAAAATGACCTTACATCAACGGTATTCTACCTGTACTTTGCGGGAGGACATTATGAATTCGAAGCTTAAAGGTTTTCTTGGTTTTTTAGTAGGCATCGTCCTGATGGCCGGTCTCTTCTTTCTCATGGTCAGCACCATGCAGAAATCAGAAAGAAGTTTCTCGAAGGAGCGCGTCACGTATGAGAACGAGCGGCAGGCGGCATACGACGAAGCGAAGGAGCTCGATCCCGAAGAGCATAAGGCCGTACTGACGGACCGTTTTCTTTCCGCCGAGTACCGTCTCTTCTACGAATCCCGTAAAGCCGGCACCTCTGCCTTCAGTAAGATCGTGTCCATCTTCCTCATTGTTATGGTGGTGATCATCATCGGTTCGGCTGTCTTCTCGTACTTCCGTGCCGCCCGGCGCGGCGATTCATTCAGCCTGATCCGGCTCATCTTCTCCATCGTGGTCCCGCTGGTCTTCATCGGGATATTCTTCTTTATGTCCCGGTCCTTCCTGTCCATGTCGAAATACCCGAAGCCGGACAAATGCACCTTCAAGCCGTACACGCTGAATGTTCTGGATGCGAAGACGAAGACCACGACGTCAACGGACAGTGACGGACATACGAGCGAAACGACCCATTACTACATTTACTACGAAGGTAAGAACAACACGACCGTTGAGTTAAATGTGGCCTCCTCTGTCTACGATTCTTTCAGCACGCCGGGCATCTATTTCCTCTATGCGGCGGAAGAAGGAAGCGACTTCGTCTATTTCGGACTATACTCCGAGGAGCTCTACAAGCTTGCCACATGATTTTTTCCGCCTGATTTTTCCGCGCCAAAAGCACTTGTCCCCGGTCGTTTCACGATAGTCCCGGCACAGTCCGGTCACTTCACGATATCGACACTGTAGGTCTCTTCTCCTATTGTCACGGATGTGATCTCGGGAACAGAGCTGAACAGCGTCTCTGCCACGTAGTTATACTTCTCCGGCGTACCACCCGACTCGAGAGTCTCGATCAGCGCCTGGACACGAGGTCCGTGGAGCGGATTACACTCGGCGATACAGGAGATCTTCCCCTGCTTTAGATATTCCAGCGCCTGGGCATTGATACCGTCGAAAGAAACCACCATGATCTCTCCGTTCTTAATATCGGAGCCGACACGCTTGCCCGCCGCTTCGATGGCATCGATGGCACCGATGGCCTCGTTATCGTTTTCACAGTAGACCACATTGATGTTGTCGTATTCGCGAAGGAAGGATGCCATGACCTCGCGGCCCCTTACTTCGGTAAAATCGCCGCTCTCCTCAGCGAGGAGATCCCATCCGTATTCTCTGACCGCATTACTGAGTCCTCGGGTCCTTCCGATCTGGGCCGACGATCCGATCGTACCCTGGATATTCACGATATGCAGATCCGAAGACGCGATTCCCGCTTTCTCCGTATACTCATGCAGCCACGCCGCCATCTTCTGCCCTTCGAGTTCGAAGTCCGAACCGACCCAGCAGGTGTAGAGCGATCTGTCCGCCACATCGACCCGTCGGTCCACGATAATGACCGGGATCCCTGCGTCTTTCGCTTCCTGCAGAACGAAATCCCATCCGGTCTCCGTCTCGGGCGCGAGAACGATATAGTCGACCTCCTGCTGGATAAACATCCGAAGCGCCGTGACCTGATTGGCCTGTTTCTGCTGGCCGTTCTTATAGATCAGATTGTAGCCGTTCTCCTTCGAGAGCGCCTGCAGCATCGAATCCGTATTGGCCGATCTCCAGTCGGACTCCGCACCCAGCTGGGAGAATCCCACCGTTACCACTTTCGTCTCCGAAGTCTGTTCTGTTGTTGTCTCAGAAACAACACTACCCCGGCAGGCAACCATGAAAATTGCCAGCAGGAGTAGCATTGCCACCATATGGGTTTTCTTTCCCATCCTCATTGCTCCTTAGGTCTTGAGCGCCCTCTTCTTCTGTCGGATGACGATACTCTGGATCAGGAGGAACAGACAGAGCATTCCCGCGATCGTAATACCGGTCCACCAGGCTTCTCCGAGACCTGCGGATGCCACGATATTCTGTATCGTACTCAGCGACAGCACTCCGAAGAGCGTGCCCACAATATTGCCGACGCCACCGGTGAGCATCGTTCCTCCGATGATGGAGGAAGCAATGGCGTTCATCTCCATGCCCGATGCATGGGAAGCAGCACCTGAACCGACGTTTAAGAAGTACACATATCCGCCGATACCGGCCATGAGGCTGCAGATCACGTGAGAGAGGAACTTGGTCCTTCTTACGTTGATACCGAGCATCAGGGCACTCTGCTTATTTCCGCCCACTGCGTAGAAGGATCTGCCGAGCTTCGTGTAGCGTAATACCAAGAACAATATTACCACAAGCGCCAGGGCGACCACCACACCGATTTCGATATATGCCGAGATGTACATGCCTTTCTTATTGTAAGAACCCATTCCCGGTATCTTGATCCTTGTTTCCTTCAGTTTCACAAATGCCGGATTCTGTACGTTAAAAGGCTTGGTGTTGACGATCGTCGTCATGCCTCGGGCGAAGAACATACCCGCCAGAGAGACGATGAAGGGCTGGATGTCGAAGTAGGCCACGAGTGTGCCCTGCACAAGTCCGAAGGCCAGGCCGATCCCGATCGCGATCAGCATCGATACCCAGACGTTACCATTCGCTTTATCCAGGTAGACGGCACAGCACATGGAGACCAGAGCTACCACACCACCGACGGAGATATCGATCCCGCCGGAGATCATGACGACGGACATACCGATCGCCGTGATGATCAGAGCCGCATTCGCATTTAAGATGTTGAAGAACATCTGCGGCTTCTTAAATCCGCTCCCCTGGAATACGATCGCGCCGATATACATCAGAAGGAAGATCACGATCGTGATCACAAGAAGAAGATTCGTATCGGATATCTTATTGAATATCCCACCTTTGAGTTTCTTACTATCCATTTAGGCCTCCCCCTTGCTCTCTCTCTGTTTCGATTTAGAAGAGAATCTCCTGGCAAAAGCACTTAAGTATTCTCTTACCTTCGGTGCCGAGAAGAACACCAGAAGGATAACCACGACCGCCTTATACGCAGCGAGCGCATCCGACTGGACATTGAATTTATAAAGTGTCGTCGTCAGGAACTGGATCACGTAGGCACCGAGGACCGAGGCCCACATATTGAACTTACCGCCTGACAGAGCATTCCCGCCCAGCGCCACCGCCAGGATAGCATCCATCTCGATGTCCTTGGCGATAACGGAATAGTTGATGGTAGATAGACGGCTGACCTTGATGAGCGCGGCCACCGCCACACAAAGTCCCAGGATCACGAAGGAGAGGAACTTGATGAAGGTCGGATTAATACCGTTAAGTCTTGCGGACTTCTCGTTGATACCTACCGCCTGGGTATACAGCCCGAGGTTTGTAAACTTCAGTACAAGCGCCACCACGATGATACAGACGAGAACGATGAAGACCGTGGTCGGTACCGGGATACCGGGGATGAATCCGCCGAAATAGGCGAACTTCGGATCCGGTACGATCGGGAGTTTATTCACGTTGATCCATGCCGCGATGGAACGTCCTGCCGTAAAGAGTACGAGGGTGGCGATCATGGGCTGGATTTTAAAGATCGATACCAATGCCCCGTTAAAAGCACCACACAGCATACCTACCAGACAGGCCACCAGGAAGGCGACTATGATCGGTGCCTGGATCGCCTCCGGTCTCGGATTCGTGCCGCAGAGGACGCGCAGCATAGCCGAGCCCGCGATGGCGATCGTTGCACCGACCGAGATGTCCTGGCCGCCGGACGCTGCCGTTACGAGCGTCATTCCCATCGCCAGGATCGCCAATTCCGATCCGTAGTCCAGAATCGTGATCAGGTAACCTGAAAGGACCGGATTTCCAGCGTTATTCGTATTCATGGAAACTTTAAAGAATCCAGGGTCGACGATCAGATTGATCACCGCCAGAAGCAACAGCGCCACAAGCGGGATGAACATCTGGTTGCCGGTTATTTTCTTAAATAATGACTTATTCATCCTTTACTCCCCTCCTGCGATCGTGCTCATGATCTTACTCTGCGTGAGATCATCGCCAGACAGTTCTCCGACGACTTTACGGTCCCGCATCACGATCAGACGCGAACATGTGCGGAGCATCTCGTCGGTTTCCGAAGAGATAAAGGTAACACTCATGCCCTCAGAGGCCAGTTCCAGCACGAGTTTCTGGATATCCACCTTCGTACCGACATCGATACCGCGTGTCGGCTCATCGAGGATCAGATATTCCGGATGCATCAGGAGCCATCTGGCCAGGATCACCTTCTGCTGGTTCCCGCCGGAAAGTGATTTGATAGGCGTATCGGCCGAAGCCGTCTTGATGCTTAGTTTCTTAATATATTCCTCGGCAAAAGCATTTGCCTGGGATTTCGAGAAAGGCTTGAAGAAGCCCTTCATGACCTGCAGCGCCAGGATGATGTTATCCCGCACCGACAGATCGCCGATGATGCCATCGACCTTACGGTCCTCCGGCAGGTACGCGATGCCTCTCTTCATGGCATCACGCGGTCCCTTGATCTTGACCGGTTCACCGTTGACTTTCACATGTCCCCCGAGAACCCGGTCCGCACCGAAGATCGCGCGTACGCACTCACTCCGGCCGGAACCGAGAAGACCTGTAAACCCGTTTACTTCGCCCTTTTTGATATAGAAATCGAAAGGTTTGATCCCGGCGTCACTGACGAGCTGTTCGGCTTCAAAGATCTTCGCATCCGCGTCTGCGCTGTGATACGATTCTCTTTCTCCCTTGATATCCGAAAGATCGTCCATTTCCTTACCGAGCATCTTGGCCACGAGCTGCACACGTGGCAGATCCTTGATCTCGAATTCTCCGACGAGCTGGCCGTCACGGAGAACAGTGATCTTATCGCAGACCTCATATACCTGATCGAGGAAGTGGGTCACGAAAATGATTCCGACACCCAATGCCTTAAGATCACGCATCAGTCCGAAGAGCTTCTCTACTTCCTGTTCATCGAGCGAGGAGGTCGGCTCATCCAGGATCAAGACCTTACATTCCATATCCACGGCTCTCGCAATAGCAATCATTTGCTGAACCGCGATCGAGCAGTTGGCCAGCTGTTGTGTCGCCTTTGCCGGAATGTCGAGCTTCTTCAAGAGCTTGTTCGCATCAGCATTCATTTTCCGCCAGTTCGTCAGCACATCCTTACCGCGGCCGATATACATATTCTCGGCGACCGTCAGGTTCGGACACAGCGTGATCTCCTGATACACGGTGCTGATACCGAGTCTCTGCGCATCTGCAGGCGAATGGATCGAAACAGTCTGTCCATCGAGGCTGATCGTTCCGGCGTCTTTCGAATACACGCCGGTGAGGACTTTGATCAGTGTCGATTTTCCTGCTCCGTTCTCTCCCATCAAGGCGTGGATCTCACCTTTATTCAGAGAGAAGTCCACATTCTGAAGGGCCTTTACGCCCGGAAAAGTTTTGTTGATGCCCCGCATCTCAAGCATTCTATTGTTTTCCACGGGTTTTACCTCTTTTTTACTTTCGGGATCCCCTTTATTTAAAAACGCGGTGCGGTTTCACCTTTTACGGATCCGTCCGCACCACGTCCATGGGGTAAATGGTAATGTAATTAGATACCGTACTTGTCTACGTCTTCCTGCTTGATCGTTGCCGCGTCGAAGCCCTTCTCTTCCATGATGATGGTCTTCTCTGCAGGAGCCTTACCTGCTTCAAGGTCCTTGATGATGGCATCGATGTAGCTGGCCTGGAACGGATTGCACTGTCCGTCGTAGTTCCAGTTCTGCTTCAGGAGTTCTTCGAGCGCCCACTTGTTGCAGTCGAAGCCCATTACGATGACGTCCTTACCTACGCCGTGAGAGATACCTGCTGCGTCAAGAGCCGCTACCGCGCCCTTCGCCATGTCGTCGTTCTCTGCGTAGATTACGTTAAACTTCGCACCACTGTCGATTACCGACTGTACGATCTGCTGTGCCTTCTCTGCGTTCCACTCTGCTGTCTGCTGGGTGACGATGTTCCAGCTTGCTTCTGCTGCTACCTTGGTGTCGAGAGCGCCGGATCTGCCCTGCTGAGCAGCGGAACCCATCATGCCCTGGATGTGGATGATGTTGTACTCAGGAAGATTCTGGGATGCGAGCCAATCTACTGCTGTCTGGCCTTCCTTCGCCATGTCGGATACGATCGATGCTTCATAAAGACTCGGGTCAGCGTTGATGGTTCTGTCGAAGAGGATAACCTTTACGCCGGCTTCCTGCGCATCCTTCAGAACGGAATCCCAACCTGCTACGTCAGCAGCGGAAAGGAGAAGATAATCGACTTCGTTCTGGATGAATGTCTTCGCGAACTGGATCTGCTCGTCGTTCTTCAGGCTGTAAGAGAAGGAAGCATCATATCCGTTCTCCTTGGTGAACATGGCCTGCAGGTCTGCGTCATTCGCTGTACGGTAACCGGACTCGTTCGGGTCATTGTTGATGATACCGACTTTGATCAGACCGGAGCTCTCACCACCGCCTGCTGTCGTTCCTTCGGTGTCCTTGTTCTCTGCTGCTGTCGTCGTTGTTGCGTCGTTTCCACCGGCTGCTGCCGTTGTTGTTGTCGTGCTGTCGGACTTGGAACATGCTACGAGACCGAAAGCCATAAGTGAAGCCATAAGAATTGCTACTACTTTTTTCATTTTCTACCTCCATATAGAATCTCTTTTCGGGGTCTTCCCCCGTCATCTGCCTTCATTTTAGTTTTCCGTCCCGAAAAGACCATGCAGAAAAAAAGGAAACGAAGTTGGATTTTTTATCCCTCGTTTCCTTTGGTTGGATTTTTTACGAATTCGGTTAAGATTTTACATTTTTCGGAAGACGGATCTCCACACGTGTTCCTTTATCAAGTGTACTCTCGATGTGGATCCCGTATTCTTCGCCGTAGGTCAGGCGGATACGTTCATTTACATTATAAAGGCCATACACGGCCGTGTTCCCGGACGTGCCTGTCGTGAAATCTCCCGCGCTGTTCTGAACATCTGGACCTCCGGCCGGCCGGGACGCGATCCCTTCCCGGATCGCCTTACGTACTTCGAGAAGTCTCTCCTCGGTCATGCCCTTACCGGTATCCTCAACGAAGATCGAATAGTACTCGTTCTTCTCCCTTCCGGTGACCCGGATCGTTCCGCCTCCCCGCTTATTCTTGATTCCGTGGTAGAGGGCATTCTCCACGACCGGCTGGACGGTAAGCTTCGGGATACGGTATTCATTCATCTCCTCAGGGATATCGATCTCATAGGTGAGGATATCCTGATACCGGATATGCTGGATCTCAAGGTATGACCGCACATGCTGAAGTTCCTCTCTGACCAGTACCGTTTCTTTTCCTTTATTTAAGGAAAGGCGGAAGAAGTCAGAGAGGTTACCGACCATGCTGACGACCTGCTTCTGGTTTCCCGCCTCGGCCGACCAGACGATGGCATCGAGGGTGTTATACAGGAAGTGCGGATTGATCTGCGACTGCAGAAGATCGAACTCGGCTTTCCGAAGGAGCTTCTGCTCCTCCTTGACCTGTTCCTCGATCGGCTTGGTGATCCACTTCGGGCCGAAATACGACACGACGATCATGGTCAGAAGACCGAAAGCAAGAAGCCCCGCCGAGATCTCGACGATGTTCATGAAGAGCGCATTATTCTGTGCCTGCGTGATCTGGATCTGCCGGTTCTCGTAGTAGATATATTCGTTGATCGTTTCCGAAAGAAGCGAGGTCACGATCTGTACGTCGTTCTCCCAGATGAGCATGTTATCTTCATACTTATTCTCATATCCGAGATTATCCGTGATCTGTCTGACATAGGTCTCGAGGTTGTTAAGATACTTCTCCGCATACTGAAGTCTTCTCAGATTGTCTTCGGTATTGGTGTAGTCCCTAAGACGCGTGACAACGGCCCGCGCCTTCTTCAGGTCATCCTGCAGCGCCGTATCCTCCGGCGACACATTACCGACGATGAGAAGATAGGTCTCATAGTCGAAGTCCTCTTTAAACTCCAGGCTGAATTCACTGGCCGCGACGACGGAACTGGTCATCTCGTTGTTTCTTTCATTGGTATACCACATGTTATAGAAGGCATACGCGATGAACAGAAGGCTCGGCAGCAGAAGCACGATATACGATATACGGATCTGCGTCGCCAGCCGGGACCGATTCTTCTTCGTCTCCTCTTTTCTCGTCATGCGTCTTCCCCGTCAGATCTCTTCATGCTTCTGTACTGCGTCGGCGTCACACCCTGCGTCTTCTTAAAGAGGTAAGAGAAATAGTGCGGATCCTTATATCCCACCAGGCTTCCGATCTCGGTACTCTTCTTCGAAGAGCGGCGCAGCAGTTCTTTCGCCATATTCATACGGTAATCCGTCAGATATTTGATGAAAGGCTGCCCCGTCTCCTGCTTGAAGATCGCGCTTAAGTGATTCGGCGAGAAATTCACGTGGGCCGCCAGTGTCATGAGGGACAGTTCCTCGTCCGAGTAGTGTTCGCTGATATAGGTGACGGCTTCCCGCATCACGTCATGGTAACGCCCGAGAGTATGATTCTCCCGAAGCTTAAGCGAAAGCTCCAGAAGCGCCAGCAGGAACTCCTGGGTGGATCCTTCATCCGACAGCGCCTCCGGACCCGGGAACGAGAATTTCTCCTCCACATCCTTTCGCGTCAGGCCCAGTTCATTCTCCGCGAAGTCTGCCACACAGAAGTACACGTCCATGGCGATGTACTGGCGGAGCATCTTCGACTGAAGGGCGTTATCGCCGATATTATTCAGATACTCCTCGAGGAAGATCGGGATCTCCGACTCTTCACCGGCACGCAGGAAACGCTTCATGAGGCGCCTGTCGATGTGTTTGGGGTCGATCTCCGAGAGGATGTCGACGTTATTCTCCGGCCGAAGCCCTTCCTTCGATCCGACGAGAAAAGCATTCTCCGACGTCAGGTACAGGTGCGCGAATGCGCGGCTGGCCCAGTCGAAGGAGGTGTGGATCTCGGTGATGCGCTCGACCGTCTGGCCGATGGCGCCGAAATACCGGATATGCTTATACTCTGAGAAAAGCACTTTCATCTTTTCGATCGCCTTATTGATGCGCCGTTCAATGTCCGTGTCGTCATCGCCCTTAAAGAGGAGCGCCGTGCCCTCTACTTTAAAGTCGAAGAAGATCGCACCCACGTCATCGGCGATCCTTCTGACTCCGTCTTCGACCTTCAGGACACTGTTGGAGTATTCACCGATATCGTGCTTATCCGACCAGATCTTCAGAAGGACGATGTTATATCGCAGCGCCGTCAGGTCAATGGCGAGTTTCTTCGACTCGGATATGATCTCCGGGACATTCTTCCCGCCTTTCACCAGGAAGTTAAAGAAGTCACGTTTGTCGAGTTCGGTACGCTCACGCATCTCCTCTTCGTACCGCTTCGCGGCTTCCCGCTCCGCCTTTTTCTCGCGGATCTTCTCGGCCAGCGCATCCACTTCCTTAAGAAGGCTCTCGCCGTTTACGGGCTTCAGGAGATAGCAGGACACGCCGATCTTGATGGCGGTCCTCGCGAACTGGAAATCCTCGTAGCCGGTAAGGATGATGATCTCCATCCACGGGAACTCGGACTTGATCATGGAGCTTAAGGTAAGCCCGTCCATGAAGGGCATCTTGATATCGGTGATGACGATATCCGGTTTTTCTTTCTGGATCATGGAATAGGCGACTTCTCCGTCACCGGCTTCCCCGCAGAATTCGTATCCGTGGGCATGCCAGTCGATATTGTTCTTAATGCCCTCCCGGACCACATATTCATCTTCTACCAGAAAAACCTTCAGCATACTTTCTTCCCCACCAATAATACGAAGCAATAAAAAATCGCCGATAGCCTCGGCGATTTCATTATCATGCATTTGGCAGTATTCGTCAAACGAAGACTTTTGCGACCGGACATCCGGCCGGGCGGCCACGCCGGGCGCGGGTGCTTCTCCGCTATTCCGCGCCGCCCGCGTGCCTTTATTCGATGACCAGTTCCCGGATCTCGACCTTCTTGACTCTCCTTGCGGCCAGGTAGGCAAAGAGGAAGAAGCAGCCCAGCAGAAGGAGTACAGGGATCAGGATCGTGTCCGTCCGGTACTTCGAGATGAAGTTACTGATACCGACACTTCGGAGAATCATACTTAGTGTCCGGTTGGAGAACAGCATGCTCAGGACGGAACCGATCGCCGATCCGATCACCGCGATGATCAGAAACCGGATGGCAAACAACAGACGGAGTTTCTTCGAAGTAAATCCGATCGCCTTATAGATGCCGAGGTCTCTTCTTTCCTGGCTGAAGGTCTTGCTGCAGATCATGGAGACCACGACCAGCACGAAGATGACCGAGAAAGCATAGATCGTGTAGCGCATGGCATCCACTGCCGTCGAGATCGACTTGATATCCGAGACTTCGGAAAAATCAGAATCTGCCACGATCTTAAACTCGTCGCCGAGTTTCTCTTCGAGTACTTTACCTACTCTTTCGGCATCCTCCGGATCGGAAAGACTTGCGCCATACCAGCCGTATCCGGCAACACCTGTCTTCTTCGCACCGGCATCGGACATGGCCATCGTCATACCGGTATCGTTCATGCTGCAGAACTTGCCTGAGATGATAAACTCTCCTTTGAAATCTCTTCTGGCGATTTCGACCTTGTCGCCGATCTTAAGTCCCATGTCCTCCGCTAAGATGTCCGTGACCACGAGTTCATTGTCATATACCGGCGCACGGCCGGATACCAGGTTGATCGTTTCCGGATCCCTGTAGAACTGACAGTAGATCGTATTCCCGTTGATCGTGAGATACTCGTTTCTGAAGAAGATCGAATTCTCAAGCTTCGTTTCTTCTTTCACGATCGATTCGATCTTATCCATCTCTTCTTCGGTGAAGAATCTATCCTTCGCTCTCACCTCAACTTCGCAAAGGAACGTCCCCATCGCCTCAAGTGCGGACTTGGACTTCATGCAGCTTGCCATGAGATTGACGGTAAGCATGAAGAACATGAGAAGCGCCGTGATCAGGATCGCCACGAAATAGCGGCGCTTATTCGAACTAAACTGACGGTACGAAAGACTCATCGAGAGGTTCTTTCCGGAAACCGGAGCCGTCAGGAAGTTCTCGAAATACACATCCCTGCTCTCGCCGGTCAGTGCTTTTACCGGAGAAACTTTCGCCACTTTTCTGGTCGCAAGAAGAATGACCAGGACCGACAGCACAAGGATCACCAGAAGCACAAGAAGGCTTGTTCGAAGATCGACATCCTTCTTAGCAATGATCGCCGTAATCGGCTGGAAGATCCCGCCAAAAAGGGAAATCATGGGAATCGATAAAACAGTTCCGATCACTGCGCCCACGATCTCCGCAAGAAGATACTGCAGCATAAAGAGCACCCGTATTCTTCCTTTAGTAAATCCTTCCGCTTTTAAGATGCCGAGTTCCGCATAGCTCATCTCGATCGTCACGGTGATGTTGTGTGTCATAATGATCAGTACCACTCCCGCAAGGACCATAGCAAATCCGAGCATGATCGAGCAGATAATTTCCGAGAACAGATTGGTGTAGCGCTTCATCTGTGCCATCGTGGCCGATGCGTATGCATAGTCCTGGATACCCGTGTCACGGTTGATCGTTCTTGCGAACTCACCGTCACTCATCTCGCAATCGGCTTTTTTATACACATAGACGATCGTGACGCGTCCTGCGACATCCGACTCATGGGAAACATCCACATCCGCAGCGAGTTCACTGAAAGTCTCCGGGGCCACATACACAGTCTTCCAGCCGACCATCGCGCTGCCGTCCACCGGCTCGACGACGAAACCTTCGATCTTATAGGTATATTCACCGGATCTCGTCTCGAAGCGCAGGTCATCTCCGACCTTGCAGCCCTCATTCGTGGCAATACCCTGCACCAGATAGATCCCCTCCGGAGAGATCGGACGGACCTCATCAAGATAAGCGGAAAAGTCATCCGTGAACTGCCTGGTGACGACCTCATTGAGTGGCACGATCAGCCAGCTCTGATTATCTTCTTTATCCTTTACGAAATGCCGGTTCATCAGGACGGAATCGATCGTCGCCACGTGATCGACCAGCGGATGGTCCTTGACCTTCTGCAGAAGTTCATCCGAAAGCCGCTCATTCGTGATGTTCATCATGAGGTTCGCCGCCTTGGCCTCCGCATACGCATCATCGATACTTCTTGTTACGTTTTTCTTCACACTGAAGATGGTCGTCAGGAACATCGACACGAGGATCATCAGGAGCACGATGCCAAGGAACGTGCCTTTTCTTCTTTTCATGTTGGCACGAAGTAAAGTAAGGATATCCATTATTCTTTCCTCCTTACCACTTCATGGAAGAAAGCCATGCGTTGACCTGTGTCTCGCGGCTCTTCTCTTCTTCCTTATCATATGGCGGAAGGGTCATCTCTCCGATCACGTTTCCGTCTTCGAGATAAAGAAGCCGGCTCGCGCGAAGGGCCGCACGAAGATCGTGGGTGACCATCAGGATGCTCTGTCCGTTTCTATTCAGATCGGTCAGAAGATCCAGGACCTCTTTCGTATTTTTCCGGTTCAATGCGCCTGTCGGCTCATCGGCGAAGAGAAGCTTCGGCTCGTGGATGATCGACCGGGCGATGGCGCAGCGCTGCTGTTCCCCGCCGCTGACCTGCGACGGTAGATGGCTCTTCACATCGGAGATGCCCATCTGTTCAAGCAGCTTCTCTGCGCGTGCTTTTACCTCGGCGGCGCTCTTTCCTTTATTGAGATATCCCGGGACCGTCACGTTCTCGAGAAGTGTGAGATTACTGATCAGGTGCATCTGCTGGAAGATAAATCCGAAGTCGTGGCTTCGAAGCTGCGCGAGCTCCTTCTCCTTCATCTTCACCAGGTCTTTCCCGTCGAACAGAACCTGTCCGGACGTGGCTTTATCCATCCCCGACAGTGCATAGAGAAGTGTGGATTTTCCGGATCCCGAAGCGCCCATAACAACGGTGAAGTCTTTCTCCCTTATCTCCAGATCGACATGGGAAAGAACGTGGACCTGTCCGCCGTTATGCGCGAAGCTTTTGCAGAGGTCATGTGCAGTAAGAATGTTCTGGCTCATTATTGTTTCCAACTCCTTTTCCTTCTTAATAGAAATCGTTCATGTGTTTTCATTGTCCACATTATTCCCGAAAACATATTAAGAAGTCCTTAACCACTCCGCGAAATGGTGATGAAAAAAAGAAGACGTGCATATCCGGCCTCATGAAACCTTCAAGATCAGCTTCGCCAGAAGGCCGTCCCCCGTATTCCGAAGCTCTATTCTCCCGTCCATCTGCTCCATCAGATACCTAACGATATAAAGTCCGAGACCCGATCCTTTCGCCTCGCCGTGGTTACGCCCACGGTAGAACTTATCGAAGATGAAGGGCATGTCCTCGTCCGGGATACCTTTGCCACTGTCCTTCACACAGACCGCCACGGACGGTTCGTTCCCGTCCGTTCTTTCGAGATACACGTCGATCCTTCCGGGTGCATATTTCCTGGCGTTGGTGATAAGGTTCTCGATACACTGCAGGAGCCGGTCCGGATCGGCACCGACATTCTCCGTAAATCCGGGCGCCGTGAATACGATCTCTTTTCCTTCCGGATCGAGGTCCCGTACCGCTCCTTCGGTAAAAGCACGGATCTCGATTTCCTGTTTCTCGACTTTCAGCCGGTGCATATCCGACAGCGAGTGCAGGAGCAGGTCATCTGTGACTTTACTGACTTCGTCGCATTTCTTCATGAGGATCTGCAGATACTGCGCGCGCTTCTCCGGTGAACTGTCGAGGTTCGCTTCCAGCCCTTCCGCATAGGCGCGGATAGAGGTGATCGGGGTCTTGATATCGTGAGACAGTGTCGCGATGACCGTCTTATTATTCTCGATGGCTTCCTTCTCCGAAGCGCGCGCCTTATTCAGTTCCCGTCGCATACTGTCGAACGCCCAGGAGAATTCTCCGACCTCCGATCCCCGGTCGTAAGTAAGCGGGATATCGGTGTTGCCCTTGGCGATCTCGGTGGTATATTTCGAGATCTTATTTAACGGATGTAATACCGTAATAAACACGAAGGCTCCGATGATCAGAAGACACGCCACACCGCATCCCCCTACGATCAGGATCCGCACATCACGCTCTTTCTCGTCACTTTTATTCCGCACGCCGTCGGCGAGTTTTTCCAGTTTCTCGGACGCTTTCTCTGTGTTTCCTTCTTCGATGAGTTTCCCCACTTCGTTGATGCCGATCAGTTCTTCCTGGGTTTCTGAATCTCCGGATTTCGCCGACGTGAAATACAGTCCCAGTGTCCATGCGACCGTAAGGACCAGAAGCACCGCCAGGATCACGAGCACACGCTTACGCATCCTTCCCGTCCCCGCTTTCCGAAGAATCTTCCTCCGAAGTTTCCTTTCCGGAGTGCGCCTCCTCCGGTACCTCCAGCATATAACCTACCTTATAGACAGTCTTGATATACTTCGGATCCGCCGGGTCCTCTTCGAGCTTTTCCCGCAGCCAGCGGATGTGCACGGTCAGCGTCGACGCTTCCGATGTCATAAATGCGCCCCACACCGATGTCAATATTTTCTCCTTCGGCATAGCCTGATTCTTATGCTCACACAGGAACGCCAGAAGATCGAATTCCCGAAGGGACAGCGCTACGGTCTCCCCGCCCTTCGTCACGGCTCTCGCGGTCATGTTGACCGTGACATCGCCGAAGGAGAGGATCTTCTCTTCCTCGGAGAATCCGTATGTGCGGCGCAGGATCGCCTGCACATGGGCAAGGAGTTCCTTCATGGAATAGGGCTTCGGCAGGTAGTCATCGCCACCGATCTCATACCCTGTGATACGGTCGTCTTCCGATGTTCGGGCACTGGCGAAGATCACCGGCACTGTGGACACTTCGCGAAGCTGTTTACACAGTGCGAAGCCGTCACTGTCCGGGAGGTTAATGTCCAGTAGCAGGAGATGGTAGCGGTTCTTCGACAGAAGATCGAAGGCTTCCTCCGCAGAGGTCGCACTGCTTACCCGGTATCCGTATCCGGTAAGCATATCCGCAATCACCATATGCAGGTCGCGGTCATCGTCAATAAGAAGAATACTGTAGTCCATAGCGCCTCACAGTGCTTTTGTAAAATAGTAAGCGTGCCAGTCGCCCTTCTGCTTCTCTTCAAGAAGCTGGAGTCCGGCCGCCTCGCAGGCGGAAAGAGCGATCTCTTTCTTGTGGTCGATGATGCCGCTGGTGATAAAGCGGCCGCCCGGCAGGAGTTTATCCGGAACGAGCGGTGCGATGTCCGCGATGATCTCCGCCACGATGTTGGCGATGATCAGGCTGTATCCCTCTTTCTTCGCGTCCTTCAGTTCACCCGTGTAGCAGTCCACATCGACACCGTTTTCTTTGCAGTTGTCGATAGCCACATCCACGGCCAGTCTGTCGATGTCACATGCCTCGACCGACTTCGCGCCGAGCTTGCTTGCGATGATGGACAAGATTCCGGAGCCGCAGCCCACGTCCAGGACGGTATCTTCCGAAGATAGATGGGCATCGATGAATTCTGCACACATAGATGTCGTCTCATGTGTGCCCGTTCCGAAGGCCGAACCCGGGTCGAGGTAGACCACCTTCTGCTCCTCGGTCTCGGTTACCGATTCTCTTTCCCAGGAGGGCGCGATGGTCACACGCGGGGAAACGGAGAAAGCATGGTAGTCCTTCTTCCACTCGTTCTCCCAGTCTTCGTCTTTTACATACTTATAGGAAACTTTTCCGTCGCCCACCGGCAGGAATTCGCCGATGGCGGCGAGGCGCTCCTCGAGAAGGCCTATGGTCTCTTCCAGTGTCTTACTGCCTGTGGCGATATTGCCGTAGATCGTCCCGACACCATCCGGATTACTGTATTCTTCTTCCTTCGCGCCCAGACGGATCCCGTCATCGAACTCGGCGAAGTATGCATGGATCTTTACGTCCGATCCCAGGGAATCGACAAATCCGTCGTCGGCATAGGCCAGGGATTCCGGATCATCGATGATCCTCTTGATCTCCAGCGGGTCACAGACGGCGATGCCGTCCGCCCCTAATTGCGATAGCATCTCGCAAATTGCGTCAGATGCGTCTTCCGTTGTGATTATCTCGATCTCCACCCACTTCATAACAATGTTACACTCTCTTATATTTTAGTCTCGATCACCATTCTACAACCTTCGGAAAGGTGTTGCAAATATAAAAAATGTTTTCTAAACTATATATATGAAACGGGGGTAACGGGTGTTGAACACGAGACGTAAACAAGGTGGAGTAAAGGCAGGTGCAGGCATTCTGGTGGTCCTTTTGGCACTTCTTGCCGGGGCAGTCTTCTTCCTTTACCAGTCGAACGCCTCTCTTCTCTCTTCCCGTCCCGCCTCGATCCCTTCTGTCACCCATGAGAGCATCGTCAATAACGAGGCCACGCCTCTTTCCGATTCGGCCACGCTTCTGGTTTCCGGCAACGCTTCTGTTGCCGATCCGGCCAGTGGAGCGCTCTCTTCTGATGTCGATTCCGCGCAGATCCTTTCCGCAGAAGCCGGCGCCCATCCGGAACTTCCCGCCGAAATCGAAGAAGAAGTGGAACGTATCCCCGTCGAACCTATGGACCTGATCGCATTCGGCCGCGAATCCGACTACGAGAATATGGAATACTGGCAGCGTCAGATGAAAGCCGGTGCCGGCAGAAAACGTGTCCTTTCTTTCCTGGCCTATGAGCCACAGCTTCAGCCGCTCTGCGAGATGTACGATATCGAGCGTCAAATCGATTACATCGACCTCATCGCCGTCGGCGATAACCTCTATCACCTGCGCATCACCAATTCCGGACTTCAGGAGGACGGAAGCTATAACTACGATCCGATCTACGCCCACATCAAGGATTACATCTCCGATGCCGAGATCAAGGTCATTAATCAGGAAGTCGTCCTCACAGCAGACTCCACCAAATGGTCCGGGTTCCCGGTTTTCGGTGCACCGATCCAGTGCGGTCAGGCCGTGATCGATGCCGGCTTTAATGTCATCACCCACGCCACGAACCACAGCTGGGATAAAGGCATGGAAGTAGCCCTGGAGGATATTGCATTCTGGAAGAGCCACGAAGGTGTCATCCTGACCGGTATGTACGATTCCCAGGAAGATTACGATAATATCGATATCGGTGAATATAACGGTGTAAAGGTTGCGTTCCTGAATTACACATATAATCTGAACGGCTTCAGCCTCCCGGGCGACGCGCAGTATATGGTCAAGCTTCTGCGCGAAGATCTGGTCGTATCCGACATCGAGAAAGCAAGAGAACTTGCCGACATCGTTGTCGTATTCCCTCACTGGGGCGAAGAGTATAAGACGGAACCGAATGCTTACCAGAGACATATGGCACAGGTCATGGCCGATGCCGGTGCCGATCTGATCATCGGATGCCATCCCCACGTGATCCAGCCTCTCGAGATCCTCATCTCCGAAGACGGCCGTGAAGTGCCCTGCTATTATTCCCTCGGCAACTTCATCTCGAACATGCCCGGTGCCGAGAAGAATGTGGAAGCCATGGCGAAGGTACGCATCAAGAAAGACGGCGACCAGATCTCCATCGACTATGCCGAGGCCGTTCCCATGGTCAACTACTACGATCCGGAAGGCACATACTACACCGTATATATGGCGGAAGACTTTACCGACGAGATCTCCCGTACCCACAGAAACCCGGACGTGACCCCGCGCTACGTAGAAAATTTCTTTAACAGCGTCTTCACCACCCGAGCTTACCACATCGATAACGACGACTGATCCTTTCTGCGCATTACGTGTGAAATCTCAGTTTTCCAAAATCCACACGTAATCGCCCTGCAAAAGGCCGCCCAAATGAAAAAGGAGGCGCTTTCGCACCTCCCTGTTTTCACAACGATTGTTTCCGAACATCAGCTTCCGAAGAAGTTCTTCATTCTCTCGAAGAAAGATCCGCGCTTCTGGTAATTCTTCTCCGTCAGGGAAGAATCGAAGTTACGAAGCCTTGCCTTCTGGTCTTCCGACAGTTTCGTCGGTACTTCCACCGAGAAGCGCACGGTATGATCACCACGGGCACCGGCACGGTTCTTAAAGGGAATACCTTTTCCACGGAGCGTCAGTGTATCACCCGGCTGCGTGCCTTCCTTAACATGCACCATCTGCTCACCATCGATCGTCACGACCTTGACATCTGCACCCAGTGCCGCCTGCGAGAACGTGATCGGCACTTCACAGTAGGTGTTGTTTCCCTGTCTCTGGATCATCGGATGCGGCTTGACACGGAACTGGATATACAGTGTTCCGTAAGGTCCTCCACGAAGACCCGGTTCACCTTCACCGGCAATCGGAAGCATATCGCCTGTATCGACACCTGCCGGAATATGGACCTTCAGTTCCTTCTTCACCACGGCACGTCCACGGCCACGGCAGTTCGGGCACGGATTCTTGATGACCGTTCCCCGTCCGTTACAGGCAGGACAATCACGCGTCACCATCGTCATACCGAAGAGTGTCTGGGTCTGCTGCTGGATCCTTCCGCTGCCCCGACAGGTCGGACAGGTCTCCGGACTACTGCCGGCCGCCGCACCGGAACCCTTACAGACACCACAGATATCTTCCTTGTTGATCGTGATGGTCTTATCCACACCAAATGCCGCCTCCATAAAGTCAAGCGACATATTGTACTTAAGATCCGCACCTCTGACAGGGCCGTTGTTTCTTCTTCCGCCCCCGCCGAAAGCTCCGCCGAAGAACGATCCGAAGATATCGCCGAGATCGACCGCCGAACCACTAAATCCGGAGAATCCCTGTCCGTCTACGCCGGCATGGCCGAACTGATCGTAGGCTCTTCTCTTCTCCGCATCGGAGAGAACCGCATAGGCTTCGTTACATTCCTTGAACTTCGCCTCGGCTTCCTTATCTCCCGGATGCAGGTCCGGATGGTACTGCTTGGCCATCTTACGGTAGGCCTTCTTGAGCTCATCATCGGAAACACCCTTACTGACACCCAGAATCTCATAATAATCACGCTTTTGCTCAGCCAAAGCTCATGTCCTCCTTCATCGGCATGAGGCTGTCCACGAAAACCGTGTACAGCCCCGCCGTCTCTTCATCTATTTGCGCGTAAGCGAAAGATCAGAAATCACCGCCGGCATTCTTGAAGCCTTCGCCATCAGCCGGACCCTGATCCGGAGCCGCGCCGCCTGCTGCACCGTTAAAACCGGTGAAATCCTGCGGATTCGGCTGACCGCCCTGCGGCTGTACCTGTGCGTAGATCTTCTCGGCAACCTTGCTGAATGCATTGGTCACGTTCTCGGTCTCGTTCTTCATGTCTTCCGTGTTATTGGCTTCGATCGCCTTCTTGAGTCTGTCGAGAGGCTCCTGGATGGATGCCTTATCGGCAGCCTCCATCTTATCATCGAGATCCTTCATGGTCTTCTCTGTCTGGTATACACAGGACTCTGCCTTATTCTTGATCTCGACCTCTTCCTTACGGGCCTTATCTTCTGCAGCATGAAGCTCTGCTTCCTTGATCGCCTTATTGATATCCTCTTCACTCATGTTGGAAGAAGCGGTGATCGTGATGTGCTGCTCACGGTTGGTGCCGAGATCCTTCGCGCTTACGTTCACGATACCGTTGGCATCGATATCGAAGGTCACTTCGATCTTCGGAACACCACGCGGTGCCGGAGCGATACCATCAAGAATGAAGTTACCGAGTTCCTTATTGTATCTTGCGATCTCACGCTCGCCCTGGAATACATGTACGTCAACCTGGGACTGGTTATCAGCAGCTGTCGAGTAAACCTGGCTCTTCTTTGTCGGGATAGTTGTGTTTCTCTCGATCATCTTGGTGAACACGCCGCCCTCTGTCTCGATACCGAGAGAAAGAGGTGTAACGTCGAGAAGGAGAAGTCCCTTCACATCACCGGTCAGAACGGCAGCCTGGATCGCTGCACCGATGGCTACGCACTCATCCGGGTTGATGCCCTTGAACGGCTCTTTGCCGAAGAAGTTCTTAACGGCATCCTGTACAGCCGGGATACGTGTGGAACCACCGACCAGAAGGATCTTCTGGATATCGGAAGGTGTCATGTTCGCATCCGACATCGCACGGCGTACCGGATCCATGGTCATCTCAACGAGATCCGATGTCAGTTCATCGAACTTCGCACGTGTCAGGGTGATATCCATGTGCTTCGGGCCGGTTGCATCAGCCGTGATGTACGGCAGATTGATGTTGGAGGTCGTCACGCCGGAGAGCTCGATCTTCGCCTTCTCCGCTGCTTCCTTCAGTCTCTGCATCGCCATCTTATCCTGTGTCAGGTCGACGCCCTGTTCTTTCTTGAATGTGTCGACGAGGTAATCTACGATCTTCTTATCGAAGTCATCACCACCGAGACGGTTGTTACCGGCTGTGGCCAGAACTTCGAATACACCGTCGCCGATCTCGAGGATGGATACATCGAAGGTACCGCCGCCGAGGTCGAATACGAGGATCTTCTGATCCGATTCCTTATCGAGGCCGTAAGCCAGAGAAGCCGCGGTCGGCTCGTTGATGATACGCAGTACTTCAAGACCTGCGATCTTACCTGCATCCTTCGTCGCCTGACGCTGTGCATCGGAGAAGTATGCCGGAACCGTGATAACTGCCTGAGTTACGGTCTGTCCGAGATAAGCCTCTGCATCGCTCTTCAGCTTAGAGAGGATCATGGCGGAGATCGCCTGCGGCGTATACTGCTTATCGTCAATGCTTACCTTGTAGTTGGAACCCATCTCACGCTTGATGGACATGACCGTTCTCTCCGGGTTGGTGACCGCCTGACGCTTCGCCACCTGACCGATGAGACGCTCACCGTTCTTGCTGAAAGCCACGACCGAAGGAGTCGTTCTGTTTCCTTCCGGATTCGGGATAACGACCGGTTCGTTACCTTCCATTACCGCTACGCATGAATTCGTAGTACCTAAGTCAATACCAATTACTTTTGCCATATCTATTTCCTCCTTTTTCGGAAGAAGCACGTATCTGCTTTTTCCGTTTCATTTCTATTTATTCGGCCCGGGACTTTTCTCCCGGAGCCGGGATAAACACATTAAGATCTCTTCTCCATGATGTGATCGACAAGACCATACTTCAGGGCTTCCTCAGCGGTCATCCAGTTGTCACGCTCCACATCCTTCTCGATGGTCTCGAGGGATTGGCCGGTGGACTCCGCCAGGATCTTATTGAGCTTCAGCTTCGTTCTCTTGATGTGGTCTGCCGCAATCAGGATATCCGTAGCCTGACCCTGTGCACCGCCCAGAGGCTGGTGGATCATGACTTCCGCATTCGGAAGAACGAATCTCTTGCCCTTCGCACCTGCCGTCAGAAGTACGGCACCCATGGAAGCAGCCATACCCATGCAGATCGTCTGCACGTCCGGCTTGATGTGCTGCATGGTGTCATAGATCATCATACCGTCCGTGACCGATCCTCCCGGACTGTTGATATAGAACTGGATATCCTTATCCGGATCCTCTGCCTCAAGGAACAGAAGCTGCGCCGTGATCAGGCTGGCTGTCACGTGATTCACTTCCTCCGAGAGGATAACGATTCTTTCCTTCAGAAGTCTCGAGAAGATATCGTACGCACGCTCACCGCGGTTCGTCGACTCGATGACGGTTGGGACCAGGCTCATTCTTTCAAAGTTTTCCATAGTGTGTACTCCTTTATTTTTTCTTTCGTTTGTTCTTATATTTTCTGTTCTTTCTGACCGTTTCCGCATCTTACGCCTTCACGGTCTTTAGACCACTCAGTTCGCCACCTTCACGACACTGTGCCGGATGACTCGTCCCTTACAGGAATAGCCTTTCTGGAACACCTGCGCGATGGACTGCTCCGGAAGCGACTCATCTTCCACATGCATCACCGCTTCATGAAGATTCGGATCGAAGGCCTCGCCTTCCCCGCTGCTGATCTCTTCCACACCGAGCTTGCCGAGGACATTTACGGCCTGCTTGCCGATAAGCTTAATGCCTTCTGCTACCTTCTCGACGGAAGATTCATCCATATTCTCTGACGAAGCCACGGCACGCTCGATATCGTCCACCAGCGGAAGCCATTCCTTCACGACCTCAGAGATGGCATCAGCGTAGATGTTCTCCTTCTCTTTCTGGGTCCTTCTTCTGAAGTTATCGTACTCCGCCAGAAGTCTCATGTAGCGGTCCTTCATCTCGGCAAGTTCAGCCTGGGCCTTCTCTTCTTCCGAGGGTTCTTCACTTTCAGAACCCGCTTCTTCCGAAGCCGCGCCTTCCGTCTCCTCCGGCGTTTCTTCCGTCTCGTCCTCCGGGAACCGGATCGGCTCTTCCTCCGGGATTTCTCCCTCAAGTTCGATCTCTTCCTCGGAAGTATCCTTATTGTGTTTCTTCTTCATTTCCATTCCTCTTTTCTATTGTTTCAATTTCTCATCGAGCATCATCCGCACGAAATTGATCTGCGAGATGACCTTGCTGTATTCCATTCTCTTCGGACCGATCACACCGATGTTTCCGGCCACCTTGCCGCCGACCGTGTAGGTCGTCGTGATGAAGCTGCATCCGTCTAAGCCCTCGAGCGTGATCTCCTGGCCGATCCGGATCATGTACTCCTTCTTCTCGTCTTCCTTCGTGACCTCATCCACATATCCTGCGATCAGTCCGTCATGTGAAAGCGTATCGAAGAGTCCCTGTGCCCGTCTCGTATCGGAAAACTCCGGAAGCGAAAGCATCCTGTGTTTTCCTTCCATATAGACATCGAGGTTATCCGCCTGCTTGATCGCCGTATACGCCTCATAAAGCACTTGATTCAATAGCGCATCGGGCAGCTCGACCTTCTGGTTGTCCTTCGCCGCTGTGGCGACGGTGATCAGTGAGATCTCGGACAACGGCATACCGGACAGTCCCTGCTCCACGGCATTTCCGATCTGGGCGATCTGTTCCTGCGTCAGAAAGTCCGGGATACGGACCATACGGTTCTTCACGACACCCGCGGAGAGCACCACGACCACCAGGACTTTACCCGGCTCGATCATGAGCATCTTCAGCTGTGTCAGGTAGCTGCTGGTAAGTTTCGGCGTGACGGCCAGTGAGATATATCCGGTCTGGTCCGCCAGCGTTGCCGAAGCGGCCTTCAGAAGGGTCGCGATCTCATCGAAGCTCTCTCCGAGCTTACTTCTGATCTCCCGTCCTTCCTCATCGGAAAGATGGTCGACCTTCATGAGGGAATTCACATACTCGCGGTAACCCTTATCCGAAGGGATACGTCCTGCCGAAGTATGCGGCTTCTCCAGATAACCCATCTGCTCCAGTTCAGCCATATCGTTACGGAGGGTCGCGGAACTGACCGTGAAATCATGGCGGTCGATCAGAGACTTCGAACCCACAGGCTCACAGGTCGCGACATAATCGTCCACGATCGCCTGCAGTACTACTTTCTTCCGATCATCTAATCCCATTTCCGCACCTCCTTCACATCTGTCAAAGTACGGTTTAGCACTCTAACTCTCTGAGTGCTAAAACAACAATAACACTATAGTCAAAGAATGTCAAACACATTCTTTCACTTTCTTGCAAAAATCGGAAAAACTTCTTTCCGGATGCGGAAATTACTTCCCGGTACCCTGCTTTCTCTGGGCTGCATAGGTCCGGATCGCATCGATCACATTCTGCCTGATGGACTGGACCAGAGCTTTCTCCGGGCGAGCCGTGAAATAGCCCTGTACCAGGTCGATCCCGAGCATGATCACCGTCTTCAGCTCCTGTTCTGTCTCCACGCCTTCTGCGAGGGCCAGGATCCCGTTCTCATGGGAGAACTCAATGATTTCTCTGACGAAGTGCTGTTTCTGCGGGCTTTCTTCAATTCTGGAAAGAAGTGCACGGTCGATCTTCACGTAGTCCGGCAGATACCTAAGAAGATTCGAGACATTCGAGTAGCCCGTCCCGTAGTCGTCGACGGCCGTCTTGATCCCGAGTCTTTCATAGAAAGCCTTCATGTCCCGCAGCGTCTCATCCGACGCTTCCGAGTGTTCCGTCAGTTCGACGACGATGGAGTCGGGGTTCTCCCGGACGTATTCTTCGAGGACCTCCATATCTTCCTTCTTAAGAAGATACCCGGGGATCGAGTTAATGAAGATCTTCTTGCCGTCCGCGAATTTCGAACCGTTTCTTCTCATCAGCGCGATGACATTGGTAAATGTTGCCTTCTCCACATCGTAGAGGCGGTCATAGTACTCGGCATAGCGGAGAACGGACAGTGGGGACAGATACGGTGTCACATCCGCCCGCATCAAGGCCTCGTATGCGTAGATCCTGCAGGTATCGACCTCGACGATCGGCTGGAAGTGATACGTCAGTTTATTATCATCGAGGACCTGACTTACGAGACGCGCCTCATGACGTTCTTCTTCCGTCAGTTCACTCTTTTCCTGAAGTTTCTTCGCATTCGCCTTATCCAGATTCTTCCGGCTGATCGCCACATTGACCAGACGCTCGAGCTGTTCGGAGTTCAAGGGGCTTCCGCTCTGCACGCCATAGTACAGTTCGATCTTATAGGGTTCATCGGAAGCCTCGGCACGTTCCCGGAGCATCTCCATGAGCTTGTCTTTCTCCGCGAGCATCTCCAGATCATCCGGACTTCTGGTGATCCGGAGCGCCACCATCTCATCGGTACCGATGCGGATACATAAGCAGTTTCTCGAGGAGAACACTTTCTCAAGTGCACTTGCCGTCGTGATGATGGCCTGATCTCCGGCTTTCCGGCCATAGGTATCGTTGATCTTGGATAATCCCTTGATATCGATGGCCAGTGCGCCCATATACCCGCCGTTATTGAGCATCAGGTTCATCAGCGTTTCCGTCTGCTCCAGGAATCCCAGATAATTCGCAAGTCCGGTAAGACTGTCCGTCGTGACGCCCTGCTTGGCGATCAGGTTACTGCCGATCAGGTCGTCGGCCCGCTTATAGCACTCGATGCCGCGGCTGACACTCTTCAGCCATGCGCGGTATTCCGGCGTGATCACCTTGAGCCGGTCTCCGAAGCTGACGGCTGCATAGCCGAAGGTGCAGTCATCGAAATAAAGAGGCATGAACAGGAACGCCGAAGGTTTCTCCCGTTCCTCATACAGCTCCGGCAGCATCTGCGACCGTTCGAAGTAGCTGCCCGTCAGGATCCGGTCATTGTTGTCTTTGGCGGATCCGCAGCGGATCACGTGCATGATCCGGTCTTCGAATCCCGGACCCGCTTCCCCCAGTGCCGGGTTCAGGCACAGGCTGAAACTGTCGTATCCGCCGACATAGTGCATCGATACGAATATAGTACTGATCAATCCGGTAAAAGATGTCTGTGAAAGCAGATCCTCATCCATATGGTTCAGCGGCGAGAACATGGAGCTCTGGGACAGATCCGTGTCCCAATCTTCTCTTCGGAAATAGGTCGGTCTGGCACTGTCACAGGCGCATCCGCAGCTTTCGCCGATAAACAGATCCTGATCCGGTTCGACCTTCTCCATTTCCCCGCCCGTGAGCAGCGCATGCGTGTAGAGTGCGGCGGTCTGTCCGAAATGAAAGGAAGATAATGTGGCCGATGTGATCGGGATCGGCGCATGCCGGCCTTCGTCGTTTCCATCGCAGCCGACGACCGCGATGTCACCGGGGATCGCGATCCCGCGCTCGGACAGGCGCTTCGCCACGCCCAGCGCCATATAATCGTTCGCACAGGCGATGGCCTGCGGCAGATGTCCGTCTGCACTCATCAGGCTGTCCACAAGGCTGGCCCCGCTCGTGTACCAGAAGTCTCCGAAGAAGATCCGGTTCTCATCCACTTCAATACCGTGTGAAACGAGGGAATCTTTATAGGCTTTAAGTCGGATCTTCGAGTGCGGATGCCAGGATTTCCCAGTGAGGAAAGCAATGTCCCGGATGCCGTGTTTCTCGATCAGGTGGTCGATGACGGCCTTCTCGGGCGTATAGTTATCGATATGGATCGACGGGAAATACTTACTGTCCTTGTCTATAAAAAGCACCGGCCCCGAATATTCCTTATGAAGCCTCTCCTCGATCCGGGTAAGCGCCCCTTCCGTCTGAATGGTATCCGCCATGACGACCACTGCGTCGAATTTATCGTAACTGGGAAGCTGGAAGATCGAGGTCTCGCCGATACAGCGCGCCGGCGTATTCTGGTACTTGATGTACATCGCGAACATGCATACGTCGTAGTCCCTGGCGAAAGCTTCTTTCAGGAAGCCCTTCAGGAACCGTTCGTGTGTGTATTCTTCAGGCTGTCCGAGCAGGACGGCGATTCTTTTTCGTCCGATTTCATCCATATTGTAATATTAAGTCTCTCGCCGAAAATCCGCAATTATTTATGACAAGAATTCACACTTCCTTTTCATTCTCACGAAAATGCGCCGGTATGCTATAATTTTCCTGTATTGACACTACGAACCAATGGAGGTGGATCATGCTTTCTGCATCGCGGCGACTGACCTGTGTTCTACTTACAGGCGCTCTTATCCTGGGGAACCTTTTGCTCCCGGGCTGTGATAGCTTCCGTCCGCGAAAGGTCTCATCCTCCACCCCGCTTCCTCCTCCCCACTCCAGGCAGCCGGAGGAAACAACCAAGTCTTCGGCCGAGCCGGATGCGACGCCTACGCCCGATCCGGATCCCGACCACGCCGCCATGACTGAAGCCCTGGAAAAAGCAGCTGAACACAACATTCCGGAAGAATCGCTTCGTGGACGTTATGACCTTTTCCTTCGTTTCTGCAGGTGTATCGAATCGAACGGACGTCTCGGCGAATTTGTCGATTATGTCTACCTGCTCTTTCCCATGATCGCCGACCAGATCAAGCCGGAGAACGAAGAATACTTTCTTGCCAAGATCTCTTCCCTCCGCATTGCCGGCCAGATCATCGCCACCAATCACGCAGGCGAGTATCACCAGTCCGATAACACAGCGTTCATCAACTCTGTCTATCTGGATTCGGACGATATCTCCTATCTCTCGACGGTTATGCATGAGCTGACTCACTTCGTAGATACGAATATCGACGGACCCATCGAGAAAGCCGTCTTCACTCCGGATAATGTGTATCCGCTCGACGACGTCCCTTCGGATGCTACAGGGAGCATCATCGCATCGACGAAAGCCGACTTCTTCGTTGAGGGTTGTGCCGAGCTGTACGAAGCGAAATATTTTAGCCACTTTATCGACGCCTACACGCCGTGTGTGGAGTTTATCACCGCACTCGAATATCTGTGTGGAAGCGACTGGCTCGACGATATCTTCTTCAGCCACGACTCCCCGTACAAGTTCTATTCTTTCATGCTCTCGCAGGGATTTACCACAGAAGAGCTCATCTATTTCGATACCACCATGTATGCGATGTCTTACTGGAAAACACCGACCGGCACGACCCTTCGTCCGGAAGACGTCCTGATCCGGCTTTACGAGAATATCCGCGGCGGAGATTTCAAAGAGGATCCCACCTTCTGCTACATCCTGTCCCGCATCTATAAGAAGGATTTCGACTTTGACGTGTTCCCGTCTCCTAACGAAGAATTCCTCCGGTCGAATCTTCTTACCGAAGAAGAAGCCGATGAATTCTACAAACACGTGATCTGGCAGCTTGATGCTTCCGAACTGGAGGAGTACTCATTCTACCATTCGACCGTCTGCTGTCTTTACCTGGACGACAAACTCTATCTCGTCTTCGAGATCAGAAAGACAACAGACGACAGCAGCACAGATTCCGAAAAGCCAGTCCACAAAGCCCTGATCTTCGACTACGATTTCGAGAAAGGAGTCAGTTCTTCCTTCGAGATTTTTACCCCGCCTCTTTCTGAGAAGAACGGCTGAACAAGGAGATATACCATGCCATCGAGAAACTATCCGGAACACGACATCAACGTGGTCTTTGATTACATCCATTCCATCGTCTCCCGCGGCCACGTCGCGGAGAATGCACCGGATGAAATGTCTTTTCTGAACCGACTCTTTTCGGCGCTGCCTGTAGAGGCTGTCGAGTACGGCATGCAGTTTCTCCACGGAAGAAGAGACCTTCCTTCTTCCTGCGAGGAGATCCTGCCTCTCTTTATCCGTTTCACAAATCTTCTGGAGTACTGTGAAATCGTTGAAAAGATGGAGGACATTCCGGTCCTTCCCACTCCGGAAGAACTGCAGATCCGCATCCGCATGAACCAGACTCTCGACGAACTGGAGAAGCCCTTCTGCACGCCGCTTCTCGGGTATAAGTTCAATAAGGATATCCCCTCCGGGAAGATCGATCCTGCCTCTCTTCCCTCCGGATCCGGAAGGAATACCTCCAACGAAACCGGCGCCGAAGAAACCTCCCATACGGATAGTTCACCCAATCAGCCGACATCTTCAGAAGCGCAGGATGAGAGTTCTTCTTCTCTTCACCTCATGAATGACATCGCCCCTGTATTCCTATGCCGGGACACACTTCGGACAGCGCTTTTCTATGAGGAGAAGCTTGGCTTTCACGCAGCTCATCTGGATGACGAGTCCATGCCGCATATCCGTCTTCGCCGAGACAATATCGAGATCGTACTGGCCTCTTGTGAGTCAGAAGAACTCGTCTCGGCTTTCGCACAAGTTCAGGAACTCAAGCACAAGAAGGGGCTGTACGATCTTTATATTTTCGCCTCTGAACCCAAGATGCTCCAGATGGAGCTTGAGAGCAGCGGCGTGACGATCCTGCGCTCTCTGGAAGAGTCGGACAAGACACCGCACAAGAACCGCGAATTCACCTTTACCGATATTGACGGCCGGCGTATCTGCGTATCGCAGCGGCTCCAATAAGATCCTTTTCAGAAAATAGTAACTAAAGTATACATTTCAGACTAAATCGCCACTTTAGTCCGTGGAGTTTCGCTCGCATTCTTACTAGAATCAAAACGAAAGGTGTTTTTATGAGCGAGATATCTACTATAGTTGGTCATAGAATCAGAGACAGGCGGAAGAAACTTGGCATGACCCAGGAAGAACTCGCCCACCTTTCAGATTGTTCTTACAACTATATCGGTCAGCTGGAACGTGGCGAGAAGAATGCAACCGTGAAAAAGCTCGCACAGATCAGCCGGGCACTGGATTATCCCCTGTCCGAGCTATTCGAACAGGTTGAAGGCCTCACCGACACGAAGGAAAAGAAAGAGAAAAACATCCCTCTCCGCTGCTATGAAATCCTATGTTCGAAGCCGGAGAAAGAACAGAAGAAACTGCTCCACCTCATCTTAGAACTGGAAGACTACAATAACTAACTGAAATACACAGGTAATCACTATCCGAACTGACAACAGAAGGCAACACCCGAACGATCGACACTAAGGAGGAAGACACCATGACTAATCTTCGCGTCATCCGAGAAAGCCACAACATCAGCCAGAGGAAACTTGCCGCATGCATCGGCTGCTCTTCAGTCGTGTATTCACGATACGAAGTCGGCTCGAGAACCATTCCCTGGGAAGTCCTCGTCCGTCTGGCCGACTACTACAATGTCGCCGTCGACTACCTGATCGGCCGCACCGAAGTAGATGCGACTTCCCTTTCGGAATATGAGATCACCCTCATCGAATCTGCCCGCCTCGCCGACGACCGTGCCCGCGCCGACGCCCTCCGGCTCCTTCAAAGCAACCGCATAGGGAAGGATCCGGAGCCGGAGCTGGCGTGATCTTGGCAGAAAGTCATCCCCTTGTCAATGAAGTGGTCCATGTAAAACGTTTCAACATTGACCATTACATGGACCAGCATTGATGCGTTGAAAAAGAAAGAGGAACATCGTTTTCTGAGACAGTTCCTGTTAGCCCCGACACATTCAATCAGCCTGGAATGCAGGTTTAATGTGTTGCCTCCACACAACATAGAAAACGACAGGACCCATTCTCAAAGAACGGATCCTGCCGCCTGTTTTGTTTATTTCAACTATCGCTCTTTTTCCAGAGTAATTGCTTAGTCTACCTTCGGAAGATTGGCAGCGTACTTCGCAAGCTCATCATCTGTCGGGATGTAGTCATCCATCTCACCGTCGTGGAACTTCTGGTAAGCAACGAGGTCAAAGTAACCTGTGCCGGTAAGACCGAATACGATGGTCTTCTCTTCGCCGGTCTCTTTGCACTTGAGAGCTTCGTCGATTGCTGCGCGGATCGCGTGGGAGCTTTCCGGTGCCGGGAGGATACCCTCGACACGGGCGAACATCTCAGCTGCTTCAAATACATCTGTCTGCTTAACGGATCTTGCTTCCATGAAGCCGTCGTGATAGAGCTGGGACAGTGTCGAGCTCATGCCGTGATAACGCAGGCCGCCTGCATGGTTCGGAGCCGGGATAAAGTCGGAGCCGAGTGTGTACATCTTTGCCAGAGGGCAAACCATACCGGTATCGCAGAAGTCATATGCAAACTTACCACGTGTGAAGCTCGGGCAGGATGCCGGCTCAACAGCGATGAT
>JAEEIT010000177.1 GCA_016281535.1 Clostridia bacterium | reverse complement strand
TTATGAATGGTAGTATGGGAGTGTATTGGGGATGCAATCTTATGAAATCGAGGGAAAGCTGTATGAAAACTGTGAGGAAGACCGTTTCTGTGTTACTGGTCTGTGCGATTGCGTTCGCGTTCGCGGGATGCAAGAAGGACAAGAAGATCTCGGCGGAGGATTTCAGATCGAAGATGGAGGCCGAGTCGTTCACTGTTTCCGAGGGAGATGCGCCGTGCAAGACTTGCCTGGAAGCGTATCATTCGACGGAGTCCGGCAAGACTGTCACGATCATCTACTATGAGTACAGTAGTGCGGAGAATGCGAAGTCAAAGTTTGATTCGCAGAAGAAGTCTTTCGAGAATGCGGGAAAGGGCGATTCGGTCATCGTCTCTACCAGTTCGGGCAGGCTTCGGTTGGAGAATGATTCGGTTCTGAGGATCACGGTTTTCGTGGATGATATGATCGTCGAGGCCTTCGGGTCGGATAAGGATACGCTCAAGAGTGCGATGAAGGCGCTGGGGTATTGAGGGATGGTAACTTAGAGTGAGCGGAAGGAAATCAGGAACTCAATCAGTCTTGCCGTGATGGCAGGTATTTCTTCACCAATCCAGTTCTTTTTTGAGTTAGTCAACTTATCGATATATCTCTTTGATGAGAATGTTCTTGTAATCCTTCTTACCACTGCACCCATATCGTTTTCTCTCATGCCTGGATCAGAGTCGGATCATCTCTTTTATCGTTGCCATTAGAACACCTCCAGTTCAAGCGCGTCACTGATCATTTTACTTCGCGGAAAACTCTCCGCATAACCCTGTATACGCTCGATATCCAGATTATAGATAAGATTCCTGTAATTACCGATGATCTCCTTGTAATAGTCAAAAGGGAATTTATTCTTAAATCGAAGCAGTTCTATCAGCATCCTTTCTTTATCATAAATCCTGATAGTCGCATCTCTTCGCTTCATGGTCGTAACACCGATATTTAATAAATCGGAAAGAACGTAATACTGATGAACACGCTTATCATTAATGTAAATAGCGTGTTTATCAGTTGCGATATGGAATTCATCCGGAATGACATCTGTAAGACCATGATAGTAAAATGCGCTGTCCATGGTTACTATTCCTTTGGGGTATTTAAAGGCGATGATGGCCAACGCAGAAATATCGGGAATGTCAGAATAGACCCCCCTCTCAATCTGATATAGCTTACCTTCTGATATTTGCTTTTTAATCTGATAATCTGACTGCCATTTTTGAAGGCAATCCGGATAGGATAATAACATTGTATGCCCCTTTCATTAAATATAGGCTTTTACACTGTTACAGCCTATATTCACTACAACGATATAACTATTCTTCTCATTATAGTAATTATAGGCTTAAAATATATCAAAGCCTATAATTACTATAATCATTTTATAGAATAACTTCTCTCTTGTCAACTGAAGTAACCTCCAAAGTTGGGCAACAAAACTTTTCTGGGATGGCACTTTAATGAGAAAGCTATTCGTACCAATCCGCATGCAACAGTGCTACAGACTTAGGATGAGCAGAAAGAAATCAGGAACGAAAAAGCCCGGGCATTGCTGCTCGGGTTTTCGTTTAAGGGGGGTATATGAGGTTCGGGGGTGTTGCTGTTTGGATCGCTTGAGTGACCTCAATGCATAATCAGATAAAGGAATCTTCCGAAGTTGGTTCCTAATTCGTACACGGCGTTGCAGGTTGCAACCGTAACGAGAATGAGGATCACTGCTTTCAGCAGCTTATGGTTGTTCAGGAATTCCATCGCTTCCTTAATGTGTGTGTTCCATGTTTTGTTTGTGAGTGCTGTGTTCATTGTCGTTTCCTCCGTGGGTTCCTTGTTTATGTCTCTATCTTACCGATGAAAAGTAAAGGCATCGTCAAAGAGGGTTAAAGAAATGGTTAAGTTTTAGGAGGGGCGTTATTCCGGGGAGCGGAGTGAAGTGAAATCGTGCGGAGGGGGCTTGTTTCGGCAGGAATCTGCCATTCTGGTCAGATTGTGGACAGATAGAGGGGGGCGGATTAGACCACTATCAGACCTGGTCAGATGATGGACAAATTGAGGGGGTGTGATTAGACCACTATCAGACCTGGTCAGATGATGGACAGATAGAGGGGGTGTGATTAGACCAAGATTAGACCTGGTCAGATGATGGACAGATAGAAGGGGGCGGATTAGACCATTATCTGTCCCAGTCTGCGTTGCTGTCTGTTCGGTGGTACTGAACAGACAGAAAACGGGGTGAGTCTGTATTGCGTCTGTTCAAGGGGGCTGAACAGACAGAAAACAGGGTGAGTCTGCGCTGCGTCTGTTCGGGGGTGCTGAATAGACGCAAAACAGACGGAGGGAGAAAGATAAAGGGAGCGCTCCGCTCGGGGGCGCTCCCTTTCTTGTCTGCCAAGAGAGGGTTCGGTCTTCACTTCCCTCTCGACTGCCGGGAATCAGGTTAGATCTCCTCTTCCCTTCTTGTCTGCCCGGCTTCGGGTCAGTTCTCCTTTTCCCTGTCTTTCTTCTGCAGGAGCAGGACGGTGGCGAAGGAATGGCAAAAAACTGGTATAATTGGGTAGAAACTTGAAATGAAAGAGATTCTCCGAATTGTTAAGTCCTTGGGTCAAAAACGAAGATAAGTATTCTCACTTGGTGTCATACATGTTGACATTCACACTTTGCGTGTTTGTTGTCATTGTGTTCTTCTTCGCATTTTTTATTCATGATCGGATCGAAGAAAGAAAAGCGGCTTTCACGCTCACGTATGCTGCGGATCTCGACAAGCTCCAGGACGGGAAAACGATCCGGATCGATGACTATACCGTGCTGGGGACGTGGGACCAGACGGGCGCTGTTTCTTCGGGCACGGAGGGCAAGTACTGCGTGATCGGTGTCCTGGGAAACGAGGACACGGAAGTCCGGTATATCGTTCTGACCGACATTCCTTTCTCCACATTAGAGGTGGCGAACATTAACCGGCATGACCCGATCGTCGGGACACCATTGACTCTATATCATATGCCGGTGCAAGGGGTTCTGGAAGATGCGCCGGCTCTGGATGAGGAGCTTCGCGCGTCTCTGCTTTCGTGTCTTCGTGACGGAAAGCTCTCTGAGGCGGAACCGGATGGGAAGCTTCTTCCCTACACCCTGACCGGCACGAAGATGATCAAGCGGAAATACTTAATGATGCGGCACATAGATCAAAAGGCGATGGTGTGGACGCTGGTCATATTCACCGTGCTGGCACTGATAAGTCTCGTGGCTGTTCTGCACATGAGAAAGAAAATGCGTACTTTACATCAATACTATATGGAGACGAGTGGAAAATGAGCACACATCAGACGCTTTCATACCGCTGGACAAGAAGTCATCTTTTTGAAGCCATCGGTTTCGTGATTACGAGTATCTTCGCACTCATCGCTTTCACGTATCTTTACATCGATGCAGGAAAGAAATACGATGCGACGGCCTTTACGCTTACGCCTACGGTTTCGGTCAGCGAGCTTCATGACGATCAGAAAGTGCAGTTGGATGAATATATGGTGCTGTGTGAATTCGAATCTCTGACCAATGTCAAGACCGGAGAGAAGACGAAGAACTGTGCGGTCGCCATCGTGGACAGGGAATCGGAAAAAGCCGTATATATCCTTGCTGTGGAGGCAGAGTTAAGTAAAATCAGGGCAGCCTCCATATATCCGCCAGAGCCGATTGGTGATGGCAATATCAGTTTGTATCGGGTGCCGATCGAAGGATTTCTGGATTCCGGTTCTTCCGCGGCCGACCAGACTATGCGGGATATGCGCTATCTCGTGACGTCGCGAGGGATGAGCCAGGAAGATTACGACGAGATGTGCCTTCCCTATCGTCTTACTGATGCGAAGCTGGGCGCGCACACGAGCGAATCTCGGGAATCCGATTCCCGAATATACTATCTCGGCGGTATCCTCCTCTTCTCTATCTCCGCCTTACTGGGTGTGGTCATGGCCATATTCCTGTACAAGAGACTCAAGACGTATTGATCCTTTTCGCTTGGAAGACGATTGCGAACGGGCGGGTCGTGGTTGTATACTAGAATGTGTATCAAGGGGTTGTTGATCTATCGCATTATTCTCGGTATACGGAGGGTTAGATCATGGCGTCAAAGAATAATCCGAATCGTCTTTCCGGGTCCGGGCTTTACCCGAGCCGGGGCAAATTCGGCAAAACCAATTTGAATCTCTCGAAGTCGACGCAGCTTGTGACGAAGATGGAGATGCCTGAGCCCAGGAAGCGTGTGAACCAGCCGCGGGATTACCATTCGAGCAGGCCGACGACGCTTCTTCGCGGGGTGCATCACGATTATATGTACTATCCTGTCGACTGGATCGAGCGGGGTACGGGCAAGGCATACAAGAAGGGCTACTATGACGAGCTCGGAACGTACTACGAGAACGTGGTCATCCGGAACGGCAAGCACTTCGAGACGCGGCTGATGTGTGCGTTCTGCGGGACAGAGATCAAGCTGGTCTGGGATGAGGGAGCTCTTCCCTCCTGTCCGAATTGCGGTGCGGCGATGCGTGAGGATTTCGGCTCGGCGGTCTTCGAGGATGAGATCCAGCCGGTCGCGCGGACGATCCGTGTGGCCAACGAGCCGGAGATGATCCGTACCTATTATTCCAATTATTCTTCGGAGAAATCCTGGTGGGAGGCCTGGGGCAAGTATGCGTTCATCGGGCTTGCCGGCGTGGCGGTGCTCTGCCTGATTATCGGACTCATCATGTTTGAGGTGCCGAGCAAGAAAAAGCATAAACCTTCGTATTCGCCTGCGGGTGTCACGGGAACGTATTCGCAGGGAGGCGTTGCGGCGTCGCATGAGACGACGGAGCCTCCGATACCGACGCCGACACCGACTCCCGTGTACTACCAGAAGGTCAAGATCGTGGAAGATCTGGAGGATACGCATTACTTCTCCGATCTGGGCAAAGAGTGCCAGCGGGATTCTTCGGGACGATATCGTGACGATGATTCGGGATGCTATTTCCGGCTCAATACCGATAAGGATCTTCCGGTGTGGCAGTACTGGTATGACGGGATCTCGTCGGAGTTCGAGAAGTACGGCTGGATGGAATACAACTATTCTGAGGGAATCTGGTATATCGAGGCCAATAACAACAACTGGATCCCGCTTCCCGATAAGTACGATGTTTCGGGACTTTGGCATATGTCGAAGTCAAACGATGGCAGGTATCGCGCTTCCGATAAGATCTATGTACACGAGCTCGCGCGGAATTGTTCTTTTAACTCTGTGGAGCATAACTACTACGATCAGGAAACGAAATGCCATTTCTACTATGATACTCTCTCCGGCGACGGGTACTGGGTGTACTTCTTCGAGGACCTTTACAAAAGGACGGGGATCGCATGGTTGAAGTATGACAAGGATGAGATGTGCTGGTACGCCGAGAC
>JAEEIT010000176.1 GCA_016281535.1 Clostridia bacterium | reverse complement strand
AGTCGGCACACCCGACATATTAAAGTATTTCGCCGTGTATTCCGAAAGCTCGATTTCATCATCCACAACTAAAACACTATAGTGCATCTTCCGCTCCTTCCTTAGGCCGTACCATCTTATAGTGCGGGATCCCATCCAGAATAAATTCGTCCGAAACGATCCGGAATCCCTGCTTCTCATAGTATCCCGACGCGTATACCTGTGCCTCAAGGTAGATCGGCACATCTCCATATATCTCCTTCGTCACGCGGATCCCCTCTGCGAGAAGCTTCCCGCCAAGTCCCGTGCCACGACTCTTCTTCGATGTCAGGACTCTTCCGATCGCCGGGTATGTCTTATGCTCCACGCCCGGAGCCAGTACCCGAAGATACGCCTGCGCCCCGTCTTCATCCGAGAACCAGACATGAACGGCGTCCTGATCACGGTCATCAAGTTCCGGCGCCAGACACTTCTGCTCACAGACGAACACATCCACGCGAAGCTTCATGACTCCGTAGAGCTCATCCGGTGTAAAGTCCTGAAATCTCTTAACGTGCAGTTCCATTATCCGTTCTTCAGCGATTCATCGATTTCTTCAGCATAGCGCACGGTTTCCATCGCATCCCGGCAGTACCGGTCCGCACCGATTGCATCAGCATATTCCTGCGTAAGCACCGCGCCGCCGACACAGACCTTCGCCCACGGCGCCTGCTCCCGGAGAAGTTTGATCGTTTCTTCCATCGCAGGAACCGTCGTCGTCATAAGTGCAGAGAGTCCGACGACGGGCGCATGGAGCCGCACGACCTCATCCACCACCGTCTGTTCCGGCACATCTTTCCCGAGGTCACTGACTGCGAACCCGTAGTTCTCAAGGATAAGCTTGACGATGTTTTTGCCGATATCGTGGATATCTCCATGTACGGTCGCGATGACGAAAGCACAGCGCGAAGATCCTTCATTTCCGTCTTCGCTTGATGCCATCGCCACCTTTACCTCTTCAAAAGCACTTTTCGCCGCTTCTGCCGCCATGAGAAGCTGCGGCAGATACACTTTCTTCTTCTCGAAATCCGCGCCGACGATATTCAGCGCCGGAATAACCTCCGACTGGATGATCTCCAGCGGTTTCTTCTCGGCGAGCATCGCCTTCGTAAGGGAACCGGTCTTCTCCTTAAGCCCTCTTACGATCGCCTTCTGAAGCTCCGAGGAAGGTCCTTCAGAAGACTCTCCCGAAGATGTGGCCGGACCGGAAGGAGCCGTCCCCGCTGCCGGGGCCGCTGTCGGAGCCGGCAGGTTCTGCGCATAGGTGATGTAATCCATGCAGTTCTCGTCCATGTTATGAAGGGCACGGAAGGCATGGTAGACATTCATCATTTCCTGCGAATACGGGTTCATGATCGCCGCCGACAGGCCATCCTGCAGACAGAGCGCGAAGAAGGTCGACGTGATGATATTTCTGCTCGGAAGTCCGAAAGAAACATTCGAGATACCAAGTGAGGTATTTACTTTCAGATCGTGGCGGATACGGTGGACCGCCTGCATGGTGGCCAGCGCCGCTGTCGTATCGGCCGAGATCGTCATCGCCAGAGGATCGAAGATAAGATCTTTCCTATCGATACCGTATTCTTCTGCTTTCTTAATGATCTTCTCCGCAATCGCCACTCGTTCTTCGGCAGAATCCGGAATACCGCCCTCATCGAGCGTTAATGCCACGACAAAACCACCGTACTTCGCAACCAGAGGGAAGATCATATTCATCACTTCTTCTTTTCCGTTGACGGAATTGACCATGGCTTTTCCGTTATAGGCACGAAGTCCTGCTTCCATCGCCACAGGATCTGTCGTATCGAGTTGAAGCGGAAGATCCGTCACCGCCTGCAGTTCTCTGACCGCACGAAGAAGGAACGCCGGTTCATCGATCTCCGGAAGCCCGACATTCACATCAAGAAGCTGCACTCCGGCGTCCTGCTGTTTCAGGGCTTCCCCAAGAATATAGTCGATATCGTTCTCTCGAAGAGCCTGCTGGAAACGCTTCTTTCCGGTCGGGTTGATCCGCTCTCCGATCAGGATCGGGCTTCCTCCGAAGGACACGGCATGAGTATAGGAAGAAACCAGGGACAGATTCTTCTTCGTAACCGGAACCGGCGTGATGGCCTTTGATTTCTCCACCACCGCACGGATATAGTCCGGTGTCGTGCCACAGCAGCCACCTGCAATACGTACCCCCTTCTCCAGAAGCTTACCGACAGATTCGGAGAACTCCGGCGGGAATACATCGTACACGGTCTTCCCGTTCTCTGATCTCGGGAGACCGGCATTGGGCTTAAGAAGCACCGGCACGGAAGCGTACTCGAGATATTCCTCGACGACACCCACAAGCTGGTCCGGTCCGAGCGAGCAGTTCGCACCGATCGCATCGGCATGCATTCCTTCGAGCATGGCAACCATCGCTGCAGGCGAAGCACCGGTCATCAATTTCCCGTCGCTGCCATACGCATTGGAAACGAACACCGGAAGATCCGTATTTTCCTTCACGGCAAGAAGAGCCGCTTTCGTATCGTAACTGTCATTCATAGTCTCGATAAATACGAGATCCACACCTGCCGCCACACCGTATCTCACTGTTTTGCTGTACATTGCTACGGCATCTTCAAATTCATAATCGCCGTACGGTTTCAGAAGTTTCCCGAGAGGCCCGATATCCAGAGCCACAAACTTCTCCTGCGTTCCTGTGCTTCTTTGGGCCGCTTCGCGGGCATTCTTAACCGCTGCCGTGACAAGAGTTTCCAGTTCTTCGTCATCGAACTTCAGCCCGTTAGCCCCGAAGGTATTACTCAGAACCACGTTCGATCCTGCATCGTAGTAGGATTTCTGGATCCGGATGATCTCCTCCGGATGCGTTACATTCCAGCGCTCCGGAAGTTCTCCGGGCTGAAGGCCGGCTTCCTGAAGAAGTGTGCCCATCCCTCCGTCGAGGAACAGGAAATGATCTTTCATATAGTCGAGAATATTCATGCTGAAATCTCCTGGTACGACAATATCTTGCGGAAATTGTACCACAAATTGCAGTCATCGGATAGAAATTCGTGGAGAAGGACACGTTGACTTTATCGGGTGGTTCTTCCACGAAGAAGCGTCTATAATAGTATCAGTAAGAAAAACAGACAGCGGCGGGAGATCCTTCTCCAGAGAGGGCCCCCCGGCCATTGTGAACGAGGTATATTTATGAAGAAGCTGATCGCCACATTACTGACATTCTCATTTGCTTTGTCCTGTCTCTCGGCATGTTCGAAGAGCGAAGAGACTACGAAGAAGAGAAAGAAGATCGCTAAGAAAACGAACACGGAGAAAACGGAAACAGAGACACAGACCGAGACAGAAACGGAGCCCGGGGATTCCTCCGGCATCCCGGATACGTCGGAGACGCCGACTGATCCGGCTCCGACAGCCACTTCCGGAGGATCTTCCTCTCCCTATACCACACTTACGCTTTATACCACGGATATTACTATCGAGTTACCGGATAACAGTAACGATATCCGGACGCGTATTGCTGAAATGACCGGTGTCGAAGTCATCGAACAGGATATTTATTCTGCATTTGGGACAAACTACTACAGCGACTACCGGTCCGACGAAGAGTTGCTTTCTTCCTTAGCCGCCAGTGGAGAATTACCGGACTACATCTATAGCAGTGCCAATCATTATCTCTATGAGCTGAACATGCTGGTCCCCTGGGATGATTATCTTAATGATCCGGCCTACAGCAATCTCCGTTCGCTTCATACCGATGCACAGTGGGAGCTCTTCCGTCAGGACGACGGTCATATCTACTGGACCGATGTATATTCTCCCGTCAACGGTGAGGACAGAACTTTCCTCTATGATGACTTTGCATTCTGGATCCAGGTCCGTGTACTGGAGTGGGCCGGATATCCGCTTATCACCACACTGGATCAGTACTTCGATCTTCTGGAGGATTTCTATGAAGCCAATCCACAGAACATAGACGGAACCGACGTGATCCCCTTCACTTCCATAATGGAAGGCTGGCGCTACTTCGCAGTGGATAAGCCCACTTGCTTACTGGACGGACAATCTGACGACTGGCCGGTCGTAGTCGATACGCAGAATTATAACCAGCCCACAGTCGTAGACGGAGTATTAAACGGGACAGCAGAAGAATACTACAGGAAAATGAACGGCTACTATAAGAGAGGCCTTATCGACCCGGACATCGCTTCTATGTCTTATGATGACTATATGATTAAGATTGCTTCAGGTGCCGTTCTGGGATTAAGTGATGAGT
>JAEEIT010000022.1 GCA_016281535.1 Clostridia bacterium | reverse complement strand
TTTCAGAGATCTCGGCAAACACATGATGCTCATCGTGCCGGGACGGGTTGGGACGACATCACCGGAACTCGGGGTGCCAACCGCATTTTCGGATATCAGTGCTTTTGAAATAATATGCGAGACGGAAGAATCGCGGGCCGGATATAACCCGGAACTTTCGTACGGAAGCCATATCTTCCAGGACCTCGTCGAAGCGCAGATCCTCTACACGGCCATCTTCCATGATGCCAAGACGATCCATTTCTATCCCGAAAAACTCGAGACTCTTCCGGATCTGATCTCCTCCTTTGAAAAAGAACTGGATCTGTCGGAGATTGTGCATGTCTATGATCTCAAAGGGTGCCATGGCAAGGTCTATAACGATATCGCCAACGAGCATCTCCTGATCACGCTGGAGCTGGGTGTCTCCTGATCATAATAAGAACATTCTGTTTCTTTTTTCTTTTGAATATGAATATGTTATAATATTTTGAGGATTTAGGGAATCGGGTGTTTTTGGATTAGGAGGATTGCTTATGGCACGTAAGGGAAATGAAGAATTAGATCTGGAGATCCTTTATTTCGAGAACATCGATGTGATCACGGAAAGCCCGACAGTGCCGGAAGATGACGAACTTCCGCCGATCCCGGTCAATAAGGATTAAGGAACAGACAGCATGGATTATTCACAGATTCGCAGGAAATACACAGCTGAACTGACACACTTCTATCAGGACGGTGCTTTTCCGCAGGACTCATCGGCGGACCTTCGGTTCGGTCTGGCGTGCCAGAGAGAACGGGTGCGTAAATTCGGACTTCGGATGAGTAAAAGGTTCGACAATGCGGGCCCGGAGAAAGAATTTGTCTGGCAGTACCAGAAACACCCGTATACCTATACGGTCGATTCGAACTTCTGTAACTACGTCACGGAGTTCTACGACGGGAGCGGGAAGTACCTGTCGCGCTCCGATCTGGAGGAAGAAACGCTGTACCTGGGGATCCTGGAGAAGAAAGACCAGGGACAGGAGTCATGCACCTGTAAGAACTGCGGGCACAGGGATCTTCTCTCGAACTTTAAGTCCGGCTGTCCGATGTGCGGGACCACTTATGAGATGGTACAGTCCTATCCCTGTGTGTCCGGTTACTACACGCGGCCGACGCTTCTGAATAAGAAGGTGGCGAAAGGGGCAAGCAAGTTCCTGTTCTTGATCTTCACCGTTCTGGGCATCTTTTTCGGCCTGGTGGCCGGGCTGAGTATTTCCTCGGAACAGGGATACAGCATTGGCGGAACGATTGCGATGACGATATTCGCCATCATCATCTTTACCGGCGGCCTCCTGTTCTTCGTCTTTCTTTTCTTCCTTCTCATGTCGGGTCCGCTTCTGGCGGGCAAGAAGATTGCCCAGCAGACGGAGGTGGCACCCGTCCAGTCTGCCATGCGGACGAAAGAACGGATGGAGATAGATCTGAAGCGGTATATTCCGGATTTCTCGTATGAGTTCTTCGAGGAGAAGGTGATCTCTCTTCTTCGGGGGATCGTGTTCTCTGATGACAGAAAGAAACTGACGATCTACGATGGCGCGGACGATCTTTCATTCATGGATAATATCGTGGACGTTGAGTACCGCGGTGCGGTGGAGTATGTCGGGCACAGTGTGATCAATAACATCCTGCGTGTCAGTGTGAAGGCCTATGTCGTCTGCGCGTACTATGAGAACGGATATGTGTTTTTCCGGAAGCAGACGTTCTCCATGATATTGGCGAAGAAGGTGAAAGAGGAAGACCTGGGATTTACGATCCATGCGGTCAACTGCAAGAAATGCAGCGGTTCCTTCGATGCGATCCATGTCACGACCTGCCCGTACTGCGGCGCGGAGTATTCCCTGATCGAGGACAATTGGGTCGTAAGCCAGGTCCTGCTTGTGCAGACCTGAGAAACGGCCGCGGAATAAGTGCGATTTCGCCCATGTTCTGATATAATGAGTTGTCCGGCATTTTCCGATGAAAAAGCACTGGACAATAAGTTTATGTTTGATTACCCGGAGGTAGACCCATGAAGGTTTTAGTCGTAGGCGGCGGTGGCCGTGAACATGCAATTTGCTGGAAGCTGAAGCAGAGTCCGAGAGTGACGGAGCTCTACTGTGCGCCGGGTAATGGAGGTATCGCGGAGATCGCGACCTGCGTGCCGATCAAGGCGACGGATGTGCCGGCGATGGTGGAGTTTGCGAAGAAGGAGCAGTTCGATCTGGTATTCGTGGCTCCGGATGATCCGCTGGCGCTGGGTATGGTCGATAAGATGGAAGAAGCAGGACTTCGTGCGTTCGGTCCGCATGCCAATGCGGCGATCGTTGAGGCGTCGAAGGCGTTCTCCAAGGAACTGATGAAGAAATATAATATCCCGACGGCGAAGTACCAGACGTTTACGTCTCAGGATGAGGCGCTCGCGTACCTCGAGACGCAGGATATGCCGATCGTGATCAAGGCGGACGGACTGGCGCTCGGTAAGGGCGTTATTATTGCCCAGACATTGGAAGAAGCGAAGAAAGCGGTCATCTCCATGATGAGTGAGGGCGTTTTCGGTAAGTCCGGCAGCACAGTCGTGATCGAGGAATGCATGGTGGGTCCGGAAATGACACTTCTGGCTTTTGCTGATGGCAAGACCGTTATTCCGATGATCTCTTCCCGTGACCATAAGCGTGCGTATGACCATGATGAAGGCCTTAATACCGGCGGTATGGGTGCGGTGACACCCGGCGCGGATCTGACTTCGGAAGAAGAAAAGAAGATCTACGATACGATCGTGGAGCCGACCATCAAGGCGCTGGCCGCAGAGGGCCGTCCGTTTAAGGGAGTTATCTACTTCGGCCTGATGCTGACCAAGGAAGGCGCGAAGGTCGTCGAGTATAATGCCCGCTTCGGGGATCCGGAGTGCCAGGCGATACTGCCGCGTATGGAGAACGACCTCATGGAGCTGGTGGATGCCTGCATCGACGGGACACTTGATCAGGTGGATCTTAAGTGGAAGCCGGGCTGCTCCTGTGTCGTGGTGATGGCCAGTGGCGGTTATCCGGAGAAGTATGATAAGGGCTACGAGATCACGGGTATCGGTACTTGTGGACATCTGGTGTTCCAGGCGGGAACGGCGCTGAAGGACGGGAAGCTCGTGACATCCGGTGGGCGTGTGCTCTGTGTCTATGCAGACGGCGCAACGATGGATGAGGCCATTGATTCTGCTTACGAAGGCGTGAAGAAGATCTCCTTCGAGAAAGCACATTATAGAACGGATATCGGCAGAACGCTGGGATAAGAAGCACGAAGGTGCGTGCCGGGGCACTTCTTCTGAGAGGGCGCGTCCGGCTGCGAAATTTGGGAAATGGCCGCGGGGAACAGTTCTTCTCCTTACGGCGATGGAAGGAGACAGAACTTGAGAATCGGCATTTACGGCGGCGCATTTGATCCATTTCACAACGGACATCTGTCCATGATCCGCGGGGCGATCAAGAGCAAGAAGGTCGACCGTGTGCTCGTGATCCCGACGGGGATGCCTTGTTTCAAGCCGGCGAGGAAGGTGACGCTGTCTCCTTATCGGTTCTATATGGTGAAAGCGGCGCTGAAGGATGAGCCGAAGTGCGAGGTGTGTGACATCGAGCAGGTCTTCGGGGAGAAGAGCTATACGGTGGAGACGCTTAAGAATCTTCGGAAGGAGAAGGTCGTCTCGGATAAGGATGAGCTGTTCCTGATGTGTGGTTCGGATCTTCTCTTCGAGTTCGAGTCCTGGTACCTTCCGGAGGAGATCCTTGCGCAGGCGAAGCTTCTCTGTGCGCTTCGTCCGGGGATCGATGAGGGACAGGCGAGAAATCAGGCTGCCCATCTGGAGGAGATCTTCGGGACGAAAGTGAAGTTCTTCCAGATCGACGGGGTGGAGGTCGCGTCGTCTGCGATCCGCAGCCGTGCAGACTGGTCGTCGGAGAAGGGGATCCCGGATGCAGTGAGAGAGTTTATCAAGTGCCATGACCTCTATTGTGAGGATGCACCGCTACTGCATGTTTCCGATGAGATGTATCAGACGCTGATGAAGCATTGTTTTACGCTTTTCCGTGAGCTTTCCGGGAAGAGGCTGCTGCACAGTATGAACGTGTGCGTGCTGGCGACCCGGTATGCGATGCGTTTCGGGGCGGATCCGGATAAGTGTGCGCTGGCTGCGCTTCTTCATGACTGTGCGAAGGAGCTTCCTGAGAAGGTACAGATCGATCTGGCGGCGAAGATCATCCACGGGTATATTCCCGGCAAACAGATCCTGCATTCGCCGGCGGGGGCGGTCTATGCGCGGGAGCATTATGGTGTCGAGGACCAGGAGGTGCTCGATGCGATCCAGTTCCATACCGTGGGGCGGGAAGTGATGACGATCACGGATAAGATCGTGTATCTGGCGGATAAGCTGGAGCCGGCCCGGGATTATGATGATCTGACGGAGATTCGGCGCTGTGCGGAGACGGATCTGGATGCGGCGATGATCGAGTGCTATCTGGCGATCAAGGAGAGCTTCGGGAAGAAGGGGATGGAGATCCATGAGGATACGAAGAAGTCCCTGGCGTATATCCGGGCGCACCGCGGAGAGAAGGGCGGGGAGGCGTGAGGCTTCTACTGAAGAAATGTGCGTGAATAGTGCTTTTCACCATGAAAAATGTGTATAATGAATTTAGATTGAAATATGCGCGATGGGCGCGGTCAATAGGGAGGATATAAATGGAGATTAAAGAGCTGGCTGAGAAAATCGTGGAGATCCTGGACAATAAGAAGGGCGTGGACATCGAGCTGATCCCGGTGGCGGAGAAGACGGTGCTCGCCGATTATTTCGTGATCTGTTCCGGTACGTCTACCACGCATATTAAGGCGCTGGCCGATGAGGTGGAGTTCATGCTCAAGCGTGATTACGACATCGCGCCGGATCATATCGAGGGCAGAGAGTCCGGGAGATGGATCCTTCTGGATTATAAGGATGTGGTCGTGCATGTTTTCCATCCGGAGGAGCGTGCGAACTATAATCTCGAGAAGCTCTGGGCGATGAAGAAGGTCGAGGAGTAAGCGCTTCTTCTGCGGCTGTAATTGTAATAAAGTAGAACAATAAGAAATACCATTTCACGTGGAGTAAGGTGATTGCCGGGGCGTGAAATGGTATTTTTCTGTTTCGGGTTAGATCGGTGGTGCCTGGGGTTTCGTGCGGAGTGGAGCGGTGGTGCCCGGGCTCGCGGCGGCAGGCGGCCGTTATTCCTTGACGATGTTCTTCACCCAGATGCCGGAGCGGACCATGAAGAAGCCGATCATGGCTTTGAAGATTTCGAGTGAGCGTACGATGGCGACCATCCAGGTGATGTTGAGTGTCGTGAAGCGGCTCAGGCAGTAGGCGGTGGTGACGACGACGGCCCAGGTGTAGACGGCGTCGAAGATCACGGTGATAAATGCATTACCGCCGGCGCGGATGATGAAGTACGAGGCGTGGGAGTAGGCGCAGAGCGGCATGGTCGCACCGGCGATCATGATGAAGCCTGTAGCCATGTGCCGGATGTAGTCGGTGGTTTCGTACAGAAGCGGGAAGAAGGGTGCGATGCCGATCATCAGGGCGCCGAATATGAGTCCGCACAGGACGGTGAAGCGGCGCATCTTGTACGCGGACTTCTTCGCGCCGGACAGTTCGCCGCTTCCGAGGATGTGGCCGATGACGATGCCGACGGCTTCACCCATGGCGATGAAGGAGACGCCCATGAGGTTCCATATCGTGGATTCGATGTTGATGGCGGCGACAGAGTCGAGGCTTCTGTAGGAGTAGCTCTGGTTGATCATGGTCATGCCGAGGGCCCAGAGCGTCTCGTTCGCCATGAGGGGCAGTGCTTTTACAAAGTACTTCTTAGCAAGATCTCTGGGGATCTTGAAGCTCTGGAAAGCGCCGCTGATGAACGGGAAGGTCTCGGCGTGCTTCCCGGTGTAGACGATGAGGATCGCTAGCTCGACGAATCGGGAGATGACGGTCGCGATGGCCGCGCCGGTTGCGCCGAGGGCGGGGCAGCCGAAGTGTCCGTAGATCAGGAGGTAGTTGCCGATGAGGTTGACGAAGATCGCGCACAGTGAGGAGAGCATGGGGACCTTGGTGCGGCCGAGGTCCTTGAGCGTGCCGGCGTAGGCCTGGGTGAGGCCGATGGGGATCAGCGCGATGAGCATGACCTTAATGTAGTCGACGCCGATGACGAGGATCTCGGCGGCGTCGGCCGGATCGCCTTCGCCCTGCAGGAACAGTTTGACCAGGAAAGGGGAGGCTACAGCGAACAGAAGGATGCTGATGGCAGAGAGGATCGTGTTGAGGATGATCTTGAAGCGGAAGGACTGGCGGATGCCTTCGTTGTCGCCTTTGCCGTGGTACTGCGCGGTGAATATGCCGACGCCGGCGGTGGCGCCGAATGTCAGCAGGTAGAAGACGAAGATCAGCTGGTTGGCGATGGCCACGCCGGAGATCGCGTTCGTGCCCAGGTCGCCGATCATGAGGTTGTCGAGAAGGTTCACGAAGTTGGAGATGCCGTTCTGGACCATCATGGGGATGGCGATCAGAAGGAGCTTCTTATATATCTGTTTATCCTCTTTATTCAGTAGTGTAGTAGTCATTTTGTCTTTCGCTCTATATATAGATATATGAATGATTCTTAGGTCAGTTTGAGCATTGTATCAAATCTGCCTCGTTTCCACAATAGACGAGCAGGCTAATTCTCTTGCGGGGTTACGGCGAGCAGATCGCGTCGAGGATCTGTTGCCGCAATTTAAGAAATAATTAAGAGTCATATAAGAGATAATTCAAGCATTTCGGCCGCGGTAGAGGTACTATTTTATTGTAGGATGGCAATTCCGAAGCAGCGGAAACCACTGCCACAGCGCCGTTACAAGTGCTTTTGAAAAAAGAAAAGAAAATCATGCAATATTGTATTGACACACAATATTATACGCCGTATAATATAGCCAACGATACAATATGGAAGGAGAAATAGTATATGGTTTTCCAATTAGGTTCAACTTTATTGGATGCTTGCGTACTGGCGGTCCTGACCAAAGGTGATGCGTACGGGTATACACTTACGCAGCAGGTCAAGACGGTACTGGATATTTCAGAGTCGACACTGTATCCGGTCCTGCGCAGACTCCAGAAAGATTTCGCACTTGAAACTTACGACGAGCCCTATCAGGGCCGCAACCGAAGATATTACAGGATCACGGATCGAGGGCGGGAGCTCTACAGTTACTACTTAGAGGAATGGAACAAGTATAAGGATTCAGTTGATTCATTATTAGGAGGGGATACAAATGAATAAGGAATTATATTTGCAGGAGTTGAGAAAAGGTCTGAAGATCCTGCCGCAGTTCGATCGTGACGAGGCGGTCGAGTTCTACGAAGAGTACTTCGACGAAGCCGGCGTGGAGAATGAGCAGAATGTGATCGCGGAATTAGGTGAGCCGAAGATCCTTGCGAAGAAGATCCTGGTCGATGTCGTGGATAGAAAATATGAAGAGAGCCTGGCGGCTTCTTCTTCGGAAAATGCACTGGTCACGGTGCCTTCGCAGCCGATCGCGGGTGACAGCACGAACGCCGCTGTTGTGGCCGCACCGGTAGTCAGTGCAGAACAGGCGGGTGCGCAGTATACGGCCGATGGCGCGCAGTACGCGGCGAATGGTGCGCAGGGCGCAGCGGTCCCGCAGTATCAGCCGCAGCCGCAGGCGCAGCAGCAGAAGACCTCCTCGCTGAAGGCACTCTGGATCGTGCTGGCTGCGATCTTCGCACTGCCGCTCTCTCCGGTGATCTTCGCCCTCCTGATCGTGGCGTGCACACTGATCTTCGTACTGTTCGTCGTACTGATCACATTCGTTATCGTAGGCTTCTTGTACTTAGTAGGCGGTTTTGTCATGGCAATATGCGGATTCGTCGCATTCTTCCTGAATCCGATCGCCGCCATGGTGATCCTTGGTTCCGGACTGGTTCTCTTCGGCCTGGGCATTTTCTTCACCATCGGTTCGATCGCTCTTATGAGAGTGTGTGCGAACGGCCTGGCGAAGTGCTTCGGAAGGATCGTTCATAAGAAGAACAGAAAGAATAAGGCCGCGCAGGCAATGGCATAAGAGAAAAGATAAAAGAGAAGATCCGGCACAAGGTAAGCGGATCAGATAAGAGATAAGGAGAAACACAAAATGAAAACATTTACGAAAGTTGCTTTGATCATCGGAGGAGTAGCACTGTCGGCCGGCATCGCATTGACCACGATCGGTGCAATTGCAAATAAAGGCAAGCCGATCTATATGTACTATGATCATGGATTCCACATCGATAACGAAGGAAAGGTCTTCGAGCAGGAGAAGATGGTCGTGGACGATTTCACAAGTGTGACGATCGATGTTCCTGCATCAGAAATCCATTTCATCGAGAGCGATGAATATGCCGTCGAGTACAAGCTCAATGCCAGAGAAGTCAAGTGTGAATCGAAAAACGGCACGTTGACTGTCGATACGGACACGAAGAAATTCCATATCAATTTCGGTATCAACTGGTCGAGTGAGGACTACTTCGTGAACGTATACTATCCGAAGGGTGCGGACTTTGATCTCATCACGCTGGATGTTTCCGCCGGTGATGTCAATATCGACAAGGGCTTCGACTGCAACAAGCTCAGCCTGGATATCTCGGCCGGTGACGTGACGATCTCGAACGTAAACGGTGCACTCGATGTGGATATGTCCGCCGGCGATTTTACCGCAACAGACTGCACATTCGGAAACAGCATCTTCGACATGTCGGCCGGTGACGTAGAACTCCATAACTGCACCGTCGACGGTGGTAAGGTCGATATGTCCGCCGGTTCCTTCACGGCAAAAGAACTGATCCTGACGAAGAGCTTCTCGATGGATATGTCCGCAGGATCCGTGACCATCAAGTTCGTAGACGGGCAGGAGATCGGCTATGACTTCGATATGTCGGCCGGCACAGCCAAGATCAACGGAGAGAAGAAGGGCGATGAGTACGAGGAGAAGAAAGGATATGATGTTATCCTGAGCGTCGATGCTTCCGCCGGATCCGTAGACATCACGAATAACTAAGAAGAACCCTCTTCATAAAGAGACAGAAGAGCGCTGCAAAGAAAGAAAAAACAGCAGCGTTGGCGGTAGCTTTGCCTAAAAACGGAGAAAAGAAGGGCAGCTTCACCGCCTGGTGAAAAAGAAAAATAACAGGTGAAAAAGATATGGGAGTCATTTTTAAACACACATTAAAGAATATGTTTTCGAAGCCGTTCCGGACGATCATGCTGATGCTGTGCATCGTGATCTGTTCCTTCGCCGGCATGATGACATTCGACATGAGCAACTCGATCCGAAATGTCCTCAAGTCCGCTTTCCTCACGATGTTCGGAGACAGCAACGTCATGGTCACCGCCCCGATGGGCCTGAGCGACAGCGATTTTGAAGGATTACCGGAGCATGAGAAGGTATTGATCTCGAACGGCAGCACAACATTTAACGTTCCAGGGAATACCACGTACAAGTATTTCAACGAGAAGAGCATCCTGATCTACTGTGCCGACCCGGAAGAAGCATCGAAGCTGAACCTTCTTGCTTCGGATGTGGAACTTACGGAGAACGAAGTCGCGATTCCGAAGGCGCTTTCTGAAGAGCTGAACCTTCAGATCGGTGACACCATCGAGTTCTACGACGAAGATGAGGTGGCAAGGGAGTATCAGGTCAAGTCGATCCTTCCTTACAAGGGTATCCTGTCCTCGAAGTTTAATGTTCTGATGTCCTACGAAGGGTACAGTAGAATGCTCGGCGACGAAGAACTCGTCCTGGGCGGTGCTTTCGTAAAAGTACTGGATGAGAGCAGGACAAAGGAATTCTGCGAGAAGATGGAAGAGCAGACGCAGGGCGCTGAGCTCGAAGATCTGATCAACGGTGAGATGATCACCTCCCAGATCAATTCGATCACGAGCCTCTTCGCGATCCTCTTTATGATCTGTCTGATGCTGGTCATCTTCGTTACGATCTCGCTGTCGGAGCGCATCATGGTCGAGAGAATGGGCACGGTCGGAACACTAAGAAGTCTGGGCGTCTCGCCGAATACCACCGCGAAGATCGTTCTCTTCGAGAATGCACTCTACGGCCTGATCGGCGGCCTGATCGGTAGTTCCCTCTACGTCGCGACCCGTGACCCGATCTTCAACAATATGTTCTCGCTGAACTCCGGATCGGATATAAAGCTCGAGATGAACCTCGGCAGTATTTCCGTCGTGACCTTCATCGCAGTGGTCATCGGTGCCATCGTGATCGAGTGTCTCTGCCCGATCAAAGAACTTCTTAAGGCTACCAGAACTTCGATCCGTGACCTGATCTTCGACAATAAGGATGCAGACTATAAGTATCTGAAGAGATCTCTCATCGCATCAGTCGTCATGACCGTTCCGGCCATCGTAGGCCTGGTACTGGTCCTCACGAAGACCGTCAATAATCTCGGACTGATCTTCGGAACGATCATCCTTCTCGTAGCAGGACTCTTCCTGGGATTCCCGTTCATCCTTCGTGCGGTCTCGATCCTTCTTGAGAAACTCTTCACCAAGGCCAACTGCCCGATCGCTGCATTCTCCTGTGTGCAGGCCAGAACGAAGAAAGCTTCCGTCGGTATCTGCAGACTCTGCACCATGGCCGTCACGATCGGTCTTACACTCTTCGTCCTGTCCTCGTCCTACCTCGCCATTCTTGACCACAGACCGGCCGACGCCGATGTCGTGATCGACGGCCTTTCCGAACAGAGGGAAATGTACAGCTACGTAGAGGATCTTGACGGAGTGACAGATGTTGAATACTTCTACTACAACTGGGGCGTGAACTTCGTACTCGGAGAAGAGAACGTAAAGGAATTCGAAACTGCGAACAGCAAGCGCATGAAGGAGCTTTACCACAGTGCCGTACTGGTCGGTACACCGGGAAGCTACGAGCTCTTCCAGTCGATCTCCGGTCTTCCGGAAACGATTGCCGACGATGAGATCTATATGGATAAAGATGTCGCCAACGGCCTCGGCTATAAGGTCGGCGACGAGATCCCGATGATCATCGCGCCGAATCATCCGGATGCTCTTTCCCGGACACTGAAACTTGCAGGCTACTGCGATACCATCAAGTTCGCAACCGGAACGCCGGTCTACGTAATCAGCCTCAATAACTACACATCGGTCTTCCGTGATTATCCTTCCCGCGCATTTATCCGATGCGAGGATCCGCAGAAGACGATCGAGACCATTAAGGAACGCTCGGCCTGCACGATGGAATCCTGCTATACGATGGATGAATATGCGGAACAGCTGAAGAACGAAGGCGCCGGCATCAGCACCGTACTGTATATGCTGATCATCATGGGCGTGCTGCTGACATTCATCGCCGTAGTCAGTAACCAGATCATCGGCTTCTCCGGAAGAAGAAGAGAGTGTGCCGTTCTGACATCCACCGCGATGAGCCGTGGGAAACTTAAGAAGGCATTCTTCACAGAGAACCTGGTCTCAAGCCTTCTGGCAGTCGTCGTATCCATCCCGTTCGCGGCCCTGACCACCGTTCTGTTTCAGAGAGCGCTGGAGATGCTGGAGATGAATTTCGGACTGGCAGTGGATATCCCATCCACCATGATGTTTATCGGAGGCATGTTCGTCCTCTTCCTGGGCACCGTTCTGATGCCGATCCGTAACATCCGGAAGATGAAGATCGCCGAGCAGCTGAAGTACGAATAAGAACGCCCCGCATCATGCGGGAAGAAAAGAATAAACAACAGCCCCGCATCATGCGGGAAGAAAAGAATAAGCAACAGCCCCGCCATTCAGGCGGGAAGGAAAGGCCCGCGGAGGCGGGAGAAAGAGGAAAGAAAATGATTACTATGAGAGATGAAAATGAAACCATGATCGCAGTGAAGAACGTCAATAAAGTATTCGGCAAGAAGGGCGGCGCCATGACACAGGTTCTAAACGGCGCGGAGCTTGAAGTCAAGAGGGGAGAGTTCGTCTCCCTGATGGGCGCCAGCGGATCCGGAAAGTCCACACTTCTTTATCTGATCGGCGGACTCGACCGCGACTTCTCCGGCGATATCCAGATCTGCGGACAGAGCATCCGTAAGATGAGCGAGAGAAAGCTCAGCAAGATCCGCCTCGGTAAGATCGGATTCATCTTCCAGTTCTATAACCTGGTGCAGAACCTGAATGTCGAGGATAATATCCTTCTGCCGTCCCTGGTAGCCGGTAAGTCCCGCGCTTCTTTACAGAAAGAACTGGACGACATCCTGGAGATCACGGGTCTTACCGATAAGAGAAAGCAGATGCCCGCTAAGCTCAGCGGCGGCCAGCAGCAGCGCGTGGCCATCGCCAGATCCATCATCTCGAATCCGGAGATCATCCTCGCGGATGAAGCTACCGGTAACCTGGACAGTAAGTCCGGTGCGGAGATCATGGAACTGTTCCGCCGCATTAACCAGGAGAAAGGCATCACCATCCTTCAGGTCACCCACTCTGCGAAGTGCGCGACATACGGCACACGTACGGTTGTTCTGGAGAACGGCAAGACCGTCGATACCGATGCGCTCCGGGTCGAGTCCGAAAGACCGGCATCACGGATCCCGATGCAGTTTGCTTTCGCTTCACAGAGAAGCTGAGCCGAAACACAGCATACCCCTCTCATGCGGCCTCCTTTATGTACCCTCCTAAATCAGCAGAAAGACCGCCGCAGATACATATACATGAGGCACTCGCGACGCAGCGGGTCTCCCCCCTCCGGCCCGCTGCGGCAGCGCCTGCTCTCATTACTACTTACGAGTTGTTTGCGCCACCCCTCTTAAACCTCTTAAATCCCTAAGGCGCAAGTGACTGATATAAGAAAACTTCCCAGGATGTCTCGTGATCTCACCTAACACGAAAGGATCCGGGGAAGTTCTTCTTTTATACGAAACGAGGGTGCAGTACCTGAAACGTGAAGCCGCTACGTGTCACTGATGGTGGCGGGATCCGGGTTCGGAAGATGTACCTTACGGACATAGACGTAGTAGCCGAACAGTACGAAGAAAGTAAGTGCCCAGGACACCGGATAGGAGATCAGAAGGATCTTGTAGGCGCTTAAGGGCGTGGCGTTCTCCTGAAAGTGATCAAAGACGGTGAAGACCCACAGCAGACGCAGTCCGCAGCTTCCGATGACCGTGGCGATCATGGGGAAGACGGAGCGCTTGATGCCGCGGAGCATGCCCGAGCCGCAGTCCATGATGCCACAGAGGAAGTCCGGTATAACGACGACCATCATACGGGCCAGACCGAAGGTGACGCCGACAGGGGAGTCGGGGAGATACAGACGCAGGAGCGGCTCGCCGAGAAGGTAAGACAGCACGCCCAGAGAAAGACCGATAAAGGTGATGCTCAGAAGGGATGCGCGGTAGATCGCGTTCAGACGGTCGTACCGCTTCGCGCCGTAGTTCTGACCGGCGAAAGTCATACAGCCCTGAGTGAAGGAGTTCATGCCGGCGTAGATAAAAGAATCGATGTTCATACAGGCGGAGTTGCCGGCCATGCAGGCTGTCCCGAGGGAGTTGACCGAGGACTGGATGATGACGTTCGAGAAAGAAAAGAGCGTGTTCTGTAATCCCACCGGAAGACCGAGCTTCAGGATCCGCCGGAGCGGTGCCTTATGGATACGCAGCTCGAACGGGAAGATCCGGCATTCTCCATTCAGATGGCAGAGCGCTGTACTCATGAGTATGGCGGACAGGATCTGGGAGGCGACGGTGGCGATGGCTACACCGGCCACACCGAGGCCGAAGCCGGCGACGAGGATGAGGTTCAGTACCACATTCAGAAGGCCGGAGATCGTCAGATAGGTAAGAGGCCGGCGGGTGTCGCCTGTGGCCACGATGATCGCACGCCCGAAGGTGTAGATCATGAAGGCCGGGCTTCCCAGGAAATAGATGCGCAGATAGAGGGTCGCCTGATCGATGGATTCCGCTGTCGTACCCATCCATTCGAGAAACGTACGCGCGAAGATCACGCCGATCAGACCGGTGATCACGCCGAAGATGATCCCCAGAGAGAAGATCGTATGAGTCAGATCGTGGATCCTGTCCTTCTGGTTGGCGCCTAATGTCGAGGCGAGAACGACTGTTGCACCCAGTGAAACGCCGATGAAAAGGTTGATGATCAGGTTGATAAGCGGCGCACAGGAACCGACCGCTGCGACGGCCGAATCCCCGACGAACTGTCCGACGACAACGATGTCCGCAGCGTTGAAGAGAAGCTGCAGGACCTGCGTCAGCACGATCGGCACGCTGTAAAGGATCAGCGGAACCAGGACTTTACCATGGATCATATCGATATTATGATTGTTACTTCTTACATGGGCCATAGCAGGCATTCTACCATGAAGTAGGGACTTTCGCGCAGGTCAACTCTTTGTGCAGAAAAGAGAAATACTAAAACGTTTTACGATGCAAAAGCACTGTCCGAGGAGGCTTGCATAGCAAAAGCACTGTTGCCAGTGCTTTTGGATCAGTTTCTTCTATGGATGACAGGCTTCGTATCAGTGCATGATGATCTGCTTGCTTCCGCAATACGGGCAGTATGTCTCGGTGCGGCTGTCATTGATCTGAAGATCCGCGCCGCAGCCGGTGCACTTGAGGTTGATCACACGAGCGGTGCCGGCGAACTGGGCGTTCATGTTGCCGCCCGGGAAGCCCTGCTTACCGTAGATGTAGTTCTGGAAGACCGTCATGGCTTTCCGCTCATTCTCCGTCACGCCGTCGGTCAGCTCCGCGATACGCTGCGCATCGGCAAGCAGAAGATTCAGCGTATTGACATCCAGGCGGTTAAGATACTTCTCGACGTTCATGAAATTCATCGAACGGTCATTGACGATGGACTGCAGTTCGTTTCTGAAGTTGCTCGATGCGTTCGGATTATTCATCAGGCTCGAGCACATATAGTCGAGGTCCATCTGCTCTTCAGGAGAGATGCGGCCGTCGGACTTCGCGATATAGTAACACAGCGCGATCCTCGCGAGCGCGATATTCGCCACATTGGTGGTATTGCTGTTCGGAGTGGTATTGGCCTGTCCGGGCATATAGTTTCCGGCAGGGGCCGCCGTACGGGACTGGTTTCCGGAAAGAAGCTCGGAGACGAGCGCCGCTCCGGCGCCGAAAGCTGCGGCGCGGCCGAGTCCGCCGACGAAACCTCCGGTCAGATCACGGGTAACAGAACGCATTAACATTTTACCAAGCATAGTTCTCTCCTTAAGATGTGTTTTTCTATATTATAAAGCATCCGCCGCTTGGGAAGAAGTGATTCCTGTCATAAATATTCTGTCCTAATAGTAACGTGTGCGCGAATTATCTGATATGATGATAATATAGAGTAGCCTTCCGTAATGGGGGCGGGAATCTCCGAAGTGGGAGGATCCCGGAGACGGAAGAAGGAAAATGAGGAAAGTGTGTTATGGCAAACGAGATGAATCTTTCGGAACCCTCGGAAATCCAGGTTCCGGAAAAGAAGAAAAAGAAACATCGCAGACTCCCCCTGAAAGTGTCACTGTTTATCGCAATCGTGCTGCCGGTGATCCTGATTCCGTCCATCTTGCTTGGATCAAAGTGGATGAAGAACAGGATCGTATCGGAGATCGATGAGAAGCTTCAGATCCGGAGAACGAAATGCATCACTTTCGTTAATTGGAAGAATCTGATGATGGAAGCGAAGACAGAAGAAGTGGAAATGAATCCCGAAGATTATGAAGAACCGGAAGAAACGCCGGAATACATTGTCTATCCTGGTAGCATGACCGACTCCTATATGAGCAGTGAAGAGAATTCCCGTGATTTTCCGCACTTTAGTATGGACGAATTGCGTTATATCGATTCGTCCCGGATCAACCGTATCGCAGGAGGGATCATTACCGATCCGGACGGGGATAGAGCATATATGCTCGGCGATTCTCCGATCATCGAATACGGAGGACTTACATATAAGCTGAGTCAGGGGTATGACAGCGAGAAGAAGGAAATCGTGGATATCTGCCTCGGCCTGAATCAAGAAAGCGAGGCGAATGCGTCTCTTGCCGAGGCGGGCACGGAAATTGCACAAAGAATTCTGGTCAAGCAGGATGAGAACCCATGGCAGAGTTATAGTGAGATCGGCTGGTGTGGCGACTATAGGTACATCAGTTTCACCGTTGTGGAAAAAAGCACCTGGCTCACGCCAATTCTGTCCTTTCCGAATGAGATTTTTTCTTATTCGGAAGATCCAGTGACCGGAGATGTGTCGATTGAACCGTACGGAAACGGGACATACAGCGTTTCTTTTGATTCCGCGGATATCCAGGCTGCAGGTCCTTTCCTGTCAGAAGAAACGTATCTGACTACAAGCGATTCCGGTTTTCTGTTCCAATCCCAAAGCCGGACGCCCATGATACTCTTCGTAGATGCTGCCCCACAGCTAAAGACCTTAAAGAATCAGGTCAGGCGCGTATCCGTTTATGCTGCGGTTGCCTATGTCCTGATCCTTGCGGGCGCCGTGGCGATCGAACTTCGTAAATCGAAAATTCCGGAATGGGAAGAAGCCGGATCTGACGGTCATAAAGAAGAGGATGACCACATCCCGGATCAGGTGGCGAAAGTGCTCCTTTCTAAGATAACGGACGTGGAACAGTCGATGGGGCCGAACGGCTATCTTGACCAGCTGCGTGATGAGATCGATTCCCGCCGTGCGTCACGTGAGAAACCGGAGGAAGATTCATGAAGAAGAGAACCCGGCATGCCTATGGACTGTCTTTACTTCTGATCGGAGCTGTACTGCTTCTGGTCAGTGCTTCTGCCGTCGCAGTAAAGGCCATCGGAGATAAGAAGTCTCTTGAGGAAGCACTGGACGAGAAGCTTCATCGCCGCGTCCGGAAGTATATCGAGATCATCGATTACTACGAAACCCGCGGGAATGTGATCTACAGTCAGGATTACAGTCTGGAAGACGAGATGGTTTACACAACAGAATGGAACTACATTCGAACGGAGGCTATCGATTCAGCCAATCGGTTTCATGCACAGATGGGCGAGGCGAAGTTCAGTATACATGCTGAGACAAGGTATGTGCCATCCTGCACGCTCCGGAAAGAAGGCCAGGGTTATACGCTTGAAGAGGACTATGAGAACCTGAGGCCGATCTCGACGACCGTGATAACGGATGAAGATGGGGATCAGATCATTCTCTGGGACAGTAAATTGGTGATATCGCCAGTCGGGTATTTCTATATCGGCGAACGGTATAGATCAGAGACTTCGAAGAAATATACTTATGATTCTTTCGGTGGATATAATGACCTGAGCTTTACGGATGACACAGATCTTTCTACTACAGCGGATGAACTGATGGCGGAGGGAAATCGCATCGGATGGCATGGAGAGTACCGCTACTGTTCCTGGTCCAGGGAATTTGTATCTATTGGCTTTGGTTCTTATGAATCCGGATGGAATCTTCCTTTCGAGGAGGATGGGGAATGGAATCTTCCTTTCGAGGAGGATGGGAAAGAGAAATCGACGGAAGAGACTGGCGTCTCGGAATTCGCTCGTACATATATTCTCTTCGAGGATGGATCCGCTAAGCTTCAGGCATGGCGTGTGTCGGTCCGGAATCTTTCGATGATCATGGGCGGGGTATGGATCCTGGCGATGGTAATTCTGGCTTTTGCTCTTCGTCCGCTGATTGCTGTACCGGCAGAGGAGAACGAATCTGACGGGACAGGAGAAGGTGCTTCCGTTGATGGCCGCGGGGAGAACGGGGATCGTGGCTTGGGTGATGCCGGGCGTGCGAAGAATCCGCCCGGAGGAGCGAAGCCGCCGCAGATCTCAGACGAACTGGCGCGGGAACTGATTTCCTATATCGATCAGAGCGCGGCTTCGATGGGCCCGAACGGCTATCTCGAGCAGATGCGCGATGCGATCGAGGCGCATGTGAAAGAACCGGAAGAGAAGTAATCCCCGGCGGTGAGGCACATCCCCTACGAGAACGGTATCTTTACGCTCAGTTGTCAGACGTGGCTTTCTTCTTTCCGACGAGGAAACGGCGCGCGAACTTCGCCGCCACTTTATATGGCATGGGCTGAAGTGCCCGGGAGGCCTCCTTCAGTTTCTGCCGGATCGGGATATTCTGCGGACAGTGCTGCTCGCATTTCCCGCACTCCACACAGCGCGCGGCATCAGCCGGCTGAAGACGCAGCGCGATCGTCTGGAAGTATTCCTTCCTCCCGGAGCCTTTGCTCTCCGAATACATATGGTTATAGCAGGAGAAAACGCCCGGAATATCCACGCCTCGAGGGCAGGGGAGACAGTATTTACAGCCGGTGCAGCCGACCTTCGTATTCTCGTTGATATATGTGCGGATCCTGTCGATCATGGCGTTCTCGTCTTCGCCCCAGGCACCGGCTTTGACATCTGATGCGATGCGGGCATTCTCCTCGAGCATCTCGATGGAATTCATGCCCGAGAGCACACAGGTGACCTCCTTCTGGTTCCACAGCCAGCGGAATGCCCACTCGGCCGGGCTCCAGCCATGGGAGTCCGAAGCGATCTGTTTCTTGGCTTTCTCGGGAAGAAGATCGACGAGCTTGCCGCCACGAAGCGGTTCCATGATGAACACCGGCACGCCCTTGGCGTAAGCGGCGCAGATCCCTTCACGCCCGGCCTGCGAATGCTCATCCATATAATTGTACTGCACGAGACTGAGCTCCCAGCCGTACGCATCCAGAAGTTTCAGGTACATCTCCGTATTCCCGTGGAAGGAGAAACCCACATGCAGAAACTTGCCCTGCGATTTCTTCTCCGCGATCCATTCGCGCACACCGAGCGCTTCCAGCCGCTCCCACTGCGCAACATCCGTCATGTGATGGAAAAGATAATAGTCGAGGTGATCGGTGCGAAGGCGTCTGAGTTCCTCGTCCAGATATTTATCCAGATCCTCGCGCTTCTTCACGAGATACTGCGGAAGCTTCGTTGTCAGGATGATCTTGTCGCGCAGTCCGTGCTTCTCCATGACACGTCCGATGGTATCTTCACTGCCGGGATAAATATATGCTGTATCCCAATACGTCACACCCAGCTCGATCGCACGAAGAAGCTGCGCTTCCGCCTTCTCGAAGTCAATGCTCCTGCCCTTCGTGGCAAACCGCATGCACCCGAAGCCTAAGATAGGGAATCCGTTCCGTGTCTGCATAAATCATCCCCCCATATGCGATGTCTTTTCTTCATTCTAACAAATCGTATTCTTCGAGAAAAGCACTGTCTCTTCGGTTCTGTTCTTTCTTTCCGGGTCGTGCGGCCGGTCACTTCTCCTTAAGAAATGCGCGGATCTCAGAAAGTTTCTTCTCGGTTTCCTGCCGGCCGATCTGATAGATCCGTTCGAGCTCTTCGGGGTCCTTCTCGGTACGCCCGATCCCCAGATCCTGCGGCGGCCGGATCACGATGGACTCGCCACGCGATTGCCGTGCATCGATCTCATCCATCTGCCGGTTGTACATCGCATAGCGCTCCTTCATGGCTTTCGCGACAGCCGGGTATTTCCGAAGTCCCAGATCGAACAGCAGTCCACCGTGCCCCTTGTCCTTCCTGTACCCCTTCGGCTGTGTGAGCACGATGACGTTTCTTCTATATCCGAGACTTTCCATATAGGCATAGGGGACAGAATCGGAGATGCCGCCATCGAGAAGTTCGTAGCCGTCTACCTTGACGACGTGGGACAGAAGCGGCATCGATGCAGATGCCCGCATCCACAGAAGATCCGTATCTTTCCCGTCGGTACAAAGGTGATAGACGGCCTTGCCGGTATGTACATCCGTGGCGCCGACATAGAACGCCAGAGGATTCTCGGCGAATGTCTTCGTGTCGAAGATATCCAGCTCGAAGGGGAGCGTCTCATAGCAGAACTTGGCGCCGAAGTAGTCGCCGGTCTTAAGAAGAGAACGGAAACTCGCATACCTGGGATCTCTGCTGAAAGTCTTGTTATATCGTATGGGACGTCCGATCTGCCGGGATTTGAAATTGCAGCCGAAGACCGCCCCGGCAGAGATCCCTGCCGCTCCGTCGAAATCGATGTGGTTCTCCATAAGTACGTCGATGACGCCGCAGGTGAACATCCCACGCATGGCGCCGCCTTCCATGATCAGTGCTGAACGGTTAGACTCCATACGCGACGACTCCTCCTACTGCGGTTCTTCCGAATATTTACATACGATTCATTATAGTATATCTTAAATACCTGTAAAGATACGGAAGGCACGGAAGTGCCGATGCTTCATTGTTGGGGAACAGGGAAGTGCATATCTTCACATGCCGGGACAAAGATGAGAGGGAATGAAATGGGCAGAAAGAACGACGCGAAGACAGAAGAACGTAAGATCCATGTTGAGCAGGAACTGGCGGCATTAAGTGCGATCAGCGATGAGGCACTGTATGAGAAACTTCAGACTTCGGAAGAAGGCTTAAACCAGGTCGAGGCCAGTGACCGGCTCGAAGAGTATGGAAGGAACATCATCGACGCAGGAAACGAGAACAGCCTGCTTAAGAGAGTTCGCGAGGCCATTATCAATCCGTTTAATATCGTACTGCTCGTAGTGGCGGGGGTGACACTTGTTACCGATGTCATCATCGCCGATGAACCAAGCTGGCTGACGTTCCTGATGCTTATTTTCGTCGTCGTGATCTCGGCGGTCATCTCCTTCGTGCAGGCCCAGAAATCCAATTCCGCGGCCACGAAACTTCAGAAGATGATCAGTAATAAGATCGATGTCATCCGTAACGATAACGTGATGGAGATCGATATGGAAGAAGTGGTGCCCGGCGATATCGTGAAGCTTGCCTCCGGAGACATGCTCCCGGGCGATGTCCGTTTCATCGAGACGAAGGACCTCTTTATCGATCAGTCCCAGCTAACGGGCGAGAGCAATCCCGTAGAGAAATTCGCGGGCCCGGATCCGACGGGATCGGAGATCTCGGAACTGAATAATCTTGGTTTCATGGGAAGTAATATTGTTTCCGGCTCGGCGAAAGCCGTGATCCTCACGACAGGAAACTCTACTTATTTCGGCTGCATGGCCAAGAGCCTCAACACCTATAACGATAAGAGTAGCTTCGAGACGAATATCAACTCGATAAGTAAGCTTCTGATCTCCTTCATGATCGTCATGGTACCGATCATCTTTGTGGCCAATTTCCTGACGAAGGGCAACTGGCTCGAATCCCTGATGTTCGGTATTACGATCGCTGTCGGCCTGATGCCGGAGATGCTTCCGGTCATTATGACCTCTTCGCTTGCCAAGGGTGCGGTCAACATGTCGAAGAAAGAAACCATCGTCAAGCGTCTCGGCGCGATCCAGACCTTCGGTGAGATGGATGTGTTCTGCACGGATAAGACCGGCACGCTGACACAGGACGAGATCATTCTCGAGAAGTACATGGACGTGCACGGAAATGAAGATAAACGCGTCCTCCGTCACGCTTTCATGAATAGTTTCTTCCAGACGGGACTTAAGAACCTCATGGATGTGGCGATCATCAACCGCGGCGAGAAAGAAGAACTGTCCGAACTGAAGGAAGCGTATGTAAGAGAAGATGAGATCCCGTTCGATTTCTCGCGCCGCCGTATGAGCGTCGTGCTCCGCGATAAGAAGGGGAAGCGGCAGCTGATCACGAAGGGTGCCGTCGAGGAGATCCTGTCGATCTGCAGCTTCATCGAGTACGAGGGCGAGGTCCGTCCGATCACCGAAGAACTGAAAGAAAATGCCAAGAAGATCGCGGATGCGAATAACCTTGAGGGCATTCGTGTCATTGCCGTCGCCCAGAAGAACGAGATCCACGACGTGTCTACCTTCGGTGTGGGCGATGAGGCCGATATGGTCCTGATCGGTTTTGTCGGTTTCCTGGATCCGCCGAAGCCGTCGGCCGGCCCGGCGATCGCTGCCCTGAAGAAGAACGGCGTAAAGACCGTCGTTCTGACCGGTGACTCCGAGGGCGTTGCCATCAACATCTGCGGGCGTCTCGGCATCCCGACCGAGTACACCCTGACCGGTGCGAAGGTCGAGGCCATGAACGATGAAGAACTGAAAGAAGCCGTCGAGAAATGCCATATCTTCAGTAAGCTCTCTCCCTACCAGAAACAGCGCGTGGTCCGTGCGCTTCAGAGCAACGGACACACGGTCGGATATATGGGTGACGGCATTAATGACAGCCTTCCGCTCAAGCAGGCGGACGTCGGCATCTCAGTAGATAACGCCGTCGATATCGCGAAGGAGGTCGCCGACATCATCCTCCTCGAGAAGGATCTCAATGTCCTTGACGAGGGCGTGATCGAAGGACGCCGCACCTTTGCCAATATGAGTAAATACCTGAAGATGTCGGTCAGCGGTAACTTCGGTAATATGTTCTCGGTCCTGATCGCCAGCATATTCCTGCCGTTCCTGCCGCTCCTTCCGATCCATATCCTGGTGCAGAATATCCTCAATGACTTCGCCCAGCTGGGTATGCCCTTCGACCATGTGGAGAAGGAGAGCATCCTTCTTCCGAAGAAATGGAATATCGACGGGATCAAGAAGTTCATGTTTATCTTCGGCCTTCTGAGTACCGTGCTCGACGTACTGTGCTTCCTGGTGATGTGGTATATCCTCGGATTCAACTCCGTGGAGAAGGCAGGACTCTTCCAGTGCGGCTGGTTCATGTTCGGCATCATCTCGCAGACCATCGTGATCCACACGATCCGTACGCCGAAGCTTCCGTTCATCCAGGACCGTGCCTCGGTGCAGCTGACGATCTCGACGCTGGCCGTCGTCATGGCCACACTTCTGATCGGATTTACCGGGATCTCTACACTCTTCGACCTTCCGGTCATGATCCCGTCCTTCGGCATCTGGCTGATCCTTCTGATGGTGGCGTATATGCTTCTGGCCCAGATCCTGAAATCCGTCTATATCCGGATCAGTAAAGAATGGGTTTGATCCGGATCAGTAAAGAATGGGTATAACCCGGCCGGTATTCCGTCTGCACCTTCAGAATAGAGGCAGATAAATGGTTTCGTTCCCATATTATGGCAGAAATACTTCATGCTATAATAATCATGGATGTTTGAGGTCTTGTGGAAGTACAGGGGAACTATGTGCTTCTGAGAAAGAGGAGACAGACTCTCAAAGGAGTAGAAGGAGGGGCAAGATGGCAAATAATTTCTGCAGAAACTGCGGGACACCTTTGGCCATGATCGACGGGAAATACAAGTGCCCGAACTGCGGCACCGAGTATGCGGTCGACTGGGGACAGGAAGATGTGGCCCGCGCGGAGAAAGAAACCGAGCAGGAGAGAAACCAGGCCCAGCTTGACAGGGATCTGACATTATCCCTGACACGCGCACAGATCGCCCGGCAGCAACAGTACAATGAGATGCAGCGCCAAAGAAGAAAAGGCTATCAGATCTTCGAGAATATGTTCGTGAGGCTCGCCGTCATTCTCGGCGGATTCTTCCTCCTCTATGTTCTCTTCTTTGTGGGGCTTCGGATTTTCTCCAAGAGTATCAAGAGCACGAATCTCCTGGGAGGGACGAAATCGAATACCAAGCAGCAGCTACAGGTCAGAAGCGGGGTCATCGAAGGGAAAGAGATCCTGAAAGATGAAGACTTTCTGGAAACGGCCTACGATGCGAACCTCTATGCGGTGAAATATCTGGTGAAGCAGGAGGCGAAACTGAGAGATCCGGAAAGAATACTGACCTACACGGGACATGCCAGTTACGAAGAAGCTTTCCTGGTGTACCGCTTCGAAAGAACTGAATTGACGATGGTCTTCGCACTGGACTTTTCCTCTGAGGATGGAAGTGAAGAGAAGACACTTTATGTTCCGGTCACGATCATTGTGTCCGGTGTGGACACTGAGGGTAAGATCTATTCCGATTACGAACCGGACGTGTACTACGGGTATGCCGGTCTTCACGGCGGTTTCGAAGATATGGATACACTTATGTCCGAGTGTCTGTCCTATGGTGACGACGTGAAGAGTGAGCCTTTCACCATGCCGGAGAAGATCCTTTCCGGCGCGAAGCAGGAATAAAGGGGAGGAGGGAATCACATGAAACTTACGAATTTAAACTGTCCACAGTGTAATGGCCTTCTGAACCAGGAAAGGGATATGTTCTTCTGCACCAGCTGCGGTTCGGCCTTCGCCGTCGATTATGACGAAAACGATGTGAAGTACACCCAGCTCATCACTGAAGCGGAAAGAACGAAGATGCTGCTCCAGAAGGATGTGAACGTCATGCAGACCGACTACGTCCTTCGTGAGCAGATGGCAAGAAACGAGCAGCAGCGGGAGATCTCCCGTCAGCGCAAGAAGGCCGTCAAGCAGGGCGCGGCCGGTATAGGCATGTATATTGTTGCACTGGTCATCTCCATAATCCCGATGATCCTCACTTCTGTATATCTGGTGCGGACACTCAGCAGAAGCAGCAGGAAACTGGATGAGCAGCGGGAACAGGAACGGACGGCGCTGGTCGAGACGGTCACGGAAGATATGCATTTTCTGGAGAACGCCGTCGCCGGAGGACAGAGACTCGTCGATCTGCGCCGCCAGGAGCCGATATCCGACGGCCGGTATGACGAAGACCGTACCGCGATCTACAGAAACGATGCGACGATCGATAGTGTTTATATTATCCGGACCAGCGGATACAATTCCACAGGACTTCTTCTGATCTATCGCTTCAGCTACGAGTACGAGGATACAGGAGAGATCTTCACACTTTATGACTGCGTTGAACTTACCGATCTCAAGAGAGATGATTACGGATATATGGTGGAGGAGTATTTCCCCAAGGAAGGCGTCCATGGAGATATGTATTATACGGCTTATTTCGACAAGGACCAGCTGATCCGGGAAATGTTCTCGGCAGCGAAGAGCTCTTTCAAACCGGAGGAGATCGAGATCCCGGATACGTGGAAGGAGGGAAGAGCATGAAACTGAAAGTCATGAACTGTAGAAACTGTAATGCCCCTCTGCACCTGGAAGGCGAGAAACTGGTCTGTGCCTTCTGCGGCGGTACCTTCGACATCGAGAAAGATGAAAGTGATGTCGAGTACGAGAAGACTGTCAATGCCGAAGCCTATATCGTGCAATCCCTTACGGAGACGACCACCCGCATGCAGGAATATTACAGGAAGCAGGAAGAAGAGAAACTTCGGAAAGAGGAAAGAAAGCTCCAGGAAGAGAAAGAGAGAGCACTTGCCAGAAGAAAGAAGACGATACTCGGCTGGATCAAGACACTCATCATCATAGCCGTCATAGGCTTAGGTATTACCATTTTAGCGGATTACCTGAGAAAGAGTTCGGAAGAGAGAAGGACCGGACAGAAGACCGTGCAGGCAGAGAAAGCCGCGGCAGCCACGTCTTTCCGTGTAACCGGTTCGGAGCTTGCTTCCGATGAGGAGGCGAAGGAGCAGATCTACGAGATGATCTGCGATTTCGAAGAGGAAGAATACAGAGATCCGGTGTTCGAGTCCGAAGAGGATAACTGGAAGTATGAAGGCGATCCGGAAATCGTCCGTTCGGTACTGATCACGACGGATAAGGACAATCTTCTTTTTACGATCGTCAAGGTGACACTTTCCACCGATGACGGCCGGGAAAAAGAACTGTTCCACTGCCTGACGTTCTCGGATCTGAAGGTAGACCGGAAAGGAAATGTAGAATTGACTTCTACCAGGGTGGAGAGCCGGGAAGCCTCGGATTATGATGCGTTCTGGCGTGCAGGATTCGATCCCGAGCTTCTCTACGAAGAGGTGATCGACAGCGAGAGTATGTCCGAAGGTGTCAATGGATTCCCGCTGCGCTTCTACGACTGTATTTAAGGACGCAGGTGGCTTGCTCCGCAAGAGCGGCAGGGGAAATATATATTCCGCTACAAGCGGAAGGAACATGTACACCGTTAATGCGGACGGAAGCCGTAAGCGCTTCGGCTGTTCTCAAGAATATTCAGGATATTGGCCGCTTCGCCCTTGGTGAGGCGGCCATAATCTACGCCTTCGATGACGGTCGGGTCCATCTTCTTCTTGATCATCTCGATCTGCTTCGGAGAGGCAGGTTCGTGTTTCCAGATCGTACGCTCCACATCCCAAAGCGACGCGAAACTCTTATAGATCGGCTGGGTGTCGAGGTTCTTCCTGACGACCTGGAAGGCCAGCTGGGGATCGATGGGATCACTCTGCTTGAAGAAGCGCTTCCCGCCGACGTTCTGCTCGATGATGATCCTTGTTTTCCCGGTCAGGTCTATGGCCTTGACGGTGATCTTGATGGCTGCATAGACCGTGGGCTTTCCTTTATCCATCGGATTATACGAGGACAGTTTTCCGTCCGGATTCTTGATGAGCTTTCCGGACATGAAGAGTACGAAGTCGCCGGAAGGCATCTTCGTATAATTGACACCCAGAGTCTTGATACCGGTCTCTTCTTCGAAGAGGCGGATCTCTCTGGCACTGACTTTCCACGCGAAATGCCTCGTGATCGAAGGCTCGATATCGGTGAGCATGATGCCCTCGTCTTCTTTGATTCCGAGATTTCTGTATTTCGTCTCGTCGAGCTCAATGCCGAACAGCGACGGGGCGGTACAGATGTCGAGCTTGCCGGAGACGCCGACGCAGTCCAGAAGCGTCAGGTGGGGTTTGCCGTCATATAGACGCAGGCCTCTTCCGACCATCTGCATATACAGGCTCGGATTATGGGTCGGGCGTGCGATGATGATGGTCTCGATCAGAGGCATATCCGTGCCTTCCGTAAACACCATGCAGTTCACGATGCAGGGGATCTTCCTGTCCGTGAAATCCTTGATGATCTGCTCACGGTTCGGTGTCTCGGCCGAGACCACGACGGCCCCCTCGATGAGATCGGCGATGTTGTGGGCGTGCTGGACCGTGGTGGCGAAGATCAGGGTCTGGCCGACGTGGTACTGATAGTAGGCCTTCGCGACGGCTTCGTTCTGCTCCGTGATATCGACCGCAGCGGCGAGCTGGGAAAGATTAAAGTCATCTTTCTGCCTTTTTACAGAGGAGATATCGTAGCCGATGTCGATACGAAGGCATCGGATATCGGTTAGGAAGTGGTTTTTGATGCCCCACCTGATATCCCGCTCGAAGACGATGTCGGAATAGATCTCGCCGAGTCCCTGCTTGTCGCCACGGTTCGGTGTGGCAGTGAAGCCGAAATGGAGACGCGGGTGGAAGTAGTCGTAGATCTTCTTATAGGTCGGCGCGACCGCATGGTGTGCCTCATCGGTGATGATGACATCGAAGTCGTCAGGGGAGAAGCGGTGGAGGCGGCGGACCAGGGACTGGACACTGGCACAGACGACTTCCTCGCCGTTCGAGCGGCGCTTCGCCTGCTCGAAACCGACCGGCACGCTGAAGTATTTGACGGGCTGGTTGACCAGTTCTTCCCGGTGTGAAAGGATCAGGACACGTCCCCGGCTCTTGATAAAAGGCATGACGACCGTTTTCCCAAGTCCCGTGGCCATGGCCACCAGATGAGAGCCTGCGCGCAGAGAATTCAGCGTGTGTACACACTCCTGCTGATACGGTCTTAACTTGTCGTAGGGGATCAGTCCCTCGTGCGAGATCATGGATGCGTCCTCTTCGTGGTACAATAGTGGTGGTCGGAAAAACAGCGGGACATGCCGCTGCGAAGTGAAGCACATATCAAGTGCTTTTCTAGTATTATAGAACAAAATTTCGGAAATGGAAGAGCGGATTTACGCAACAGATGGAAACCGCCAGCTACATCGAACTGCCCGATGGACACTGCGGGAAATATGTATTCGAGAATTTCGAGGCTTTCGAACCGGTGGCCGAGAAATGGCACCTCGATCTTGAGAAGATGAAGGAGGATCTTTTCTTTGATGATTGGTATAATGAATTTCCGAATCTATACGGGCGATCTGGTCGTGCCTTCTGAAGGGTTCCCTGCGCCGGGCGGGGAAACATGGGAGAAATATTCGGAGAGTTAAGGAGAAAAAGATACGATGCACCGGACACAGAGAGCGATCAGAAGAGCGGAGCGTCTGGGCGGCCCAGATGCGCTGAACTGCATCGCAGAAATAAACGAAGCGGCACTGGAAGAGGCGGCGTATCAGAGCCGGAAACCCTCGGAAGGCTCCGGTATGCCCGGAGAGCTGCTTCTTCGCGGTGTTCCGATCCTCGTGAAGGATAACATCGATGTCAAGGGCCTTCACACGACGGCGGGAAGTCTTGCACTATCGGATAATCTGGCCCTGTCGGACGCCCCGGTGATCCGGAATCTCCGCCGCCATGGTGCGGTGATCCTCGGAAAGACGAACATGACGGAGTTCGCCAACTACGTGTCGCCCGACATGCCCGGAGGCTATAGCTCCCGAGGCGGGCAGGTGCGTCACGCCATCTCGGAACTGGCGGAGCCGGGCGGATCGTCAACGGGATCGGCGGTGGCGGTCAGTGCCGGTATCGTCTCGATGGCTGTCGGAACGGATACATCATTCTCCATTACGGCCTGTGCCATGTTGAACGGCATCTGCGCCATTAAACCGCCGGTGGGGGTGCTTCCTACCGACGGGATCATACCTGTCTCACGGACATTGGATTCGGCTGGCCCCATGGCGGACACGTTCCTCGATGCGCTCCGCATGTACCGCGCCATGCGGGATGAAGCTTCTCCCGATGTGCGGGCCATATCCCCCGGAAGACTCCGCCTTTCGGTCAATCGGGCCAATTCCGGTAAGGTGGAACCGGGACAGCAGGACTTCCTTAGAAGAACCATCGCGACGCTCCGGGAAGCGGGAGCAACATTCACGGAACTCTGCCAGGAGAAGGAACCGTACCTGAAGACGGTGATGAAATGGGAATTCGGTCCGATGCTCGAGAAGTATCTTTCTTCTTCCACGGCGAAGCGAAAGACGCTTGCCGAGATCGTCTCGTACTACGAGGAGAACCCCGATACCATGATGAAATACGGACACGGATATCTCCGGGCAGCACTGGAAGAGACGCCCGGAGGATTACTGGGTGAGGAGTACCTGGAGGCGCTTCGATACCGGAAGAACCGGATACAGGAGGTGAAGACGGAGATCTCGGACGTGGATGCGGTGATCATGACCGGTCCTACGAATGTGATGCATTTCTGCGGACTTCCGTCTGTCACGGTGGCGGCCAGTGAGAAGGACGAGCATGGAGTAAGACGGGCCCTGATCCTGTATGGCACCGATGAGAGAAGGCTTTATGCGGCGGCACTGGGAATCGAGAGGGTGCTTCTTTCCGGGTTTCTTCTGTGACCGGTCGTTTCTATGTACCTGTCGTTCTTACGTAATCGCGTCCGGCCAGTAGCCTACCGCCTCACCGGTTTCTGCATCCAGCAGAAGCGTATAGGCTTTGGTAGGATCTTTGGATTCGTGACGGTAGACATAGACCAGAGGAACCATCTCTCTTTCTTTGCCGGAGAAGAAGTAGCACATCTCCTTATAGGTGTATGATTTCGTATTGGAGGAGCTCTGGTTATAGGCTTCCAGAGCCTCGTCGGGCGTGATGATGTTGGTATCGTGCTTGAAGTTACAGGAAAGGATCTCCATACGTCCCTCTACAAGTGTCCCATCGTAGAAGCAGACGACGTCGAAGGTGGCGTTCTCCACGCGGACATCATTACAGTATACACAGAACCGATACCATTGATAGGCATACGGGTCATCTTCCGGTGTGGAAGTGAGAAGACGGAAATCCAGGATATCGTTCTGAAGGGTCACGCTGTCCTGTAAGTACTCCAGTGCCTCATCTGCACTGAGTATGACGTCCGTGCTTCTGCGGATCTCCCGGTATCTCTCGCCGCTCTCGGAAATGGAGTGACCATTATTGAGAGTGGTGTCGATGGAAGTAGTCGGAGAAGGATCCGACTGAGAAGAGAAATCGTCGTCACTGTCACTTGATGTCGGAAGCTGGATCCCGTCAGTATCCCGATCCGGTTCTTTCGGATCGGAGGCATCCTCGTCCGGGTCTTCTGTGGTCGCCGAAGAGCGGCTCTTGCTGATACGTTTTTTCTTCGTGGTGTCTTCCGTATCCCGGCAGCCTGAAAACAGGAAAGAGCCGGAGAGTACGGCAAGAGAGAGAATGAATATCGAAGAAGTCTTGTGTCTTTTCATATATGCCTCCAGAAGCTTTCGCTGTCTATAAGACGAAGAAGACTCCGGATCTGTTGCAGGATAGAAGAAGCCTGTGCAGAAAGAGCGCCTCGCGCGGAGAAAAGGGCGGAAGAATTTGCCAGTTGTATTCTTCTTGGGGTACATAGCATGATTCTTACGACGACATATAACGGCGACAAGTATGACTTCATGACAGAAGGGAACGATCTGTCCGTGAAACTGGTGAGAAATGCACTGTCCGATGTTTCGTACTTCTGGTCCGATGAGGGGGAGCGCAGGAACAAAATGGTCATGCACATCAAGGCGGAGTGATCAGGCCGTAACTTCGTTTCTCTTCTTTCTCTCGACGAGGGAAAGGAACAGTTTCCTGATCCCGAATCGCCAGCACAGGATCATGCCGAGGACGGCGCCGAGGGCTCCCTGCGCGATCTCGTAGGGGAGCTTCATCATCGCATATTCAAAAGTACTGTACACGAAGATCTTGCCAAGGGTATACCCGACGACCATGATCACGGCACCGACGGAAACACCGATACCGGAAGCGATCTTCGGATGGTCCTTCATAGTCTTATGGGAAATGAGTGAGATGACGATGGCCTGAAGCCCGTGTGTCACGAGAGACACGAACATCGGAAGCGGGTAGAAGATAAGGTCGCCGAAGAAGGAGCCGAGCCCGCCGACGAGAAATGCCTCGAACGGATTCAGAAGGATCGCAGCCAGGCAGATGATGACGTCACAGAGATACAGGTGTCCTCCCGGTACGGGAATGCCGAACGAGGCCATGGCGATCGTCAGGGCCATAAAGACAGCTGTAATGGTAATGCGGATCGTGGGGGTGTAGATTTCTTTTTTCATAGTTGTGTTTCTCCTTTACTTCCTATGCCGCCCATAGTATCATTGAACTGACCATATAGAAATGACCAAATCTGAAGAATTATATATGACCAGATTAGATTTCGTTCAATAAGGACAGGAACAGGAAGATGAACTATACGATCGATAAGCATTCTGCAGAACCGGCATATATCCAGCTCTATCACCATTTCGTCAGAGATATTGCTGCGGGGATCTACCCCCACGGTGCTAAACTTCCCAGTAAGCGTGTGATCGCCGATGAGACCGGTGTCAGTGTCATCACGGTCGAGCACACACTGACCCTTCTTTCAGAAGAAGGGTACGTCCACTGCCGCGAGAGAAGCGGGGTATTCGTGACCTACAGAGGCGAGGATTTCCTCGGACAGGAATCCGGAAAGGCGGATCCGATCGTACTCGATCAGGACGAGAGCCCCCGCGATTTCGGCGAATTTCCTTTCTCGGTTCTTTCGAAAACCATGCGTAAGGTCCTGCTCGATCATGGGGAGAATATTCTTATTAAATCTCCGAACCACGGCTGTGCAGAGCTTCGGAACGAGATCTGTATGTATCTTGCCCGAAGCCGTGGTATTAGCGTCGAGCCGTCCCAGGTCATCGTAGGCTCCGGTTCCGAGTATCTCTACGGCCTGATCGCGCAGCTTCTGATCGGACTTGACGGAAGGGATACATTCGGAGGGAATCAGACAGGGAAGAACGGCGTGACACCGGATTCGAGGCCTCTCTTTGCCATCGAAGATCCGTCCTATAAGAAGATCCGTCTGGTCTATGAGGCCATGGGGATACGATGCGATCTTCTTCCGATGACACCGGATGGTATTTCCTCACCGGCGCTTCGGAAGACGAAGGCGAAAGTTCTTCACGTGACGCCGTTTCACAGTTTCCCGTCCGGCGTAACGGTCGATATCTCGAAGAAACTCGAGTACCTTCTCTGGGCGAAGAAGCGGGGAGGGATCCTTATCGAGGATAACTATGATTCAGAACTGACTGTATCGAAGAAGGCGGAGGAGCCGATCTTCTCGATGGATCCTGAAGTGAATGTGATTTACCTGAATACATTCTCAAGAACGCTGGCGCCGTCGATGCGTATCGGCTACATGATCCTGCCGAAGAAACTCGTACAGCCATTCCAGGAGAAACTCGGGTTTTATTCCTGTACCGTTCCGATCTTCGAGCAGTACGTCCTGGCCGAGCTCCTTCGAAGCGGAGACTTCGAGCGGCACATCAACCGCGTGAGGAGAAGAAGAAGAAAGTAGTCGGGACAGTGTGCGGAAGGACAGGAAGCGGCCGATCCTTTTTTTCTTCTGCTTCGCGCATAAAAAGAAGGACTGCCTTACGACAGTCCTTCTAAAAGAATCTTCAATCAACTAACGATTACACACCGAGAGCCTTAATAGCAGCCTTCGCGCCATCTTCGTTATCACCGGAGAGGGAAGTGGACATAACAATCATATCTTCAGCATATACAACGATAACACACTGACCTTCGCTAGTAGCTGTGATCTTGCTGGAACTTGTGCTCAGTTTCTCGATCTCGCCGGACTTCTTTGCTTCCTCAGCACCATCCTTGAAATCATCGAAAGCCTTCTTCGCATCATCCTTGTTGCCATAGAGAGAGTAGGTAACCATGACGCTCATGTCTTCGTTATAAGCGATCATTGTTTTGGTGACCTTCTCATCACCGGACGGAGTCTCTGTAACGGTGTAATTCTCCTTCTCGAGCTTGGACTGGAAATCCTCAGCAGAGATCTTCTTCGCCTTGCTGCCACCGCAAGCGGCGAGAGACAGAGCCATAGCACTTACAACAACAGCTGCAACAATTCTCTTTACAATTTTCATAACATTTCTCCTCTATACTTCTATAGTTTCTATTCCTGAAGATGGAATCTTCATACGAAATTATCATATCGTTATTATTGCACCTTGTCAAATTATTCAGAGAAATTCTATTTTTTGACGGAAAAACTCTGATTTTTGCTATTGACTTAGTGTATTCTCAAATAGGAGAATGTTTGTATAGTTGAATCAGTTAGACAATACGGCAACCGCTCGGATGCGGTTGTGTGGAATACCATCAGGAGGCAAGACATGAGAGTACTGATCATTAACGGAAGCCCGAGAGTAAACGGAAACACATCCCTGGCTTTGGAAGAGATGGTGAAGATCTTCGAAGCGGAGGGTGTCGAGGTCGAGAATGTCCAGATCGGCAATCAGGATGTTCGGGGATGCATCGCCTGCGGGTCATGCGGCAAGACCGGTAAGTGTGTCTTCGATGACGTGGTAAATGCACTGTCCCCGAAGTTTGAAGCGGCGGACGGGCTGGTACTGGCGTCCCCCGTCTACTATGCTTCGGCGAATGCGACACTCATCGCCTGCCTCGATCGGCTTTTCTACAGCACGCATTTCGACAAGACCATGAAGGTCGGTGCCAGTGTGGTCGTGGCCAGGAGAGGCGGACTTTCCGCAACCTATGACATGCTGAACAAATACTTCGGCATCAGTGGTATGCCGATCGCCGGCAGCCAGTACTGGAACAGTGTGCACGGAAGAGAAAAGGGAGAAGCCGGAAAGGATCTCGAGGGGCTTCAGACCATGCGTACCCTTGCCCGGAATATGGTGTTCCTCATGCGCGGTATCGCACTGGCGAAGGAAAAATACGGCCTTCCGGAGAAAGAACCCTGGCAGGGGACGCATTTCATCCGATAATTCATCTTAGCAGTAAAGAAGGAACTGAAGAATGAGATCGCTTAAGAAAATGGCGGCACTGCTTCTTAGCGTGACGATGGTATTTGGCATGTGCGCCTGTCATAAAAGTTCGAAGGGAGAGATCCTGGAAGCGGCGAATAGTATCGCCGGGTTTGTCGTGGCAAGGGATTATAAGAAACTTCTGAAGCATGCTTCCGGTGGCGATGACGATCTTTCTGAGAAGATGATTCTTGATCCGACCGGAGATGAAATCCAGAAGAAGGCAAGAACATATATCGCCGATACGCTTTCGTACACCATAGATGAGAATACCTACGAAGGAAAGTCGAATGGTGAACGGGGCAGTGTGGATATCGTGTTTACTTACGTCGATTATGAGAAACTGCTCTCGGACGATGTGGTCTACGCCGATCTGAAAGAATTTTCCTCCGCAGTGAAGAAATGTAAATCGAGAATAGAAGAGACGGTCACACTGAGTTTCGAGAAGAAAGAAGATAAGATCGTATGCACGAACATCAATAAACTGGAAGTGCTTTTCCCGTACTTTGATGTGGAGTTCCCTCTCGCCAAGTCAAGGATGTCCTATCTGGGATTCGGAACCTTCAGCGGAACCGAATATGATCCGTCTACCGGCGTGTATACCAACACAGGTGATATCAATCTTCGGGTCGAAGTCTTAGGCGACGGGCAGAAACTCACGTGGCTATACTATTACGAGATCACGTGTGAAGACCGGGTCCTCTATACGACCGATGTGCTGAAAGAAGAACAGCCGGAATACCTGGAAGCTGATTATGCCATCACGGGAGATGTCCTGTCGGAAGGGATCTACACGGTCAGCTTCTATCTGGAGGACGGGTCTCTTCTCGGTGCCTGGTCGGTTTCCGTGAAAGAGAAGAAAGCGCCGACACCTACTCCTTCACCGACACCTACCCCGGCCGGTGCCGTTGATCCCGATGAGATCACATTCTATTGCCCGAATACTAACGAGACCGTGATCCCGGGGATGAAGGTCAAGGTGTCCCTGCCGATGACGATGACGTTCCGGGATGAGACCTATGACAGCATACGCGATACTATGGAACGAGGAAATCCGATGAACCTCATCCTCTATGCCGATGATTCGATCTATGCTCTTTCGAGTTTCTCCCTTTACTATCTTCCGGAGATGAACATGATGTCGAAAGAAGCGAAAGCGGCCTTCGATAAATTAACGGATGCCATCAGGAACGGGATCGAAGAACGGGGATTCGACTATAAAGAAGAGCAGACGACTGTCACGGTCGGTCAGGACAACTTCCCGGTGTGTGTCATCATGGAAATGGACGGCGACGAGATAAGGAATTACTGGGGCGTCATGATGATCGGAAATGAAGAGGTATGCTATATTGCAACTCTCGATGCGGATAAAGAAGAGAAGATGCGGGATCTTCTTTCCGGTTTCTCGGTAAGTGATGAGTAATCCTATTCCTCCGAGATGCGTCTCACTTCATCCGAATCCTTCATGACAAGTGCACGATCCTTGGCGCGTGCATAATCCTCGCGGTGAAGAATCAACTGAAGGTTATCCTTGATGAACTGATTGACAACATTGGAGGAGCGCTGAATATGATCCTCCTGCACTTCGACCCGGATCTCCTTCTTGGTCAGATAGGATTTCTTCCTGGGGGTGAAACGGAGCTGTCTCCGGAGACGCCATAAGACGAGACAATAGACAATCGAGGCACCTACGATCGAGCCGAGAACGAAATAAAAGAAAAAAGTGGTCGTCTCTGACATGTTTCATCCCTCCCTCTTCTTGGTGAATTTATATGCGCGCGGGTTCTGCGTGACACTATTGAGTTTATCGATGGAGTGTGACAGGATCTTCCCCAGCAAGATGAAAACGGTGCTGAGGATCAGGGTTACGATAATGGAAAGCGTGATGAGTGATGTCAGTTCGGATCCGGAAGCACTCATGCCGGAATAGTCACGAATGATCAAGGCCAGAACCGCACTTAAGAAACCGATCGCAAGACCTCCTCCGAAAACCCATTTACGGAATGTAGCCTGGTCGGCAGGAATCACGCTCGCGACTTTCCCGGATTCTCCGTTGACAAGGATCGTGTAGTCTACATTCTGATATTTCACCGTGACGAACCAGACGGGGAACAGCACATACCGGATGTCTTTATCGATGATCGTCTCATGTTCTTCCTTATATAGTCTCTTATTCATCGCACGGATCGTGGGTAAACAGTACGAGGTGAAGAGGGGAAGTGTCTTCTTCCGGATGGCCCTGCGCATATTGACGAAATGGATATCCGAACGGTCGGAATAGAAACCGAGAAGGTAATTCTCATGAAATGGTTTCATTTTCGTCGTATCAAATACGTCAAGTCTTTCTGTGCATACGTCATCCAGCGCCTCGGAAGCTTCGATCTGAAGATCCGTAAACTTCATCGATGCCGATCTTCCGTAGTAATATACTCTTGTCTCTTCTCCGTCGCCCTCTTCCCCCTGGAAAACGCCGGCCTCTGCATGGTGTACGTTCACCAGCCAGTAGGGAACATAGATCCCGTGGACCGATTCCGGATCCAGATTCTGGAAAGCATCCGGTACGAGTATTCTCATCTCGGAGATCTCCTTGATCTTCCTTATGGCCGTCTCCTTCGAGAACTGAAACGGCAGGATATAATCGGGGCTTTTCTCCTTAGTGAACCGGCTTAGGATCACGTTCGCGCTGCCGCAGTATGCACATGTCGTCGAGGTCTCCGAACCGGTAACGAGGATGCTGCCACCGCAGTTCTTACAGGTATATACGTAGCAGTCATAGACCTTCTGCCGTGCACGGTTCCGATCTGCCGGCATCGGTGTATCTGCGTCTGCGGAAGTCGAACCCGTATCGCTTCCTTCCAGTTCTTCAGGTTCCCATGCGCTTCCGCATGAACGGCAGGAGACTTTCTGTGTTGCCGGGTTGAAGAAGAGTGATGCACCGCAATTCTTACATAAAGCAGACATATGTGATCCTTTCTGATCTGAACTTAAGTTTCCGATCCCCAATGTGCTATACCAGTATCCCATTAATATAATAGCATAGCTCTTGACCGATGTTTCATTGACAAGTCGACGTGGATGAAAATACAATGTTTTTCAGATGGCAAATGAATGGAAGAGGTTAGGGTCATGAGTGGATTTTTAGATTGGCTGTTCGGGAAGGGAAGTAAAGAGGTGAAGCCGGATCCGGCGTCTTCCCATACGCTTTCGGAGACGTCTTCCCATACGATTACGAAAGCATCTTTCCGCATGCAATTGTCTTCATACTATACAGACCGTTTCGATGAACTCATCCGGGCGGCTTCTTCCGGAGACAGGCATGCACTCCCGAGTGTGTATCTGTATTTGGCATCCGATTCAGATGAAGTAGTAAGGGAAGCCTCCCGTACCATCTCGTCCTGTGTCAGAGATCTGAAGTATGCAGAGTGTAAGGAACTGGATGAACAATTCCGCGACCGAACCTCTCTTTCTTATTCTGTGGACTGGAGCAAGGCTGATCCGCAGCTCTTAAGACCTGTGATCGGAAACGATGAAGAGTATTTCTGGATCTTGCGTATTGGTACCTTTCATCCGAGCGGGTATTACCGTGCGGCATGTATCCGTGCGCTGAAAGAAGATCCGGAGTCTCTTAGGTTTCTCATATTGCGGCTCAATGACTGGGCGGCTCC
>JAEEIT010000175.1 GCA_016281535.1 Clostridia bacterium | reverse complement strand
GTGAGGTCCGGATAAAGGAAAGAGAACAGATCACCAAACTGAAAGTAGCCTGAATTAGATCAGGTAGAGGCATCAGGCTAGTGCCATTAAAGTGCTGGTATGGTATTCTTTTATCAGCGGTTTATAAATCTCAACTACAGAATTGAAAATAGCCATGGCTGTAAATTTCATTTCCCTACTCTCCTTTAGATCTCGTGGTGTTGTTTTTCATCCGGAAGTTTTTTCCTTCCTTCTGGCATTAATGTACCACCCGGGATCCGAAGGCTCAATATCCAGAAACGCCATGTTCTGTAGTTTTTGCGACACTTAGAGAGGGACTGTAAACTAAGCTACAGATTCCCCTTAATCTGTAAACAACTGTTCTTGAATCCATCGCGAGAGACAGCGCGATGCCAGATCACCGGAATCAGCCGCATTCGATCGCCGGTTTCTTCTCGATCCCATTCAGGAAATTCAGCACCAGACGGTTAAAGACCTCGGCCTTCTCGATGCTGCAGACATGGCCGCACTTATCGATGAAGCACATGGACGCTTCCCGGATCTTATCCTGCGTTCTTCTGACGCTTCGGACGAAGAAATAGTCCTGCTTCCCCGAGATCAGGAACACCGGCAGATGGTTCTCCTTAATCGTCGCGATATACTCCTTCAGCCGGAACTGCGTCTTGAAGAGCTCAGTAAGCCACATCCGGAATGCCAGCGACTTCATCTTCAGAGACTCCCGGATAAACACATCCCTTGATTTCTTGTGATTCTTGCGCGGCATCATAATGCGGGCGAACATGGGATAGAAGACTCTCTTCGGGATGATGTACTTGCACGCTTCCACGAACGCCAGGAGCGACTTGTACCCGAGGCCCATATTCAGGACGAACCCCGCCAGTACGATGGAGCTCACCTTCTCCTTATAAAGATATACGAATTCCATCGCAACCAGTGTTCCCAGCGACAGCGAGATGATGTTCACCTTCTCGATATTCTCTTTCACCAGGATGTCGTTAATGTCGATGGCCGAACGGACCAGAAGGTGTCTGGCCCGGCGGATCGAGGAACCGCCATGCCCTTCCAGATCCACTGCCAGGACGTTATAGTCCTTCAGATCTTTGATCTGGTATTTCCATGTGTTGATGCTTCCGCCAAGACCGTGGATCAGAAGAACCCACTCTGTAGCATGATTATCGTATATTCTGTAGTTCATATCTTTCTCCTCAAGACTACGGGCCCGAAAGCCCGAACCTTCGGACCGGTTCCGTCACCGGCCCGCTTCTTTTGTCCTGATAGTAGCACAGAAATATACGAGACTTTATAGTCTATTTGTGAACAAACTGGAAATTATTTTGATTATCAAACTATTTATTATTTAGAAGCACGTTTTACTCTTGCTCATATTCGTATTTCGTCGAGCGGAAGCAGTTGCCCATGGCAACGCCCAACATCATACCGACAGCGATTCCGCCCGGGTTCTTAAGCACCGATGTAAACGCCACAGAATAGAGAATACCGAACACGACCGCCCAGTACCAGCTGTACGCACCCGTCTTCTGCACGAGCTTCGGAACCTTCTGCCCATGAAAGACCGCACTTCCGTCTTTAAAGTAAGACGCCCTCTGCGCCATCAGGAACACGACCTGCTGATCCATAAGCCCGGTGACCGGCTCGCCTTCGATATCCGAAGTGAAAAACACTTCATCACAGGAATATGCATGCTTCTCGGCCTTTACCACATACAGAGCTTTCAGCACGCCCTTCTTCGTATATCCATAGACCTTCCCGTCCTTCTCAAGGACCTCCAGAAGATGTCCCGCATCCACCTGGATTTCCGAACCTTCGAAGATCTTGCCTTTCTTCACTTTCCCTTTCCCGATCTCGATGATCGAGTACCCTTGTACATTCAGACCTTCCGCCGAAAACGGCTTTTCCGTGAAGAGATTTCTCAGTTGCTGTTCCATGTCATTCCCTCGTTTTCCGTAAAGCCTTCTTCGCTTCACCTTATGCTCCCATTCTATTCCGAGCAAATAAAGACATCGTCAACCAATGGTAAAGAATTTTCAAAGATGTGAACGTCTTCATGGTATAATTCGAGCAGGGAAAAGAAACAGGAATACGTTGGAGAAGCATTATGATCAAGAGAATCGCTATAGTTATAGGTATCACTATCTGCGCAGCCATTGTAGCCACCGCATGCAAGTCCAAAGGCAAGAACAAGACGAAGAAAGAAGACCAGGATCCCCACGCGACGAAACTGCCCCCATACGAGCATACCGTCACCGGAAGCGATGTCTTCGAAACCGGCTACTATTCCGACAAAATCGGCAGACACTCGCAAGTCAAGATCATCCACGATAACCCTGACTCCCAGGTCACGTGGAAAGTGTACTTTACCGAGGAAGAACTGCCGGAAGAAGAGATCGGGAATCTTCTTTTTCGTGAGCCGGATATCACAGGAAGCGGCGAATGCAGCACCACGAAACATCCCTGGATCTATATCTTCTGCGACGTGAATGCGAAGACCGCAACCGAGCCAGCCGATGACTCGGTCACGATCTGGTATCAGCCGGCCTCCCGCTGAAGCGTCCCCAAGCCTTCGTTATGACCACACTTCGTACTGCATCGCCACATGCGGCAATCCGTCATAGATATTCAGGAAAAGCACGAAGGATCCATCACCGGTTTTGAACTTATATCCGTATCCGCTTTCTCCGTCAGGGATCACGACACCGGAAGAATTCTTAAGGAACTCATACGATCCGTAGTACGACTGGTACGTATCCAGATATCTCTCCAGATCGTCACCCTCGAACTCATAGCGGACCGCCGCGCTCCTTCGAAAGACCGGCCTTTAGAACAGTTCCGACTCCGGCACGCCCGACAGGATCAGCACTTTCCTGCCGTCCTCCGCATCCTGGAATTCCACATCCACCTTCGCGAAGTATTCCTTCCCGTCTCCACTCTCACTTTTCTCTTTCACCAGGAAAAGCATGGTTCCTTCGTCGGGATCGTATTCTTTAATATCGTAGACCGCCCCGGCCGGGATCACGATCTCCTCTTCTTCCGTCCCCGCATCAGCATCGAACCTAGAAGCACGCAATTCCGCCTTCGACACCAGCTTCGATTCTTCCACACTGTAGTAAGGCGTCAGCGCCCTCGGCGCACCGTTATTTCCCAGAAGCGTATATTCCCGGCACATATCCCGCAGCCCGAGAAGGTCCATCGCCTCCGTCACCGTAAAATGTTCCGGATCCTGCCAGGATTTCAGCATACAGAATTCAGGACTATCCTCCCGGACGAGCGTCATGGAGCCATCGTCCTCGATCCGCACACAGCAGTTCGCCAGATAGCAGTACATACCATCGTCCGTCCTGACGATCGAATACATGCCCCGGTTATAGTCGAGCTGCAGTTCCAGTTTCTTCGCTCCGAGAACAAGCTCCGCCGGATACTTCCCGTCGACCACTTTCTCCGATCTTTTAAGGATCATATCTTCCTCCACACCGTCTCCGTTACAGTCCCATATCTTCACCGTATCGATGAAATCCACCGCATGGAGGGCGTAGTACTCCGGAGTATGTCCGAACCACCCCAGGTTAAAGTACGGGTAATTCCCGTACACCGCATACGCAAGCTCCGTAAATATCAGGCCGGATTTATTGCTGCAGTCTAAGTGGAACGTGACCGTATCGTAATCCATGGTGAAGCGGATCGTCTCATCTAAGAACTTCTCATGGATCTCCTCATAGAGCGCATCCACCTGCTCCGGCGAGAGTGCGTAGTCGTTAATGGAGCTCCTCACTCCGGTCATGAAGAAATCCTCGAACTTCTGCATATCCTTCGCAATATCCGACACCTTCATGTTCCGTCCCAGTTCCACGGAGTACGAGTATGCTTTTCCTTTGATCTCATATACGATGATCTCCGTATCCGCCCGAAGTATGCGGACCGGCAGATTCAGAGCCTTCTGCCCGCCCTCTCCGTACTCGGAAGGATCGAGGGCCTTTAAGCGCTCCACCTCGTCGTTATAGGAAGAAAGGAGCTC
>JAEEIT010000174.1 GCA_016281535.1 Clostridia bacterium | reverse complement strand
TCTCGCCGCGTTTACTCAGATATATTAAAGTGCTACTGAGTCTAAGAACACGACCTTGTACTCGCTGTGAAGCGTCGCGAGTGCTTTGATAATGATTTCTCTCATGTGGTGCTCGGCCTTCTCGTAGATACCGTTATCGATGGCGGTCTGGAGCTGCTGAGCCTTGATCTCGGTCAGACGAACACTGACTTCGTCTGCACGGATCGGGTTAAAGATATTGTTGTCCTGTACGCAGGTAACATTCTCCTGCGGGAGATTGTTGTCCACGATCGGATTCTTCGGAAGCTGGATGTAGATCTCCTTCTTCTGGTTGTTCACGACGGCCTTGACCTGACGCAGATCGTATCCGACTTTGATCGTACCGGAATACAGGATCTCGATCTCATGCTGTGTGCCCCAGATATCCATATCCGTGTACGGGACCTGGATCGAATCGACCACAGACGCTCTTCCCGCATACTCCTGTGAATAGGTCATCAGCTCGGAGATCTCATTGAGCTGGGTCATCACATTCTCGTTGGTCAGGATAATGCCGTGGAACTTCTCTTCTTCCGCGATGATGGCTTCTCTGGAGCCGGCATTCTTCACATTCTTGGAAGATCCGAAGGGATTCCATCCAAGTACCATCAGAGCGATCGTCAGCACACCGACACCGGCCAGTATACCGACCATAACATTTCCCGCTCTTCTGAAGAAGCCCTTCTTTCTCGGAACTCTTACACCGTTAATTACATCGTAGTCTCTCATAAGCGTAACCTCCTTTTTTCAGAAAATCGCGCTCACTCAGTAGCACTCATCGTTCACGCGTCTTTTTAGCCTCTGTCGAGCCGTTACCACCCGGCTCATGTTTACTCATCTTAATGATAATCGAAAACTTCTTCCGAAATCCTCTTGAATTTTTAAACAAATTACGTAAATTCCGTAACGAAATCTTTGATTTGTTCTGACTATAGTTTATAATCTAACATGTCAAGTAAAAAACGGTACAGATTTGCTTTTACGCATGCCTAATTTGCTTTGAAATTCAAAATAAAGTGTGGGACACGAAAATGGGAAGAAAGTCAACCAAAGAAAACAAGAACATTTACCAGATCAGCCGTGAAGCGCAGAACCTTACCCGCGACGCTGCTTCAGAGAAGCTTCAGTACATCTCTGCAGACCGTATCGAGAAGATCGAGAACGAGAAGACACTCCCTCACCCGGAAGAGATCCTGGCTATGGCCGATGTATATAAGAACCCTTCTCTCTGCAATTACTTCTGCTCCCACGAGTGTCCGATCGGTCAGGAATATGTTCCTGAAGTCGTGCCGAAGGAACTGTCCCAGATCACTCTCGAGATGATCGCCACACTCAATTCCATTGATAAGAATAAGAACCGCCTCATCGAGATCACCGTGGACGGCAAGATCCATGAGGATGAGCTGCCGGACTTCATTGAGATCAAGAACGAGCTGGACAAGATGGCGCTCACCATCGACTCCCTGCGTCTGTGGATCGATAACGCCATCGCCGAAGGCCAGCTCAACAAAGAGGACTTCAAGCAGTAAGAACCCGTCCCGGAAAGTAGTAAGAAGCGAGCCCGCATGTCTCACTCATGCGGGCTCTTTTGTTGAAAGTGGGGGGGTGTTGTTTTGTTGGCAGACCTTCTCTCCTCTATAGGTCGAGTTATCCACCAATCCGAGTTTTTCACTCAATTCCGGGAAGCGGTTCATCTCGTTATTCAAACGGATCATTAGAAGCCTTTTGTCTACATCCATGAAGTCACTTCCCTTTTTTGCTTCAGTTTCTTTTTTCTTTCTTCCTACTACGCCATCATTCTACCCTTTCACATCGGGCAGGAACACAGGAAGAACCGCCAAATATAAAAGGCTATTTTCGCTTCGGGAGCAAAATAGAAAAAAAGCCACCTCCGGGGCATGACGCCCAGAAGGTGGCTGCAAATCACAATATTTGCCGGATCGGATCAGAGCTCACCACGCTCCGCCATTTCCTGCCACATTATCAGAAGCACTGTTCCTTTTTTCTCCTCGAGTGATAGAATGAGGTTATCAACAGCCCGGAAAACGAAGTCCGAAGAAGGACCCGCACATGCCGGCAAAACTCAGGAGGAGCGAATATGAAGTACGTACTGATCTCACTTTCCGAAAGCAGCAAGATGGATTTCTCCGGTGTAGAGAAACTTGGTAAGACCGACCACCTGATCTTCGTCTACGTAAAAGGCAAGAAGACACTTCCCTCCGGCGTGAAGGCGTCACTGGAAGATGCGAAAGCAGAGATCGAGTATTTCGAGATCGGCGCCGCCTCCGAGCTGTGGCTGGCGATGTCATATCTGGTAGGATTCCATACAGCCAGTAAACACGAAACCATCGTGATCACAGCCGATAAGAGCAAGCTCCCCGGCAGGATCACCAAAGATGCGAAAGTGTACAGTGCTTTTCGCTCGGTAGCAGGGGGATCGGCGGGAAGCTCCGCTACGAAGTCGTCTGCGAAGAAGACTTCCACCGCGAAGAAATCCACGACAGCCAAGAAGTCCACTACCACCAAGAAGACCTCTACCACAAAGTCCACCACAGCGAAGAAAACGTCCACGGCGAAGAAGTCTGCCTCTACCACAAAGACCACCACAG
>JAEEIT010000173.1 GCA_016281535.1 Clostridia bacterium | reverse complement strand
TCGAGGATTGGAAGCAGATTCGATTTGTCTGATAGCGAAAATTGTTGACATTTTGTTGACGAAGAAAAATGAAACGCCCTGTTTCCAGGGCGTTTCGGCGTTTTTTCATTATTCGAGTTCAATCGTGGCCGGCGGCTTCCCGGTGCAGTCGTAGAGGACTCGGTTGATGCCCTTGACTTCGTTGACGATTCGAGAAGAGACTCTTCCGATCAGGCTCCATGGGAGCTCGGCAAACTCGGCTGTCATGAAGTCTGTCGTGGTGACCGCACGGATGACGCAGGCATAATCATAAGTTCTCTCATCACCCATGCAGCCGACGGAGCGCATGTTGGTGAGGGCTGCGAAGTACTGGTTCGCATTTCTGTCGAGACCGGCTTTTGCCATCTCTTGACGGAAGATCGCATCGGCATCCTGTACGAGACGAACCTTCTCGGCAGTGACTTCGCCGATGATACGGATCGCAAGACCCGGACCCGGGAACGGCTGACGGAAAACAAGGTTCTCCGGGATGCCTAGCTCGAGGCCGGCTCTTCTTACTTCGTCCTTAAAGAGCAGACGCAGCGGTTCGATGATCTCCTTGAAATCGACGCAGTCCGGAAGACCACCGACATTGTGGTGGGACTTGATGACGGCGCTCTTACCAAGGCCGGATTCAATCACGTCCGGATAGATGGTACCCTGAACGAGGAAATCGACCGCACCGATCTTCTTTGCTTCTTCTTCGAATACGCGGATGAATTCCTCACCGATGATCTTTCTCTTCTTCTCCGGTTCTTCCACACCGGCGAGCTTACTGTAGAAACGCTCCTGGGCATTGACGCGGATGAAGTTGAGGTCATAAGGTCCCTCCGGACCGAATACCGCTTCCACCTCGTCGCCTTCGTTCTTTCTGAGAAGACCGTGATCTACGAATACGCAGGTCAGCTGCTTACCGACGGCCTTAGAAAGAAGAACGGCCGCAACAGAGGAGTCCACACCGCCGGAAAGCGCGCAGAGGACTTTACCGGATCCGACTTTTTCACGGATCTCTTTGATCGAGGTCTCGACAAAGGAATCCATCTTCCAGTCGCACTTGCATTTGCAGACGCGCTTCAGGAAGTTCTCGAGCATCTTATTTCCTTCCACAGTATGGGAAACTTCCGGGTGGAACTGCACGCAGTACAGGCCCTTCTCCACATTCTGTGCGGCAGCGACCGGGCAGGCCTTCGTGGTTGCCGTAACAGTGAATCCCGGAGCGGCTTCCGCGATATAAACGGTATGGCTCATCCAGCAGACTGTCTTGCTGGATACATGCTTGAAAAGCGCAGTGGTGTTATCCACATCGACTTCGGTGTGACCATATTCTCTTACGGGAGCAGTGGCCACCTTACCGCCGAGGAGATAGTTCATAAGCTGGGCGCCGTAGCAGATTCCAAGTACCGGAATACCGAGCTCGAAGATCTCCTTACTGCAGCGGGGTGCATCGTCTTCTGTGACGGTGCTCGGACCACCGGTAAAGATGATTCCCTTCGGATTCATTTCGCGGATCTTCTCGATCGGCATATTGTACGGATGAACTTCGCAGTAGACACTTAAGTCACGGACTCTTCTTGCGATGAGCTGGTTGTACTGGCCTCCGAAATCCAGGATAAGGATCATTTCATTCTGCATGGGGCGCCTCCTTAACAAAACGGAAATTTCATGCCGTTATAATACTCCAAAAGCACTGCCCATTTATATCCGTATTCTGCACAAAAATATGCGTGTTTTAGAACTTTTTGCGCATGATGCCGCAAGATGGGGCAGCATATCAGCGCCAATCGGCTTTCTCCTTCGTGACCTTCTCCCCCCAGTGGGACGCCCACTTCTCGCAATAAAGCTTCGAATAGGGAATGTTCTTCCTGGCGCGCAGGCGCTGCATACGCTTACTGCTTGCCCAGAAGAGGGATGGTATGCCGATCACCAGAAGATATAGAGGTCCGAGAAGGAGAGACTGGAAAGTATGCCCGTACTCATGGATCGCGACCTCTTCACAGTAGGCTTTCTCTTCTTTCGCCCATTTACTTGTATCCTGAGGGTCCGGTTCCTTCGGCGTGAAGATGAACATCCCGAGTGAAACGCCTGCATCAAGAGGCCAGACCGTCCGGACAACGCCTTTATAGTAGTAGTGCCGGCAGCGGATGAACCAGAGGAATACGAAGAAACCGGTCGAGGTCTGGATATATCCCCACGTCCAGTGGAGAAACACAGCTACAGGATAGAACCAGCGGCGGTCATCTTTCCAGTGGGTCTCGGCTGCAAGAAAAGCACCGATCAGCAGAAGTCCGATCAGATAGCAGACGCCGTCACGCAGGTCGTAGACCCCGCCGAGCATGACGCCAAGAGGTGATGAGGGCTCGACTCCCAGTTTTCCAGGCACAGAGAGGGCCTGCAGAACTTCGGCCAGCCAGCCCATCGCGTAACAGAGGAACGGGAGCACATATACGGAGAAGATCCCATCCTTCGGAAATAACACGGCCCGAAGGAAGAAGTAGATCATCGGAATGACGAGTACGTCGCCGAGGTAGCCGCGGACCGCGCCGCGCGCAAGAAGCGCGATCAGAAGTTCCACTACGAACAGTGAAAGAAACAGAACTGCATACTTAAATCTCGGATGGATCCGTCGTTTTCTTCTTTCCATAATCTCCTTACTGCGGTACCGCAATCGATTCATTGTGATATACTGTAGAACATATTACCAAAGGTGGGACGAAAATGACAGCATTCGAATGGTTAAAACTCATCATCATCGGCATCGTGGAGGGGATCACGGAGTGGCTGCCCGTAAGCAGTACCGCTCATATGCTACTGGTGGATGCGGTACTGCCACTAAGCCAGAGCGAGGAATTTAAGAACATGTTCTTCATCCTCATCCAGCTCGGCGCCATCATGGCGGTCGTCGTCACCTTCTGGAAACGCCTGTGGCCATTCGGTTATGGGGAGCAGCCGGGCATGGCCGGTAAGAAATGCTATGTGAAGAAGGACATCTTCATGATGTGGTTTAAGGTCGTCGTGGCCTGCATTCCCGGCTTCATCGTAACAATGTTATTCGACGATTATGTGGAAGCACACCTGCAGACACCTTACGTGATCGCCATCGCCCTGGCCGTCTACGGTCTCATCCTGATCCTCATCGAGCAGTACAGGAAGAATAAGGAAGCCCGCGTCACCTCTGTGGATGACCTCTCCTTCAAGGATGCTTTCATCATCGGTATCTTCCAGTGTCTCTCGCTCATTCCGGGTACATCCCGTTCCGGCTCGACCATCATCGGATCTCTGTCCATCGGTATTAACAGAACGACCGCTGCAGAATTTACTTTCTTCATGGCGGTTCCGGTCATGTTCGGATTAAGCTTCATTAAGATCCTGAAGTTCGGCTTCCACTTCACCGCTATGGAAGCCGTTACGCTCTTCGCCGGCTGTGCCATCGCTTTCGCCGTATCGCTGTTCGTGATCCGGGCACTCCTTAACTACGTGAAGAAACACGACTACAAGGTCTTCGGAATATACCGCATCATCCTCGGAATTGTCGTGATCCTCTATTTCGCTTTAGTTAAGTAAATCTCATTTCACCAGGCTCATGATCCATACCACGAGCTGCACGATAAGTGTCGGCACGGCACCTGCGATCGTGTACGCACGGTTGATAAGGATAGCCGGCTTTGCCGGGCTTAATGTCTCGCCCTTATTCTCGTACTTTCTCTTCAGGTGACGGCAGAGGAGCCACACGATGAGGCAGACATATTTCTCCGCACGGACCCAGATCTGAAGAATACCCATCACCACGATCTGGTACCAGGTCGGCATCGGATCGGCCTTATGCAGGCAGAACCACGAGATCACAAAGGCCGCCAGCACCATCCAGGAGAGTACGCCCTGCACGATACCGAACCGGCACACATTCTTCGCACCGTTCTTCTTCGCCTGCCGCTTCTCCTGCTTCTCCCGGACTTTCTGTGCTTTCTTATCGGAATTATCCAGAAGGGATTTCTCTTCGTCTGCCATCGCTCAACACCTTCTCCGAGTCTTCGCATCACGCCTTCTTCCGGGCGCGAATGCCGGCTTACTACTCTTCTTTCTCTTCGTCTTCGTCCTTCTCCTCCGGAATCACATGGAGAAGGAGCTTCGAGATCCAGTTCTCTTCGACCTGGATAACCTTGATCTTCAGGTTCTTATACTGTACTTCCGGCGTCTCACCATGATCCGGAACACGGTCCAGAAGTCCCAGGGTAAGGCCTGCAATCGTATCGTAGTCCTCACTGTCCAGATCCACGCCGATCGCCTCTTCGAGGTCACTCAGCGTCATATCGCCCCTCACGAGGAATCCGCCGTCATTCATCTTCAGGAGCTGCGGCTCTTCCTCGTCGAATTCGTCCGTGATGTTGCCGACGATCTCCTCGAGCATATCCTCGATCGTTGCAATACCCATGGTTCCGCCGTATTCGTCGACGATAACGGCCAGCTGCATCTTGCCCTTCTTCATCTCATGGAAAAGATCGGAGATCTTCTTCGTCTCATGTACGAACAGAGGCGGGCGCATGATCTTCTCCAGCGAGAATTCGCCGTCCTCGTTCGTTAATCCGAGAAGGTCCTTGATATGCAGGATCCCGACGATCTCGTCGATCGTCTCCTTATAGATCGGAATACGCGTATACTTCTCGTTTCTGGCCACATCCATGACCTCATCATAGGTCGCATCGATCGGCAGCGCCACGATCTTCTTCCTGTGCGTCATGATCTCCACGACATCCTTATCGTTAAACTCGAAGATGTTCTGGATCATCTGCTTCTCGGAGTCCTCGATCGATCCCTCTTCCGAGCCGACATCGACCATCATGCGGATCTCTTCCTCCGTAACGTTCGTCTCCTTGACCTCCGGATCGATATTAAGAAGCCGCAGCACCGCATTCGTCGACAGTGTCAGGAACCGGACGAAAGGCTTCATCAATGTACCGAATGTGCGCACGATCGAAGAGGAGCCGAATGCGATCTTCTCGGCGTTATTCTGCGCGATGCGCTTCGGGACGAGTTCTCCCAGCACCAGCGAGAAATAGGACAGGATCACGGTCACGATTACCGTGCAGACCGTCCCGAGCCAGGAGTATTTCCCGTTCGGATCGAGCCAGCTGGTCATCCTTCCGGAGAATTTGTCTGCGGCAAAAGCACTGGCCATGAAGCCGGCGAGTGTGACGCCGACCTGGATCGTTGCCAGAAATGAAGATGGATTCTCGATAAAACGCAGGACTTTCTTAGACTTCTTATCGCCGTCCTCAGCCTGCTTCTTGATCTTCGCGTCGTTAAGAGAAATAACCGCCATCTCGGCAGCCGAGAAAAAGGCGTTGATGAGAATGAAAATTAAAACTATGACCAGGTCAAATACTATTTGGCCTATACTGTCGTCAGGCACGTTCGTTCCTTTCCTTCCTGTATTCCGCAGTAGATATGCGTCTTAAACTGTGCTCTATTGTTTTCATAATAGTTGTAGTTAAAGACGAATATAACAGATTTTGTCACGTATTTCAACTTTACGTGTGTTATCATGGGGGCAGTATCGCGGTATTTGCATGTGCCGCGTAGTCTCTTCAGGAAAGGAACAGCATGTCTTCACCAGGTCCATCTTCTCGGTCTTCGTCCGGCACCTCTTCAGGCACATCGGACCGCGCCGGTCTTTCCGGTCACGGAAAACCGTTCTCTCTTCCGCTTCTTACCGGTGTATTCTGTTTTCTTTTCTGGGCTGTTCTCTTTATATTGACAGATATCTATGTTTCCTGCCCGTGGGGGTTCGGTGCGCGGGAAGTGACGGCTCTCGGAGTATTCCGCGCCCGTCTTCTTCATGCGGATTTCGGGGGATATTCCTTCGATACCGGTATGGGCATGAGCTTCTACCGTCTGCTTCTGGGCGGTTTCGGCGGGATCCTTTCTTTCCCTGCCTCCCTTCTCCCTGTCCACGTCCACCCACAGGTGGCGGCTCTTCTAAGCGCACTACGCCTTGGTTCCGGTTCGGCATTCTTCTGTGTCCTTTTCCGCGCCCTGAAGAACAGGTCCTCTGACGGGAAAAAGGCCGGCGCCTCTTCGAGAAACGCACTACGTAGCAGCCTTTCTGCCTTCGCGATGAGTTTCTTCTACAGTGCCGCATCTTTCCTGCTCTGCCTGCTTCTGCGCTTCCCGGTTTCCGATACGTTCTTTCTTCTTCCGGCCGTCCTTCTGCTGATCCTTCGCCGTGTGCACCCGGGCAAATCTTCTACGGAGCCGGATACGAAGGCTCCGGAAGTGTCCCTTTCTTACCTGATTGCAATCTGTGCCTGCCTGCTCGGGAGTGCCGCCTGGGCGCTTATCGCCATTCCCGTTCTCGCGTCCGTACTCCTTCTTCTGCTGCGACGTAAAGGGGACAGGAAACACACAGTGAAAAACCTCGCGCTCAGTTCTGCTCTCGCGTTAGGACTTTGTGCATGTATATTGCTTCCACAGTTCATGCAGATCCCCTATGCTCTCGGGAAAGGCGAGCCGGCTGCCCGTTTTCTTCAAGAGCTCGGAAATGACACCGGCAAATACCGCACGGATGTGACCTTCCATACCGAAGCAACGGACATTCTTCTGGGCACCTCACCCTCGATGCTCGTCGTATCTCCGCAGCACACTTCTTCGGAAATCTCTACGGATCCTTCGGCCGGATCCACAGAAGGCGCATCGTCGGACATAGTTTCATCAGGGAGCTTCTCTTCACAGTTTTCGTATCTGAATGAATGGTTCCACACACTCTGGCCGTATCTTCCGATCCTGCCTTTCCAGGAAACGGCCAACGGCCAGCTGACCTATACCGAACCCGGAACCGTCATCTGTACCGTGAACACATTGTTCATGGACCCTCTCTTCTGTGCGGTCACCCTCCCGAACAGGAGCCATGACACCGAGGTTCTGCTGAACGAGAATCACATCGCAGATATCCGTCGAAGCAGCGGCACCGTCCTGGTCTATCTTGGGCAGTATAATGTCGGACAGAATCTGAATCTCAAGATCCACTCTGATCACCCGGACGATCTTTCGGGTGCTTCAGTCCGGTTCGGCTATCTGAATTCTCTTAACTGGAGTTCGTATACCGTCAATTCCAACTTCGGTATTTCCTCGCTGGATGTGGATTCCGACGGAATCACGGCTGAAGCAGTCGCCGGATCCGAAGCCACGATCCTTACGAATATACAGAATGAACCCGGATGGGCTCTGTATCTGAACGGAGAGAAAGCGAAACTAAGTACGTACCGGGACGCGTGGCTGTGCGCAGATGTTCCGGTCGGAAGTTATCTTATCCACCTTCATTACACCGCACCGGGAAGCGTAGCCGGCGGGTGGATCTCCGGGCTGTCGTTCCTTCTACTGGCTGCTCTCTATATGCTGGCGACGAAGAAGTCGGGCAGGTCTTAATTGTCCTCGTCATCTGACGCCGAAGACGTGACATCGAGTTCCGGTGCGTTCTCCTGAAGCTTATAGGTGAATCCCTGATTAGTCAGTTCCTTAAGGAAAGGAAGCGGGTCGAATTCCGAGACCATGTGCACGCCTTCGTTCTTCCAAAGCCCGATCACCATCAGGATCGCACCGGAAACCAGGGCAGCCGCAGCCATGAAGTCCGTCACCGATGCACCGAACTTCTCGAAGCACTCCTGGTGGTCTACGAGCGTGTAGATGAGGTACTGCTTCGCAGCGCCCTCTTTCGTGCCGTGGACGAGCATACCCACACCGGTCTTGCCTCGTGCGGTAGCCACGACGTCTTCCTGCTGTGGCATGACTTCAGAGAGGAAGTCCAGAGGAGCGATCCGCTGGCCGTCGATGTCGACAGGCGTTACAGACGTCATACCGACCTCACGCAGGATCTTCACCATCGACAGGAACGGACGCTTAAATGCAGAGAAATAGCGGATAGTCGTGGCATCCGGGATCTCGCCGCTCAGTGCGTCGATGACCTCGTGGTCGACCATATAGAGGTTTCTTTTACCGATCTCCGGGAAAGAATACTTCGCCTGCACACTCATCGGCGGCACACTGGTGATGTGACCGTTCGACCACATACGGCTCTCCGAGGAGATCTGCCGGAGAGACGTCATCATGGGCGTATTCATCAGATAAGGATGCGCATTCGTACCCGCATTCATATCGAGGATATCCACCGACTGGATGTCATCTACCAGCTTAAAGGCCGCATACTGGGCGAACGCATTGATTACGCCGGGATTGAAGCCACATCCGATGATCGCCGTCAATCCCTTTTCGCGGAATTTCTTGTCGTAGGCATATTCCGCATCGATATCGCAGACGGAAGAGCCCTTCGGAATATATAGAGAGGCATCGATGTAATTGGCACCCATCTCCAGGCACAGATCCATGACCTGAAGATTTAAAGATGACGGCGCGAGGTTGATCACCAGATCCGGGTGATAGATCTTCGCCATAAGGAGCGTCTTCTCCTTATTGCGGATATCCGCATACGCAGTGACGATCTTCTGCTTATCGTTCGAGTATTTCGACTTATACGCATCGCATTTCTCCTTCGAGCGGCCGCTCAGGCACACCTCACGGAAACATGTATTATTCTGCGCAATCAGCGGAATGACCGCTCTTGCCAATTTACCACATCCAATAACCAGCACTCTCTGCATGGTAGCAATCCTCCTTAACTTACTAAGACCGGGCGATGGAAATTCGAATTATCGATGACGAAATCGCGGCCTTTCGCGGGATCGTGCCGCTGGACATACATCTTCTGTGCCGGAATATTCTTATTCCTGTACACTTCCAGCGGATCGTCTCCGTAGACCGGCGTATCCATCAGGGATGCCCGATGTTCTGATTCTTTATAGTCGCAACGCATATAGACCGTTACGTCGAAATACCGGAGCAGGGGTTCTCTGAACATCATGGGGCCCAGAAGGACCATGACGCCGTCGGGAGAAATCCTGTAGTGCCTCTCATTGACGAAAGCATCGTTCGTACTGTCGATGCAGTATACGACCTTGTCGATGCTTCCCGCTTTCACGAAAGGATCCAGCACTTCATTTATCAACTTCTCATTGTTGAACCCGTTGAAATAGTACGATTCCCCGGGGTCCTCACCCTTGTAGGTCTCCTCGACGGCACGGTGGAAATCCTCCAGATTCAGGACGGTATATTCTTTCCCGAGAAGATCGAAATACCGACCGAGCTTCTTCACGAAGAACTTCTTTCCGGCAAAATCGATGCCGTCTATTCCCAGTACGCGTGCCTTCTTCTCGATGGTTTTCCTTGCCACCTCGTGAATGACAGATAATGTGGCCGCCCGATCTTCGATCTCGATCGGAGACAGCGCGTACGCCATAGCCCTTCTTCGATATTCCATCCAGTTCTCGCCGTATGCGATGACCGGAATCTGGCTGTGCTCGGCCGCACAGATCACAACTTCATTCGTCCCGACGAAAAGGGAGAAGTCATCCTTCCCGCGGAAACGCACGAGATGCTTCACCAGGATGTCCTCGGACCCGCCGGTGATGATCTGCTCGAAGAAAGACCGGATACCGAACCTGTCCAGCCGGCCGATGATGTCAGCGGAAGGAAGGGTATCACAGATGTTGAGTTCATATCCGGCAGAATGAAGGTGCCTAAGCATGTCCGAAAGACCGGGATCCATCTCGTCGCCGGAGCTTCCTGGTACAGGCTCATCTGAAACAGAAACGCCGTCCTTAGAGACAAGTCGCTTATTCTCCAGGGATTCTTCCGACCAATATGTAAAGACCCCCAGATCGAAGTAAATGCGGTTCATTCCTGTTCCCCCTGTTTCTGCCGTTGCATCTATTATACAGCAAAAGGGATGGGAAGCACGGATGATTTTCGGTTTCTTTTCGATAGAAGAGGGTCTTTTTGCTGAATCTTTCTCGTTTTCATGTTATACTTACCTCATCGGAAGCAAGATGAAATGGGGGCCTGATATGCGTCATACAGCACGGGATACAAGATCCGATACTCTTCCCGTAGAGGAGACTTCGGAAAATACCGGAACCGTATCGACGGTGGAGAATCCTCTCGTTGAGGAGCTCCATACGGTCGCGCCTATGTCTGCGCCTTCCTGGAAGACGCCCAGCGTCGTCGTCTCCGAAGAGAAGAAGAAAGACCCCTTTAAGCGGAATACTATGTTCGTCTCCATCGACGAAGAACTCTCCGATACCGCAGACCGCCCGCTGGCGCCGTCTACGGCTACGATCCTCTCCGAGAAGCAAGTCAAGGAGAGATTTTCCTACACGGATGACCAGCTGGTCTACCGCCCGGACATGAAGCTCGGCGAGAAGATCATCGTGACCTTCCGAAAGGTCGCAGTATGGTTCTCCGACGTATGGGATAAGTATGTACTGTTTATGAAGAACCACTTCCCGACCATCTTCGAAGGACATGATGTTTCCCGCATCACGACTATCGGAATCTGCGCTCTGTTTGTTCTGATCGGTTTGATCGTGATCGGCTCTCTGCTCCTGCGCTGATCGGTCTTCAATAAGTCAGGAGGAACCGGCCATGACGACAGATAGTGACCCTACACGGGATTTTTTCGAGAAGTTTCCAAGAGAAACGCTGTTCCGTACCTTCCTTAATCAGGTAGACTTCTCCGTATGCTTCAAGGACAAGGAACACCGTTACATGCTCTGTTCCTCCTCTTTCGTCCGACTTATCGGGCATAAGACTCCGGAAGAGCTGGTCGGCAAGACCCTCCGCTCTTTCGTGCCGTCCGCCTATGCGGATGAGGCCGAAGAGACCGAGAACCGGGTCATGGAGCAGAAGACGCCCGTTCTGAATCTCGAGAAACACATCGAGTTTACGGGAACGAGAGCCACGATCGACACGCTGTGGATCTGCACTTCCATCTACCCTCTGATCGACTCTAATGGCGAAGTCTGCGGGACCTGGAGCATCACGAGGGATATCTCGGAAGAGAAGAACACCGAGCAGAAACTCATGCAGAAGAATAAGCAGTGCGATGACCTCAATTCCAGGATCCTTCATATGTCCACCGTCGACGATGTGACGGGGCTTCATAACCGGAAGTTCTTCGAGGAGATGATCCGCCGGAATATGCGCGTATTCTCGCGTGTCCGCGGCAGAGGCTATCAGGCCGAGTTCACCATCGTGCTGATGGATATCGACCACTTCACCTCTTTCTGCACGGAATACGGTTCGCAGTATAAAGACGTCGCCCTGGTATATGTGGCGGACATCCTCCGGTCCTGCTCGCGCTCGGCCGATGACGTCTTCCGCGTCGGAAATGACGAATTCGCCCTGATGCTCTCCGATACAGGTCTGTCCGGAGCGAAGACCCTGACCACGCGTCTTTCCGCACAGCTCAAGAAGAAACCGCTTCTCATCGACGATAAGCCTGTTTCTTTCACATTAAGTTACGGATACTGTACCTACGAGGACCAGCTCGACGCATCCGAGCTCATCGTCAAGGCTGACCAGGATCTCTGGGATGCGAAGACGAAGCGCGGGAACTGATCTTTCACGCGGAGTTCTGCTCCCTCAACCCGGTGAAGCTCTCCTAATGCAGGTCCTTCTTTCCCAGTGGACGCAGGTCGAAAGACTCCAGGAAATCTTCTCCCTTCTGCACCTCGTGCATCGAGAGGCCGGGGTAATCCAGCTGGCGCATCACCTCATAGAGGGCTATGGCAACAGCGTTCGAGAGATTCAGGCTCCGGCATTCTCCCGCCATCGGGATACGGAAACAACGGTCGAGGTTCTCACGAAGACGGTCATAGGGAATACCTGTACTCTCCTTACCGAAGATCAGGTAGATGTCCCCTTCCACAGAAGCGAAATCGAAGCTACTGTGCGGCTTCTTCCCATAGCGGGTCATATAGAAGTAAGTTCCCGGGTTCCGGGATTCGAAGTCCTCGAAATCCTCATAGAGCGTATACTCTGCCATATCCAGATGGTTAGACGCCGAGCGCTTCAGCGTCTCCGGCGACAGATCGAATCCCACAGGCTTAATGATGTGTGCCTTCGTACCGGTCGCAACACAGGTCCGAAGGATATTTCCCGTATTCTGCGGGATCTCCGGTTCGAACAGAACTACATGAACTGACACTTTCTTGATCCTCACTTTCTTCTAGAAAAAACCGGGAAGATTTCCCCTTCCCATCACGTAGATGAGAAGCAGCAGGACAGCGGACACAGCCGCAATGCTGCCGAAAATCATGCAGAGCCTCTTTCTTCCGATGCTTCTTTTCCGATCGCAGCAGTAGTCGTACATCGCCTTACTGTCCGTTTCTCCGTTCTGATTCGCCTCCAGGAATTTCTCCCGCGCCGAACGGAGATAATCTTCTTCCGTATTATACTTCTTGCTTACCCAGTTTGTGCCCTTGTCATCGGAAACGACCGGGACATCGACGGACCGTGCCCTGCGCCCTGCCCGTGCCAGCGAGAGATAAAGATTCCCCAGGATCATGTTCACGTTAGAAAGATCGTACTCCTTCCTCGCCGCAAGAAAGATATCGATCGCCATCTTCGGCGTATCCGGGTGAAGCATCGCTGCGAGAAGACCTTCGGCATAGCTCTTCTCCCGTGAGGGAAGAAGAGATCCGATAAAGGCCAGATCCTGTTTCTCTTCTTCGGCAGAAAGATCCGAGCCGAGAACAAGTGCACGGATCACCGTAAGGAAGATCCTCGCATCCGGAACACCCTGGGAATAGAGCTCATTCAGTATCCCAAGCATTTCCTTACACTTCTCGTCTTCCGTGATCCGCTCTCTTTCTTTCTTTATGGCCGGAAGAAGCGAAGCGGTATGTAATCCGATATTCTGATACAGCCATGTGGCCAGCGTGATGATCCTCGTATAGGCGTATTTCGCCGTAAGTGCAGGAGAAAGAAGATCCTCCCCCGCCAGACGGTAAAGGGCGCACGCTGATTTGATATTGATCTGCAATCCGTCTCCCCAGAAAGATCTCTCCGCGATCTCCCTCGCTGCCTCTGGTATTCCTCCGGACGCGGCGATACACATATAGTGGAGCGCGCGTTTCTCATCGACCGCGGTGGTGTCTCTCTCCTCCGAAGTATCGCGCATCTCCCCGCTTCTATACATCCGCGCAAGCTTATACGCTGCCAGAGGATGGCCATGGTCCGCACTTTCCCGATATAGCTCACGGACTTCCTTCTGCACATCCGGTTTCTCTTTATTTT
>JAEEIT010000172.1 GCA_016281535.1 Clostridia bacterium | reverse complement strand
CAGGATCTGCTGTGAAACTTCTTGCAGGATTGTTCTTCCTGGCTGTATCTGCTGCTTCGCTTACAGTAATGGCTTCGAAGAAGAAGGAAGAAGACGAGCAGTAATTCGTAAGAATGAATGAACAACGAAAGACCGCCTCTTTATGAGGCGGCCTTTTTGTTATGCGTGATTTGATATAGAATATATTATACAGTGAAATGAGGATGAGGAGAATAGTTTCACCATATGATAGATTTTTATAATGCATTTATTTCTTACAAGCATGGACCGATAGATAATAAAGTAGCTGCCCATATTCAAACGCAGCTGGAACATTTCCATATTCCGGGAAAGATTCAGAAGAAAACGGGGAAGAAACGTATTCAGCGTATCTTCCGTGATAAGGAAGAACTTCCGATTACGAGTAATCTATCTGACACGATCGAGGATGCACTGTCTAAAGCGGAGTATCTGATCGTTATCTGTTCGCCGAATACGAAAGAATCCGTGTGGGTCAAGCGTGAAATCGAGTTCTTCCTGAAGACGCACACCAGAGATCATATTCTGGCTGTTATTTCAGAGGGCGAGCCTCAAGATGTACTTCTTCCTGAACTGCTTGTGGAGGAGGTAAGTGTTCTTCAGCCTGACGGGACTACGAAATCGTTCCTTCGTGAGAAGGAACCTCTATGCTGTGATTATCGTCTGCCGTTCCGAAAGGCGGATAAGGAGGAATTGCCCAGACTTGCGGCGGCGCTTATCGGCTGTTCTTATGATGAACTGATGAACAGACGACGTGCGTATCAGATGCAGCGCGTGACGATTCTCGGACTTGTCCTTTCGTTATTGGCGTTTGCTTTCGCGGGCGTTGTGCTCCGAAGTAGAATGAGACTTCAGAGTAGCTATGACGATACCCTTCGAAATCAATCCATTTATCTGGCTAATGAATCGAAGAGACTTCTTTCTAATGAGCAGCGGATCGAAGCCATCCAATTGGCGCTTGCCGCTCTTCCATCGGAGGGAGAGAAGCGTCCGGTCACGGCCGAAGCCGTTCGTGCGTTAACCGACGCGACGCTTGCTTACAGCCCACTTTCCGGGTCAAGCATTCATGCAGTCTGGAACTATCGGGTATCCTCTCTCGTTCAGACTTTCACGCTGCCGAAGGACAGGTCTTCTCTGGCCTGCTTAGATTCCAGCAATACAATTACTGTCTGGGACACCGAGACACACGAGACTCTTATCGAAGAGAGCTTCGTGAATCAGGCTCCTTTCTCTATTTCTTATATAGATGATACGAAGCTTCTGGTCTTAAGCTCAACGGAGTACACACTCTATGATGTTATGAGAGGGAAGGAAATATGGAGTCAGGTGTTGAAGGAGGATACTTTGGCAAGGAGGGATCCGCTCATTCCTGTGGGCGATAAATGTGAGTATTTCTATCTGATTTCTTCTGCTCGGGAATTTCTTCGTATATCGGCAGAAGACGGTTCGATCATGGACAGGTTCGTAACGGCGGATGCTTTTGACTCTTATGATAAGTATGCCTTCCAAAATGAGTATTCTCTTTCTCCGGATGGTGAGAAAATCGCATTCTACATATCCGAGGGCGATAACAATGACATAGGAATAGTGAATCTTGCTGATGGCTCCGGAACAATATGTGCGTTTGACAGTCCCAGTTTGAGAGATCTTGACTGGATCGATAATGATACGATCGTGGCCTCCGGATTCGATTCTTCAAAATCTGCTTCAGGTGAATATGGTAGACGAGTCATTGCGCCTATCTCCATGGATATCCACTGCTATAGCGTGAGCAGAGGTCAGAAGATATGGTCTTCTGATTTTGTGTATAACGATGACATATTGACAAGCGGATTTGTAAATCTTCCGACGCGGGACGCGGTTGCCTATTACTGTGCGAATGCGATCAGAATCTATGACAGAAATAGCGGAAGTATTCTCGGGGATTATGATGTCAATTATTCCTTGGTGAATGTTAATGACGACAACGAAGATGGAGTGCTGATATTCGTTACTGGAGATGGCGGATTAGGATCGCCGGTAGACTATTACGGACCGGAAACTGTATCTTTGACATATGAATTCACCAACAATATTCAAAAGGCCGAAACGGGCAACGGAGTATTTATTCTTCAAAAACGTACGAATCAGATTCTGTGCTATAACGCGTATGTTGCGGATGATGAATGGAGCGAGATCGATGAGGATATGGTGATGCGTCAGATCCTCGATGATTATTACCTGGATGAAGATTATCTTGTTGTAAATTCTGTTGAAGCGGACGGATATCGTATTTGTGCGTACGATGCGAAAGAAGTGGAATCGCTATGGAGTATTCTGCTGGACGATACATATGGTAGTGAGTTTATGATCCTTGGGGTCTGGGATGACGAACTCTATGTATCTGCACATCTGAATTATAACGAATTAAACATTCTTCGGATATCCTTAGAGGACGGGGATGTAATCGATGAAGAAAGTGTGGAAACTATTAGCGGAAGGGTTCGTGATGCCTGTAGTATGACAGATGGGTATCTCGCTTACATCTATAAGGATGAGAAAGCAGATGGCTATAGAATACGCGGTGTGGATCTTGAGACGGGTAAAAAGGAGAAGTTCGTCCTTTCTTTCGATTCTTTTGATCCGAATTCCGCGCCTCGGTACTATAAACAGGCACAGGCCATCTATTATTCGGATAAAGTGGAGGGCGACTATATTATCGATATTGCCGAGCATGAGGACTATAAGGTCAAACTTCCGAGAGACTGGACCGGTACGACATTGGTTGAGGTAAAGGATGACGGTGAGAAGTGGATCGTAGCGGATAGTGCACATGTCCTGATCCTGGATAATGAGGGACACGTGGAGCTTGAACTTGATCTGAATGGACAGATACCGATCGGTGCCGCTTTCTATAGTCCTTCGAAAGGAACGGAACAGATCCTGGTCGTTTATGATGAGGGTTATATGTTCCGCTATGATGCCGAGTCTGGTGCTTTCATCGGCAGATCAGAAGTGGAAACGTATCCGGGGTACGCAGAACGGGCGAAGATCCGATTCTCTGAAGACGGGAAGACTATCTTCATTCAGACTTACTTTATCACGGATGTGGTCGATGTGGCTACCTGGGTCGAACTGGCGGTGGTGTGGAATTCTCTGGGCTATCACGAGGGCTCAGATGGGTTCTATTCCTTCTCTTACACCGGGACGAAAGATTACCGTGTCGGGTACTTCCGTCACTACACGCTACAGGATCTGATCGATAAGGCACATAAGATACTTGGCGGGGCCGAACTGACACAGGAACAGAAGTCCCAGTATGGGATTTCCTGAACAGAAATAGTAAAGAAGGTCTTTCTGCCGGTTGGCAGGAAGACCTTTTATATTTCCAGATGAAGTAGCTGTATTAAAGAGAAGGCCTTGCTTCGCGATACAGTTGGGGGAAGATGTGTTTCTTGATGATGTAGATGTCATGTTCATCTTCAGACCGTACAGCGATGTAGTCGCCTTTGTTCCCAAGGTAGTATTTCTCTTCATCCCATAAAGTGAAGATCTTCACGCTGCGATCTAAAGGCTTCGCGTATATCAGCCCGCCACCGTGACTGATTACAGCCTGGGCATGGGCCATGACGTCAGTTTTATCGCCGGTGGCCAGATTCTTGATACTCGGTGAGTATTCGAATCTCCTCGAATAGGGATGTCCCAGACTCTTATACCTGGCCAGAAGCTTCTCCTCGTTGATCGGATATACTTCGCCTTCGATGCCGACCATCAGGTAACTGTCTTCTTCTACGGTGATGATCACATCTCCCTCGAGAGTACGGATCTCGACCTGGGTATGGGGTGGAACGATATCGGTAAGCCGTACGGCACCGACTTCCTGTGGGAGCTTCTCATATAGAGCCATATCCTTCGTATCCAGGACGGTATCCTTCGTGTAGAGGATCGTAAACATATTGAAGTAGTCAGCCATGCGTTCCTTGAGAAGTTCGGAAGGATCTTTCGTGAGTTTCTCGGGGCGCAGGGAGCCGCCGGCTTTATAAATGTGCCCGCCGCCTCCGCCGAGTCCGTCTGCAAGAAAGGCAGCCAGCTCGTTGGCATGTACTTCCTTGGTACAGCTTCGGACAGAGAACTTAACCTCGTAATCGCTGATGAAGTAGGCGAGACAGACGTCCACGCTATCGGTCTCCAGAGAAAAATCGGAGATGACGCCGAGAATGTTCGGGTCGCAGGGCTCAGCCTGCAGGATCAGATAGTGGTGATCTTCATAGAACTCATAATCAATGATGGCTTTGCCTGTGATCTTCAACTCCTTAAGGGAAATATTGGCGTTGCTCATTTTCGTAATCAGGGAACGCTGGATATCAAGAGAATCGAGCATATCACGATCCAATGGGTGGGAGACTTCTGACAGGCGGTTGGTATCGGAATAGAGACCATAGTAAAGGGCGGTGGAGAGGTTCTTATCAAGACTGCCGTCCATACCTTCGGAACGGATCAGATCCCATACGATGGTGGAACAGCTGCCGATGGTGCTTCTTACCTCGGATAACTCCGGAAGATCTACGGTTGCCTGATGATGATCGATGATTGCGATAGTGCGGGCACGGGTCTTCGTGACATTACGCTGACCATACTGACAGTCAACGGTAATCAGAAGATCCGGAACCTCTTCCGTTTCAGGTTCGTAAGAGATGGGGATTTCCAGTTCCGTAAGCATGATGATCAGATTGCTCTTCTGTATCTGGTTATTGCCGCGATAGATGAACCGGACTTTTTTCCCTTTTTGGGTGAAGTACCAGTGCAGGGCGGCACCGCTTGCCAGTGCATCGGCATCCGGATTGTCGTGACACTGGATTACGATATCATCATATGAAAGAAGTTCAGAAAGTCTCATTTTGTCATGCTCCTAGATCGTTATCTATATTATTTTACCATTGCAGGACCACAATGGAAACGGGAAGAGAAGTGTGAGGTGGAAAAGAGGGCAGAAGTGAAAAATCGCTATTGACACGTTCGCACGCAATCAGTATAATGATTCATGCTTTTAATGCCATGCGGCGGTGGCGGAATTGGCAGACGCGCACGTTTGAGGGGCGTGTGGGCGACCATACGGGTTCAAGTCCCGTTCGCCGCACCAAGACTTGAGGACTTTGTCCTCAAGTCTTTTTTTCATATATGTAAGGAAAACTTGAATATGCATACAGATGAGCGTATAATTCTAATCTGTAGTATTGTGTGAATTGTTTTAACAGCTACAAGGAGGAAAAAGAAAATGAAATCTAATCTGAAGAAATTGGCATGTCTGGTGCTCTCTTTCTCGATGATCGCTTCGGCTGCTGCCTGCAGCAAGAAGAAGGATAGCGACAAGGGATCTTCCGGATGTACAGAAGTGGCCGACACGTTCCTGGACGCTGTGGTTTCTCTTGATTCCAAAAAGATCAAGAAACTCGAGAAGAACCTGGGAATCGACGGCGAGATCGTTGATGCGCTCACAGAGTTTGCGGAGAATGATTATTTCACGGCAGTCATGGAGAAGGCTTCCTATGAAATCGATGAGGACTCCGTAAGTGAGAAGAAGAAGAAAGCTTCCTGCGAAGCAACCGTAAAACTGCCGGATTATGAGGCTGCATTCGAGGATGCGGATGGCGATTACGATGATTTCGTGGATGCGATCGATGGTCAGAAAGAGAAGAAGTATCAAGATGTTACATTGACACTGGAATTCGAAGTGGAGGACGATGAGTATACACTTACTAATGCAGAAGATGTACTCGCTGATCTTTATGAACCGATGGCGGATGTACTGACATCTGCCCCGAGCCCGAAGCCGACCGAGCCGACAGATGGTCCGGTTACCACAGATCCTGATCCGACAGATACGGAACCGACAGATACAGAACCGACAGACACGACAAAGGCGACGGATGACACAACATCTACAACTGCTCCTGCCGGTCCTGCTGGTACGCTTAAGGATATTCCGGCTAAGAAGGTTACGGTTACTCCGGATACCTTTACAGCGGCAATCCGTGCGGTGGATGCGAAAGCGGCAGATGGAGTGATCAGCTTCGGCTCTGAGACCAATGTTGGTGATTATACTGTCACGGATTACTATTCGGCACAGCAGGAAGACTGGAATGTTCTTTATATCTGCTATGTGTTTAAGACAGCTGAAGATGCGAAGGGATACTTCGATACGTATACCGAGTATATGGAAAGCTATGCGACATCCTATGTTGTGGAAGCTGACTGGGGATATGTTGCTTATCAGTCCGGTGATTATGCCTTCTCATATTATCTTTCCGATAATTATCTGGTTACTGTCACATCTCTCGATGGAAGTGCGGAGAATATCGATAAGGTTTCCGGATTCTTCGAGGCGCTCTTCGCGTAAGTTAGAGATCCCGAAGTTCAAGTGTAAAATCGAGGACTGTCTCGCATGAGACAGTCCTTTTTTATCGGGAGAAGGACAGATCGATATGTATGTGCTGTATAATAAAATCAGGAATTCGAGATAGAGGAGAGCAGAAATGAGAGTGACGGCCATATCTGAGAATACGAGTACTTGTGGTCTTAAGGCAGAGCACGGCCTAAGTCTATATATTGAGACTGAGAAACATAAGATCCTCTTTGATTTCGGATCGAGTGATAACTTTGCTGCGAATGCTGAAAAACTGGGGATCGATCTCGGAATGGTCGATATCGCGTTTCTCTCGCATGGTCATTATGATCACGGTGGAGGACTTCTGACGTTCCTGGATATCAACAAGATCGCCAACGTTTATATGCACGAACTGGTTTTCGAGCCGCATTTTAATGGAAGAAACGAGTTTATCGGGCTGGATCCGACGCTGGATGGCCATCCGCGCTTCATTAAAGTGCGGGAAGATATAGACATCGATCATGAGCTGTCTTTCGTGACGCTTACGAAGCGGAAAGTTCCGATCGAAACGAACGGATTGAAGGTCGGACGGGGAAAGTATATGGAGAAGGAGCTTTTCGAGCATGAGATGTATCTTCTGATCCATGAAGGATATAAGAACTATCTCATCAGCGGATGTTCGCATAAAGGCCTGATCAATCTGATCTACGGATTCTCGTTCGATGCTTTTGTCGGAGGATTTCATTTCATGAAGTATGATGTGCTCTGGGATGAGGATAAACTCCTCGAGGCGGCGAAGGCGATCCGTAACTCCTGCGCGGAGTTCTACACGTGCCACTGTACAGGCCGGGAACCGTATCAGTTCTTAAGAGACGAAGTGGGAGAAAAGCTGCATTATCTGTCCTGCGGAGAAACCGTTAGTATCGAATAACCGCGCTTCGTCGCCTCCGGATCATGAAAGAAAAGACGAAAAGGAGATATCGTAAGAGACGAGTTTTGCGTAAGCAAACTGTTTGAAGTCTCGAGCGATCTCTCCTTTTCGTCTATGTATCGGATTCCGGAGGTGCCGGAGAGCGGGTGAGACGAAAAAACGGCTTCTGAAAGAAAAAGTTCTTGCAACTTTTCTTTTGTCTGCTATTATAGGAATGTAGTTTTTATGCCCTGTTCATGGGCAGAAGTAAAAATGTAGGGCTGTCATATATATCGGCAGCAGAAGGATGGTAGATTATGGATTCTCTCGACTTGTTGTATGGGATCGTCATTGTCGTGTTCTTCGCAATGATCATCTCGGTAGGTGTGTACTCGAGAAAAAACACGAAAGATGTTTCTTCTTTTGTACTCGGCGGTAGAAAGGTAGGACCGTGGCTCACGGCTTTCTCATTCGGCGCCACGTATTTTTCTGCAGTTATTTTCATCGGATATGCAGGTAAGTTCGGTTGGGACTTCGGTGTTTCCGCTTTGTGGATCGGTCTTGGCAATGCCTTCATCGGTTCTCTTGCTGCATGGGTCATTCTCGGTAAGCGCTGCCGCATCATGACGAAGACGCTGAACACGAATACGATGCCGGACTTCTTCGGTAAGCGTTATGGCTCGAAATCCCTGCGTGTGACTGCGGCGATCATCATCTTTATCTTTATGATCCCGTACTCCGCTTCTGTATTTAATGGTCTTTCCTATCTGTTTACATCGGCTCTGCGTCTTGACCGAATCTCTTACGGTTACGAGATCTGCATTATCGTCATGAGCCTTCTTGCTGCAACATATGTTATCCTCGGCGGATATATGTCCACGGCGATCAACGACTTTATCCAGGGTACGATCATGATCGTGGGTATCGTTCTTACGATCTTCTGCGTACTCAACTATCATGGTGGTATGATGGACTCTCTCACGAAGCTCTCTTCGGTTCCGGCTGCGAATGGTTCTTCTTTCCAGGGCGTCTATTCGTCGCTATTCGGACCGGAGCCTCTGAATCTTCTGGGTGTAGTGATCCTGACCTCTCTCGGGACATGGGGACTTCCGCAGATGGTGCAGAAATTCTACTCCATCAAGGATGACAAGTCTGTTCATACAGCCACTATCGTTTCTACGGTCTTCGCCGTTATCATTGCCGGCGGCTCGTATTTCATGGGTGGTTTCGCCCGTATCTTCGTCACGGCAGACGATATCAAGACTGCTTCCGGCGGACTGAATATGGATAAGATCATGCCGATCATTCTGGATATGGCGATCCCGACACTTCTGGTTGCGATCCTTGTTGTACTGGTGCTGTCTGCTTCCATGTCCACACTGACTTCTCTGGTACTGACGTCGAGCTCCACCATTACGCTCGATGTTCTGGCTGATAATGTGATCAAGGATATGAACGAGAAGAAGAAGGTCAGCATTATCCGTATCCTTCTTGCCGTATTCGTACTGATTTCCATGCTTCTTGCGATCTACTCCTACAGAAGCAATGATATGTATATTACCAAGCTGATGTCCATCTCCTGGGGCGCTATGGCCGGATCCTTCCTGGCCCCGTTCCTCTATGGCCTCTTCTGGAAGGGCGTAACAAAAGCTGCCGTATGGGCTTCCTTCATCAGTGGTGTAGGCATTACCGTGTCCCACCTGATCCTGAGTAACGGTGCCCTCTTCGGCCACAGCTTCAAGTTCCCGACAGGACTTCCGATCAATCTGGCGTCTCCGATCAATGCCGGTGCTTTCGCCATGCTGTTCGGCATCATCCTGGTACCGGTGGTATCCTGGATCACACCGAAGCTGGACAAGAAGGTCGTTGACAGAGCTTTTGCCGATATGCCGGAGGACGTCATCTCTCCGAAACTGGACAAGAAGGGCGTAGACAAGTCTGTCGTTGACGAACAGGCGTAATACAATTGTCTGTTCTATACGCTCGGTTTCGTGTTACAATATTCTGGTGTCCATTATTTGATCTACGATCAAGGAATATAGAATCAACGAACATAGAAACGAGGTACGCACAGTGAAAAAGATCATGTTAGGCAATGAAGCTGTGGCGCGCGGTGCCTATGAGGCGGGAGTGAAGGTCGTTTCCTCCTATCCGGGTACGCCGAGCACAGAGATCACAGAGACGATCGCCACGTACGACCGCATTTACTGCGAGTGGGCGACGAACGAGAAGGTGGCATCCGAGGTAGCAATCGGTGCCAGCATCCGTGGCGCACGTGCGATGACGTGCATGAAGCATGTCGGTATGAACGTGGCGGCAGACCCGATGTTTACGGCGGCATATGAAGGTGTAAACGGTGGTCTGGTCTTCGTCGTTGCCGATGATCCGGGCATGCACAGTTCCCAGGACGAGCAGGACAGCAGAAATTATGGCCGTGCTGCGAAACTTATGGTTCTGGAACCTTCGGACAGTCAGGAATGTAAGGATTTCGCGAAGATGGCGTTCGAACTTTCCGAGCGCTTCGACACCCCTGTCATCCTCCGTATGCATACACGTGTGTCCCATTCCCGTTCCATCGTGGAACTGGGCGAGCCGGAAGACATCGTTGTAAAGCCTTACGAGAAGAACGTGAATAAGTACGTCATGATGCCGGCGATGGCCATCAAGCGTCATGTCGTAGTCGAGCAGAGAACGCTGGATATTGCCAAGGCTTCGGATGAAGAGTTCATGGGCCTCGGGATCCACAAACTCGAGATGAATGATACCAAGATCGGTATTATTACCGCCGGTGCTGCGTACCAGTATGTGAAGGAAGCGGTTCCGACCGCATCTGTCCTGAAACTAGGCTGTGTATGGCCACTGCCGATGGGACTGATCTCTGATTTCGCAAGCAAGGTGGACCGTCTGATCGTTGTGGAAGAACTGGATCCGTTTATGGAGACAGAGATCAAGGCTGCAGGTGTTGCATGTGAGGGAAAGAACCTCTTTACGCTCCAGGGCGAATACAATGCCAGAATGATCCGCGCTGCTCTTTCTTCGGAAGCTCTTCCGGAGAAAGCACTGGACCTCGACAAGCTTCCGAAGGCTCCGGGCCGTCCGCCGCTACTCTGTGCGGGCTGTCCTCATAAGGGCATGTTCCTGGCGCTGAACCGTGCGAAAGTGCAGGTCATGGGCGATATCGGATGTTACACACTCGGTACGCTTCCGCCGACAGCCGCGATGGATGTCTCCGTCTGCATGGGTGCTTCGGTGGGTATGGCACACGGCTTTGATAAGGCCAGTGACGGAGAGGACAGCAGAAAGACCGTGGCGGTCATCGGTGACTCCACCTTCCTGCATTCCGGTGTTACGAACCTGATCAACGCAGTATATAACCAGAGTTCCATCACCGTCATGATCCTTGATAACTCCATTACGGGTATGACCGGTCACCAGCAGAATCCTGCTTCCGGTATGAATATCCGTCTGCAGCCGGCTCCGGCGATCGACCTGGAGACACTCTGCAGAAGTGTCGGTGTTACTTCCGTACGGACAGTGGATCCGGTAGATACGTATGAAGTAGAGAGAATCGTGAAAGAAGAGATCGCGAAGGATTGTGTATCCGTGATTATCGTACGTCGTCCGTGTGCTTTGATTCCGACAGGAAAGAAGCCGAAGGGTGTTTCTATTGTACTGAACGATGAGACCTGCAAGAAGTGCGGTGCCTGCTCGCGTATCATGTGCCCGGCACTGGTTGCCGGCCCGGATAAGAAGCCGGTGATCGATCCGGAGGCATGTAATGCCTGCGGGCTGTGCATCAATATGTGCAAGTTCGATGCACTTTCCAAGAAGGAGGAAGCGTAATATGGCTAAAGATATTTCAATCGTACTCGCCGGTGTCGGCGGACAGGGAACTCTGATTGCCGGTAAGCTCCTCGGCATTCTGGCTATGAAGCAGGGATTGGATATTAAGGTGTCGGAAGTGCATGGCATGAGCCAGCGTGGCGGTTCCGTTATCACTTATGTAAGAATGGGGGAGAAGGTCTATTCTCCGATCATCGAAGAAGGCATGGCTGACTATGTGCTGGCTTTCGAAGAAGTCGAAGCAGTCCGCTGGGCGAATCTTCTGAAGAAGGACGGCGTTCTTCTGGTCAATTCCCAGAAGATCAAGTCTCTCCCGGTACTTCTCGGAAATGCCGAGTATCCGGAAAACATTAAGGATGCGCTCGATGCATCTTCTTCCGGTAACACGAAGATCGTGGAATTTGACGCGCTCTCGGCTGCTCTTTCTTGTGGCAGCAGCAAAGCCGTCAACATGGTCATGGTCGGCGCTCTTTCCGCCGGAATGGATTTTCCGAAAGAGATGTGGATCGAAGCGATCAATGAAGCTTTCGCAAGTAAAGCCAAACTCATCCCGATGAATGTAAAGGCATTTGAGATGGGTCGCGATTTCTTCGCATAAGCTTGTTGTTTAGGGTATAATAGAACTGATAAAGAGAAGGAGGATCCGCTTATGTTAGTGAAACAGATCAATGTTTTCCTTGAGAATTCTTTCGGCCGTCTGGCTGAGGTGACGAAGGTCCTGGGAAAGGCGGATATTGATATCCGTGCCCTCTATGTTGCAGATTCGACCGATTACGGTATCCTCCGTATGATCCTCGACAAGCCGGAAGAGGCAGTCAGTGTTCTTACGGAAGCAGGATTTACAGTGAGCATGACCCCTGTTCTGGCGATTGCGATCCCGGATAAGCCCGGCACACTCGATCAATCGCTGATGACATTCTCGGAGACGGGTGAGTCTATGGAGTATATCTACGGATTTGTCGGAAGAAAGTCTTCGGAAGCGGTTATGGTTATCCGTGTACAGAACTTCGATCCTGTTATTAAGAAGTTCGAAGAGGCCGGGATCCGGATCTTAAGTCCTGAGGAGGTTTACGGCATCTGATGAATTCTGTACCGTATAGTGAATATGGAATTCGGGAATCGGTGGTTCAAATGGCTTCTGAAGCGATGACCACCGTTTCTTCTGTATTTGCTGAAATTGAAAAAGTTAGAGAAATCAACCAGTTACGTGTCCTTCAGGCCTTCCGTGATGCGCGCTTCGCAGAGGCACATCTCGGATCGACAACGGGATACGGGTATGACGACATAGGAAGAGAAAAGATCGAAGAAATGTATGCGCAGATCTTCGGTGCGGAAGCTGCCTATGTACGCATTCAGGTCACCTGCGGAACGCAGATCCTGGTCGCGTGCCTGTTCGGCATACTGAAACCCGGAGAAGAAATGCTTGCAGTGACAGGGCGGCCTTATGACACGCTGGCTTCGGCATTGGGAGTCGAGAAGAAGGACGATACTTTTACCGGATCACTTCTTGATTACGGAATGAAGTATAACGAAGTGCAGCTCAAGGAAGACGGTTCTCCGGACCTCGAAGCGATCGCTTCTGCGATCAAGCCGGAGACGAAAGTGGTATTCCTCCAGAAATCGAAAGGGTACACGAGCAGAAGAGCTCTGCGTTCAGAGGATATCCGCGCTGTCATTGATCTGGTGAAAGGAATACGGAAGGATATTATCGTATTCGTCGATAACTGCTATGGTGAGTTTGTTGAAACGAAGGAGCCATGTGCGCTTGGCGCCGATCTCTGTGCCGGGTCACTGATTAAGAATGCCGGTGGCGGAATCTGTCCGTCCGGCGCGTATGTTGCCGGCCGTAAGGATCTGGTGGAACGGGTAGCGGAGCGTGTCACGGCACCCGGACTCGGTAGCCATGTCGGACCGAGCCTTGGATTTAACCGGCAGATCGCCCAGGGGCTTTTCCTGGCGCCGCATGTCGTGGCGGAAGCTCTTAAAGGTGCGGTGTTTGCGGCGAAGATGCTCGAGATGGCGGGATGTAACTGTGCACCGGCTTCGACAGAGGCCCGAGGAGATATTGTGCAAAGTGTCGCTTTCCCAGATGAGAAACAAATGGTAAACTTTTGTAGAAAAGTACAGAGCTGTTCGCCGGTGGATTCTTTCGTATCGCCGGAACCGTGGGATATGCCCGGTTACGATGCGCAGGTAGTGATGGCGGCAGGTGCTTTCGTACAGGGAGCGTCCATTGAACTTTCGGCAGACGGTCCCGTAAAACCGCCGTACCTTGTCTATATGCAGGGCGGACTGGTGTTTGAACAAGTGAAACTGGCGGTCATGATGGCCGTCTCGGACATGATGGAGAAGAACTGATATGGCGAAGGGCAAGCGTCCGAACAATGGCAACCGCCCCCATAACGGTAGCCGCCCGAATGGCGGGAACCGACCGAATAACGGAAGCCGTCCGGCATCCGTAAACCGTCCGCGTAACCCAAACCGGCCGTCCGGTCAGGTACGCCCTGAGAACCGCTCTGTTTCCGATCCTGCTGTTACCCCGTTCCAAGCAGCAGAGAATGCGTCTCCGAGAACCGGTATGAACAAACCGGCAAAAGCACCTGAACGTAAGAAGAATACCACTCCGATGCGGAATGTGCAGAAGGAGCGTGAACTCGAACGGCAGAAGAAGATCGTTTCCGGTGTCACACATGAGAATAAACAGCAGAATGCCACGGATCCGGTACCGCCACAGTTCCGGCGGCCGCTCTTCGGGGATGAGCCGGAAGTGAAGAAACCGGTGAATGCTGAGAAGGATGCTCCTGCGTCGAGGGCAAGAAAGCTGTCCTGGTGGAAGGTCCGTCAGGTCGAAAGAAAGAACAGGAATCTTCAGAAAGCGAAACTGCGTGAGAAGCGGAAAGAAGAGGTAAAGGCTCTGGCTCTTGCTGAAGAGGAAGCCGAGAAGAAGGCAAAAGCCGTTCCGGAGATCCTTCAGGAGACAAGACCCGAAGTCGGAGAAGATAGAAGACGCCATATGGCGAAGAAGCGTAAAAGAGATGCGCTTCGTGCGGCTTTTAATGCGTTCCTCAGCATTCTGCTCCTGGTGGGCATGCTGATCATCGCTGTACTGTATGTTGTGGACTATGTGGCGGCCAAGCCGACCTATGCTTTCGCCACGGAAGGATCGATCGAGCATACACTTGGTGCCTCCGCGCTCGTTATGAGAAATGAGACGGTCATGACCTCTACACATACAGGTTCGCTTCTGAGTCAGGCGACGGAAGGAAGCCGTGTTGCCAAGGGACAGCTTCTGGCGATGGTCATCCCGGAAGGCATGGAGTCCACACTTACAGAACTGTATAATGTCGAGCAGCAGATCGTAGACCGTGAACGTCAGCTGATGTTGCAGGGGAAGGGTGTCGCTGCGAAAGAGATCTTCAGTGAGACAAATGAAGAAATTAAGCCGATCATCACCATGGTGCGTCAGGATACGATGCTGATGAAACTCAGTAACATGACCAGCTATGCATCTTCGATCCGTGTACTGATGGAGAAGAGAGATACGGATCTTATGGATGTGGATTTTAACGATGAACAGCTGACAGCGCTACGAGGAAGCGAGACTTCTCTTAGGAACCAGCTGGAGAACCGGGCAAATTCTATCTATGCCGACGCACCCGGAATCGTATCGTACAAGCTTGACGGACACGAGACCGATATTACCTACGATCTTCTGATGGACATGGTCGACACGAAGTGCGAATCACTGATCAAGGAATCGAACAGTATCATCACGGGTGATCTGAGTGTCAAGCAGAATGAACCTGTTCTGCGTATCGTGCAGAATGATGTGCAGTATTTCGCGTGTGAGAT